>JAHHGY010000073.1 GCA_019359635.1 Chroococcus sp. CMT-3BRIN-NPC107
AGCATGGACGCAAAGCCAAAAGCATCTTTCGCTATGGCTTGGATCATCTACGTAATATCCTACTCAACCTCGACCAGAAAATGAGTGAGTTTATGCAAGTGCTACAGTTTTTGTCCTGTACTTAGAATATTACCTAATAAAGAAGAGTAAGAACTAAATATTAGTGCCTCTAACGCTTGGTCAAGCAACTCATGACGATGAGCAATCCACAAAACCTTTTTTTTCTTGTCAATGAAGTTTCGCAGTAACCAGTGAATTGCAGTTAGAGTTTTCCCAATACGGTTCGGATAACTAAAAACTGAGACTTGTCAGATGCTGAAAGGCTACTATTCTCGTGGTTTTGTCCAGAACATTGGCAATTACAAACCTTAACCGAACAGTATTGAGAGTTTTCCCTCCACCTGTTGGCAGAACTAGCAAGCCCTCAAAAGGTAAATTACTTTTGCGATCCAATGCTTTAATTGCTTCATTCTGATGAGGATATAGCTCTCTAGGATTTTTACCTGTGCTTACTTTGACTTGACCTTTGTACTTAACTTGAACTGTTTGCATACTTATAAATCTTTGAGAGAAACTTTTACTAGAAAAATAGGACTAATATTGAAGTCCTACTCAAGTGATTACTTGAAGCAGTGTATTAGCCATTTTTATAAGTATTCCCAAAGTTAGTGGTTAGCTAACACTCCCGGCAGTTGATAGCCCTGATAATAATGTGGGTTAACAGCTAGTGTAGTTAGCGATCGCTGGCTCTATTTACAATTTCTACTGTAACCATTGCCAAGCTAGAGCCAGTAACACCGCCACCATTGCTCCAATTAATGTATTAAAAATATTAACTACTTCATTGGTTAGCCAATCTACCTTAGCTTGCAAAGTTGCACCAATCACGCTTTCTATATTTGTGGCGATAAAGGCGGCTATTACACAAAAAACTAGCCCGGATACGTCAATTAAACCTACTCCCCAACCAACAATTGCGATCGCAATCGATCCAACTATTCCCGCTATTGTCCCTTCTAAACTAACTGCTCCCTCTGTTCCTCTCGGTACAGCTTGCAAGGTAGTAATTAAATAAGTACGTTTTCCGTAAGCTTTCCCAACTTCACTAGCACAGGTATCCGATAGCTTGGTGCTAAAACTTGCTACATAACCTAACAGCAACAATGGGGTAATTGATGCTCCTAAGACTACCCCCACCGCACACAGCGCCGCCGTTAGCGCCGAACCCCAGACATTTTCCGGGCCTCGCGCCCCCGATCGCTTTTCGGCAATTCCTTCGGCTTCTTTTTGCGCCAAACCAATGCGGGTCACGCCCGAACCAACTAAAAAGTAAAATAAAACAACTATATATCCCTGCCAACCCAAACTACCCCAAATTAGTACCCCTAGTATCCAGCCGTGAAATAACCCGGCGTTTGTCAAGAGTTTTTTGGGAGCAATCAGAGCGATAGTTAGTAAAACTGTGTTCAATACCACAGCAATTAACCAAGGATTTAGCGAATAAATTGGAGATAGCATTAATTACCAGCCTATAAATTTTCAGCCGTGAGTGAAACTTTATTCCATCTTGCCTTTCCCGTCACCGATATCGCCCAAACAAAAGCCTTTTATGTTGATAGTTTGGGTTGCATTGCTGGGCGTGAAACTCATCATGCTCTAATTCTTAATTTACACGGTCATCAATTGGTGGCTCATATAACTAAAGATGTCCTTACACCTCAAAAAGCTATTTATCCTAGACATTTTGGTGTAATTTTTACTTCAGAACTAGATTTTGACAAGCTTCTAGAGCGATCGCGCGATTTTCAACTACTTTTTCGGGAAGAACCCAAGCACCGCTTTACCGACTCACCTTTAGAGCATCGTACCTTTTTTTTAGAAGATCCTTTTTACAATCTGCTGGAGTTTAAATACTATCGTTATCCTTCAGCAATTTTTGGTAGCCACGATTACGCTCAAATAGGCGATCGCTAACAACTTATTCCTCTAATGCTTCGGCGACTACTTTTAGGCATCTTGGGTCTGTCACCATCCAATCATGACGCAATACGTGCAAAGGAATATTTTTGCCTACAGGTAGCTCGGAACTATTGGCTGGCAAAATGATTAAATCGTAAGGTGTCCAAATGGATGTAAAGTTTACACGCTCCAGCATCTCTACATCTTTTTCTAAATCTTGCAAAAAGGCGCTATTTGGTCGCATTTGCACGCAGCCAGGAGTATTAAACAATTGCGCTACCCACGTTCCTTGATGGGGAGAGGCGATCGTAATAAAGTTTTTTACTCTTTCAATTCCCCCCAATCGCTGGATGTAATAGCGGCTGACAATTCCCCCCATACTGAAACCAACTATACTTAGTTTTTGTTCGGGAGCAAAGGTTTTTTCTACATAATCAACAACCTGTTGTGCCAATTTATCAAGGGGCAATTCTCCATTACTTGGCAGCAAATCTAGATCGTACACCGACCAACCAAGTTTAATTAAACTTGGAGCCATTATTTGAAAAATTGCCCTCGTATCATTCAATCCATGAATTAATAGAACACATTTGCGAGTTCTTAAACTTGTCATAGCTTTTTCAATAAATAATTTATATTTACAACTTCAGCTAGAGGCTTTAGTTTAGCGATTGGCTTAAGGTATATCTTAAAATCATTGCCATCTATACCTTTATCTGTAGCTTTTATTTAACTTTATTTCAAATAAATATAAATATTTACTAAAATTGCTGCTTATCATCACTCAATCAGTTGAGTATTAATGCTCAAATAATTTTTATTAAGAATTGTTGAATAATCTTGCACTAAGTGACAGTAAAAATTCACAATTAGTTGTCAATAAGTACAAGTTGCAGTTAAATGAAAGCTGCTAAAATTGAAAAGTAGATTGCTTACAAGAATTGCATAAGGTTAAAAAAAGCATAAAAAAACATTTTGTGGCAATTATAATTCGATAGATTAAAAGTTAGGAGAAATCATAATGATTGGTAGTTTAAAAAACTTATTGACAGGAATTTTATCTTTTTTTGTTGGATTATTTGCGGGTAAAAAAGCTCAACAAAATAAACAAATAGCTTCGAGTTCCGTCAAGAAAAAAAAACGTAGCGGCTATTTTATGGAACTTGATGAATCGGAAGATGCCAAGTTTTTAAGTGAACCTGTTGCTGCCGTAAAACAAGCTGTAGAAAAAACTAAAAATGCTACCGTTGAAGCAGCAAAACAAGTAGCAGAAACAGTAAAAACCTCCGAGCCTGTAGCTGCAACAAAACAAGCCGTAGAAAAAACTAAAACCTCCGAGCCTGTAACCGCCGCAAAGCAAGCCGTAGAAAAAGTCAAAAGTAGTCCTGAACCTGCGTCAAAAGTAGTAGCAACTCCAGAACCTGTAGCCGCCAAAACAAGTAAAGTTGAGTTAGTGCAAACCGCAGAAGGATTAAAGGCAGAACCAGCAAAACCGAGTAAATCTGTAGCTGAAAGTAACAACGGACAAAACAAATCTGAAACAACCTTTGCTCCCAAGTATCTTAACCCAGCGACAAATTCAACTAACCGCCGTCGTCCTGGAGCAAATATGACTAATTTCCTTGATATGGCAAGTCAAGTAAATAATCCAGCAAAAGGTTAATTAGAAACTAAGAAAGGGGAGAAGGTTTTTCTCCCCCTATTCACTTTTATGAGCAGTTTTGATCAAAACTAGAGCGCTGTACAATGCAAAAGCTGAATCCCAGGTAGAAGGAGTACGGCGCAAGAGATGAATATTAGAGGGAATGCGCTTTAATAATTCGTTTTGATCGATTACAGTTTCAGCGAAAGGAGAAAAATCAGACCATATTGGTATAGAAGGTATTTGAAGTGTAAGAAAATCTAGCAAGCTATTCCAGCTAATTCTAATAGTCGCGCGATCGCTTTTAGCAATTTTAGTAACGCCTTTTTGGTATTCGTAGCTGTTGTCATGAATACGCAAAATACAACCTCTGCTAGGAAGGACTAGATCGCAAAAATGGGCGTAGTCTTGAGTTTTAGTTTTGCGCTGAAGTTTGCCCCGCACGTCTCGGTCTACAACTTGCTCAAAAATAGGTAATAGTCCTAAAATGCGATCGCTTATTTCCGACCAAGAAAATGTCATAGCGCCCATTTGACCTTGTTCGTTTTGGCATATTACCGTAGCTTGGGGTTCCGCGTACTGGATGTAGCTGACTTGAAAAATACGAATTTGGTTAATTTTAGCTAGAGTTGTCCAAAAACAAGGAATACCCGCAGCGCCAAGTTGCTGACCTAAAAATTGCAATTCGCCAATCGCTCCACTTTTATAGAACCGCCAACCGCGACTGGGTAGTTGTAGCCGTGCAGCGTAGGGTTCTAACTCCATAATTTGAGCAAAGTTTTGAGCCGCTACAGTTTTGCTTTCACTATCTATAGGTTCTAAGATTAATACACCTAACTGATTGTTGTTTGGTTCTGAGGTAGCTTGAGCAATACCTCGTTGTCTCTGTTCTTGAATTAAGAGTTCTAAGCGCTGTAGCCTTTGACGTACCTGAGCTAGAAACTTTGTATTAGTAGCGTTTTTTAGTAAGCTTTGATAAACATTTTGGGCAGATTCTAATTCGCCTAATCCTTCGTACAGTCTTCCAGCGTAAAATTGCACCCAAGGGTTTTCTGGGGAAGTTTGCAATAACGGTTGCAATAGTTGGGCGGCGGCCCCGTAGTCTTGGCGTTCAACAGCAGCGACAACATCATCAAGCATAGAAATAAAATGTAAGAACTTAAAACCTCAGTTTAAGCTTCAAAAGCAGCCATAACAACTGATAAAGCAACAATTGGAGCGGTAACGGCTCTTAAAATGCGGCTTCCTAAAGAAACTTGTTGAAAACCAAAATTAATTGCTTTGTCAATTTCTGCGCCCGTCCAGCCTCCTTCGCAGCCAATAGCGATCGCAATTTCTCCTTCTCTTGCAGAATTAACTGCTGTTTTTAAATGGGGATTGTCGCCCCGCGCCACGCATAAATAACGATAATTGGCTGTAACCGTAGAAATTGCCGAACTAAAAGCCACAGGCTCTAAAATTACTGGGATAATTGCCCTTTCCGATTGTTCCGCAGCTTCTAAGGCAATTCGCCGCCACCGTTCTAGTTTTTGAAGACTGGGATTAAGAAGAGTGCGATCGCTTATTACGGGCATAATTGTTGTAACTCCTAGCTCCGTGCAGCATCGCACCACTTCATCAAAGCCGTTTCCTTTGGGCAAAGCGGTAATTAAAGTAACAGCTACGGGTAACTCGCTTTTAACTTCTAGCGGCTCTAAAATCTTTGCTGTTTGATCTTCTAGCGTTGCCAGCCACGAATTACCCTTACCATCCATCGCAATAAAAGACTCGCCCTTTTCTAGCCGTAAAACGCGGCTCAGATAGTGCAATTGTTCTCGTTTTAGCAAAATTTGCCCTGCTTGCAATTGAGAAACTGCGATCGTAAGTCTTTGTAGTTGCGCCATTAATCGGCTTTTAAGTAAGCAACAATTGCAGCGTTAGCAAGTTGAGTCATTGATTTACCTTGACTACTAGCGGCGTTTTTTAGCTGAAGATAAATGTCATCGTTTAAGCTAATGCGACGGCGTAATTTATTTGTAGCAATAGTTGTATTACCAATTGCTACAGTTTGTCCGTTGTTTTCGGCAATGGCGGAATCTGCCATTGCTTCGACTAAACCATCGCTATCATCGGTAGAGTAGGCTTCGACAACATTTTCTGTTTCGTAATTAGCGGCAAATTCGCGGATAGATTCAAAGCCAATGCGATCGCAAAAACAACCAAAGCTCTCATTTTCTTGCTTTTCTTGTTTAAAATAAGCAAAAATTGGCTTTAATTGCGTTTCCAAATCGTTAATGTGCATCCGTTCCATGTAAGGAACTGCTAGCCGCGTTTGACTTGGCGAACCACCTAACCAAACTTGATAAGATTCTGTAGCACTGCCTACAAAGCCTAATTCTGCTAAATAAGGACGAGCGCAACCATTAGGACAACCCGTCATTCGGACAACAAAATGCTCGTTTTCTAAACCTACTTGCTCAAGTAGCGTTTCAATCCGCTTGAGAACGCTGGGCATAACGCGCTCGGATTCGGTAATTGCAAGTCCACAGGTAGGCATTGCTGGGCAAGCCATAGAGTAGCGTACTAAAGGATTGATAGCTTCTGGGTCAGTTTGTACGCCGTAGCGGGTCAAAATGTCTTGTATTGCCTGTTTTTGACTTGGTTCAATATCGTAGAAAATTATATTGTGGTGGGCTGTCAGGCGAATTGGTAGGTTAAATTGCTGGACAATTTCTCTTAAAGCCGTCCGCAATTGAAAAGAGCCTTCATCTTTAACTCGTCCATTTTCTACCGATATACCAACAAATAGCTTACCGTCTCCTTGTTCTTGCCAGCCTAAGAAATCTTCATACTTAAATTCTGGCAAAGCTTGGAAGGGAGCGAGTTTTTTCCCAAAATATTCCTCAACTTTGGTGCGGAATTTTTCAACACCCCAATCGTTGATTAAATACTTCAAACGAGCATGGCGGCGGTCAGTGCGATCGCTATAATCTCTTTGAGTAGCTACAATTGCCTTTATTAGGTCGTAAACATCCTCTTTGGATACATAGCAAATCTCATCGGCCATCCGCGCAAAAGTTTCTTCTTTGTTGTGGGTTCTTCCCAATCCACCACCAGCAAAGACATTGAAGCCTAATAACTCTTGCTTTCCACCCGTAATAACTACCAAACTCAAGTCTTGAGAATACAAATCAATAGAATTGTCCCCTGGTACAGTTACCGAACACTTAAATTTACGGGGCATATAGTGAGTGCCGTAAATAGGTTCTGGGTTATCGTGAATAATTGTACCTGTACCGTTGCGCTGACGAGCGGCGACAACTTCGGGGTTTTCTTCGGCGCTAACAGCTTTTTCGCCATCTAGCCAAATTTCGTAATATGCGCCAGTTTGCGGCGTTAGTAACTGAGCAATATTATCAGCGTATTCCCAAGCATACTGATAGGCTGGTTGATTTTTAAAGGGAGCGGGGGGAGCCATAACATTACGGTTAACGTCGCCACAAGCACCCAAAGTTGAACCCATGCTTTTGATAATAGCTGCGATCGCGCTTTTGAGATTTTTCTTCAAAATCCCGTGCATCTGAAAACCTTGTCTAGTCGTAACTCTAAGCGTTTGGTTGCCGTATTCTTCGGCTAACCTATCGAGAGTTAAATACAATTGCGGAGGTACAAAACCTGCGGGGTTTCTAGTTCTCAGCATGAACTGATAATCTTTTTCTTGTCCCTTGACGCGATTATCGCGGTTATCTTGCTGATAAGAACCGTGAAACTTCAAAATTTGAATTGCGTCTTCCGAAAAATGAGTTGTATCTTGGAGTATTTCAGTAGCTACAGGTTCGCGCAGAAAATTACTGCGTTCTTTTAAACCTTCAACTTTAGAGGGTTTACGCGCCGCAGCAGGAGTAGAAATAGAAGACTTTACCATTGCACTTGATATTAAGGGAGATTTTAAGGCTACACCGTTGACCGCCGCACCAGTAGAATTTAAAACACCCCAATCGGCGGTTCAATCCCCGGTAAATCCGTCGGTATTATGAGGAATAGTCTAATTTTAACACGATAAAAAGTTGGGGTTTGCCAACTTAATGACTACACAACCCCAACTTTAGCTAATAGAACGCCACCCAACCCTTAATAATTCCTGAAATTAGAACCGATAAGCTGCACCTGCTTGGAAACTTACCGCCGATGCTGGGCTATTTTCATAAGCTTTTATACCTAGTTTAGCATCGGTATAAAACATGATGTTTTTGGTTACTTCGGTTTCTAAACCTGTAGTCAAAACAACGGAATTTTTATTACCTAAAGGTGTTGGTTTGCCGTTTGCTTCTACAAAAGAGTAGCCTGCACCTAAATAAGCATTGGCTTTATTGGTAACAGGAATATCGTAGGAAATTATCGGCATGATGGCGCTAGTTTCATCACTACATAAAATTGCTCCCCGCGCTGAAACTGGTGTATTAGGAATTGCTAAACGTCCTTGAATATTGCCGCCAAAGGTTGCCGCATCTCCGCTTTGTCCACCATTAGTTAGCCCGGTAGAAACCCCAGCACCAAGATAACTTGCCTTAGTGCCAGAAGGACGGGCTGATGCTGTTTGTGCCGATAATAAAGGAGCAATTAATAAGGCAGATAATGCTGCAATCTTGACAGATTGTTGAAAAAGTGATTTCATAATTGTTAGGGTTTTTGATTTCATACTTTATTAGTCTTCTAAGTATTTAAAAATGTTCCAGCTTTATTAAAAATAATTACTAAAAAATTGTTATTTATTAACGTATTAAAGATTAAATAAAGGCATTATATTATATAGACTGTTTATAAACTGTCACAGCCTTAATAATTAAGACTTAAAATAAAAAGTCAGCCTAGAATTGACCTAGGCTGACAATGCAACATAAAGCTAGTTTTAATTAGCTCTACTGCTTCAAATCGAGTAAACCTTTTTCTTTTAGCTTGGGATTGAAACGCACTTGCATTTTTAAGCCGCGATCACTCAATTGTGTTAATATTTGCTGCTCTACTCGACGAGCAATATTTTTCAGCAATTTATCTTGCATCAATCCGTCGCCAGCATCGTAGCTACTTTGTTCTTCTGCCGTCATTGTAAGTTTGGCATCAATAGGATCTGTCCACTGCGAGGCTTCGGAGGCTATACTGGCGGGAGTTGAGCTATTTTCGCTAATCCAAGCATCTTTAATAGATTCTAAAATAGTGCGACTAGGGCGATCGCTTAATTGAACTTTAACCCAGTAACATTTTGCCGATTGGCGGACTATATGCTGCTTGAGACTAAGATCGATATCGCGGGAATAACCCACGTATTGCAACACTTTATCGTTGTCAAAAATGGCATAAACTCCAACTTTTCCTTGAAATTGTGCGGGTAATTGTCCTTCTTCGTCTAAGTAAGGGATGTATTCTAAACTAGCAAGGGTAGGAATATTAGCTTCAGTTGTCATTATCTAAGCGGCGGTAAATTGCACAAAGGCGACTGGGTTTAAAGATTTTTGCCTGAAACATAAAGTTAGGCGGGACATTGATAATAATATATTTATCGTCAGCGTGGTACTTTTCAAACTCTGCTGGCATTCCTTTGGGGGTCGCCGTAGTATAAGGTACAGGCTGAAACAACAACTCTACGAACACAAAAGTTTTGCCTCCCATTTGCCCCGATAGTTGGTTGAGGAAGCTTTCAGACCTTAATAAGCTAAACAAAGCCGCCTGAGCTTCAGGAGCGAGGGTAAAACTACTATCAAAGCGATCGACGATCTTTAAAGGCATTTTTTCTGTAAGACTGCGTGCATTATAATTATTTTACGATTGAGAGAGAACGCAAGCATCTGTTTTCAGCTAAACCTAAGTTGGTAGATTTGCGAGAATATGATGGTATTTTCTATCGTTAAAATCTATGGATTCATCTCTATCAACGGAACAATCCCCCTTTCGCCGCCCAATTCATCAAGCAATACTAGCCAAAACCTTTCACTGGGTTAATTTAATTAGCTTGTTGTTGATGATTACAAGCGGAATCCAAATTTATAACGCTAATCCCGTATTTGGCGGACGTTACGGGTTGCCAATTCCGCCTATATTTGCTCTTGGCGGTTGGTTAGCAGGCGGTAGACATTGGCATTTTGCGGCGATGTGGTTATTTGCCCTAAATCTACTTTGGTACGGAATTTATATTCTTGTCACTCAGCGCTGGAAACACCGATTTGTTAATAGTAAGGATCTTAAAGCTCTGAAACTCAGCCATAATCCAAAACGTAAAAGTTATGCTTGGCATCGCTTGGCATACACTGCGATCGTACCTATTTTACTACTTGCTATATTTAGCGGTATAGGAATGTATAAACCCGCCCAGTTTTATTGGATAGTTGATTTTTTTGGTAGTTGGCAAGCCTTACGAATCGTTCACTTTTCTTCTGTTCCTATAGTAATTATATTCGCTATTATTCACTCTTTATTAGCGCTTAAAGTTGGCGGCTCTCGGTTAGTAGAATCAATGTTTTGGAAAGGTATTGTATGAGTTTAATTGAATTTCCCAATCGTCGTTTATTAATGCGCCGCAGATTTCTACAATTATCGGGATTATCTAGCTTGGGTTTATTGTTAAATGGTTGTGGAGGAAGATTTTTTGAAGAGGTAGTAGGCAAAACCTTTGAGCCTTTAAATCAAAGCGTAGAACAACTACTATTAAATACTCAAAAGCCCGTGCCAGAATTTGCCAAAAGTGCAATTGAACCAGATGCTTTGATTATTAACACCTTTGATTTTACACCTAAAATTGACAGCGCAAAGTTTCGGCTAATAGTGGAGGGTGATATTAATAACCCTCTAAGCTTGAGCATGGCAGATATTCAACAAATGCCTCATACATCCATGACAATTCGTCACGTCTGCGTTGAAGGATGGGCAGCAATTGTTCAATGGGGAGGGTTGCAATTACGAGATATTATTGCCCTCGCCAAGCCCAAACAAAACGTCCGCTATGTCTACTTTCAATCGGCAGATGGTTATTACGAAAGTTGGGATATAGCTTCGGCTTTGCATCCTCAAACACTGATGGCTTACGAGAAAAACGGTCAACCTTTACCAATAGAAAATGGTGCGCCTTTACGTTTAGCTGCCCCAATTAAACTTGGATACAAACAAAGTAAGTGGGTTACTCGTATATTTTTAGCAGAGAACTTCTTGCCAATTAAAGGTTACTGGGAAGACCAAGGTTATGAATGGTTTGCAGGGCTGTAATAAATAAGGTAATCTACAGAGGATTTTCAACAGCAAGTATTAAATAGGCTCGATAAGTTGGTTAAAGAGATTCAAACTCAAAATTTCAAGCAATCAGAAAGTAATACTAAAACAGATGCCTACCAAAAAGCCGCTAATCAAGTAGTAAACTTAGGTTTTGCTTCAATCTCTGCATTTACAATTACAGTTATTGTTTCCGCAGTATTACAAAGATAGAAAAAGTAGTTGCATAAACCTTAAATGTCCTCCCTGCTAGGGAGGACATAAACAACTAAAAACTGCTGCACTAAAGGTGGAGTGTTATCAATTTTAGGCAATGACAGACCAGGTTCTAATTCTTGGAGGTAGGGGGCGAATTGGCAGCAGTGTAGCTCAAGACATTGCTACCCATACCCGATCGCAAATTACAATTACTAGCCGCAACCCCACGGCGGGAGAAGCTGTCAGCGCCCAACTTGGCGATAGGGTTCAGTTTTTGGAGTTGGACTTAGCCGACACAACTAATCTCAAAAATGCGATCGCCTCCTCTAATCTTGTCATTCATTGTGCCGGGCCCTTTCACTACCGCGATGCTCAAGTTTTGCAAATGTGTATTGAGCAAGGGGTGAATTATTTAGATGTCAGCGATCACCCTTCATTTACTCGCAAAGCATTGGCTTACCGTTCTCTAGCCGAAGCCGCCGGAGTAACCGCAATTATTAACACGGGAATTTTCCCCGGTATTTCTAATAGCATGGTGCGCCAGTGCGTAGAACAATTAGACGAAGCCGAACGCATCCATTTAAGCTATCTAGTGTCCGGTTCGGGAGGTGCGGGAGTAACAGTAATGCGGACGACGTTTTTAGGTTTGCAACACCCCTTTGCGGCGCTAATTGATGGCAAATGGCAAGAAATTAAGCCTTATAGCGATCGCGAAGAAGTTCAATTTCCCGCTCCTTATGGCAAAGTTGGGGTGTACTGGTTTGATATGCCGGAAGCTTTTACCCTTCCCGAAACTTTTCCCGTTAAAACTGTAATTACTAAATTTGGCTCCGTTCCCGATTTTTACAACCATTTAACTTGGATTGCCGCCCATTGGTTTCCCAAAAAATTGATACGACAGCGCAGCGCGGTAGAATTTTTAGCTCATGTTAGCCACTTGATGACCGATGTAACCAATCCTTTTAGCGGTATTGGGGTGGCAGTGCGCTCGCACGTTACCGGGCGCAAGGATGGGCAAAATGTGAGTTATTGTGCAACGCTCGTACATGATAATACAGCGATCGCCTCTGGTTGCGGTACGGGTAGTATTGCTCAGTTGTTGCTAACAAAACAATTTAAAAAGCCTGGAGTGTGGGCGCAAGAGCAAGCTTTACCCACCGATTTATTTGAGCAAACTCTAGCTAGTCGCGGCTTAACTATTCATCAAGAATGGTTGCCCTGAAGCTATCAATATATCCTGCGGCAGAAGGCACGGGTGAAGCCGTAAAAGTAGGATGCCTCTGGTAATGGTAAATAGGGATCGGTTTATGCAAAGCTTACTAAAATCAGTAGCTCAAAAAGTTGTTACTTTAGGGTTAATGTTATTAATTGTATTTTCGAGTGTAGCTCCAAGTTACGCGATTACTGCTTCTAGAGACAAATTGACAAGTCAAGATAAAATCGATCGCGCTTATCAGTTTAGAGAAGGTGCAGGAATTTTAGAAGAAGAAAAGCAAGAATCTTCTAGTGCTAATCAAGTTTTTAAACCAGAAGATAAAGCTAATCTCAAAAGTGTCAAAGAGTCTCAAGCTACAGATTCAGAAAAAAGCTTGATAGACCAAGGCAAAGATTTACTAGAAAAAATAACAGGCAAGTAAAAATAGCGATTTTTCCTAAAGGCGTTTTTAAAAGCGTCTTAATCTCATTACATATTCAGGCGTTGCTCAATTGGTAATAGGTAATTGGTAATGGGATAAAGAAGGTGCAACCAAAAATTTTGTCTTTTTCGTAAACCAACTATTGAAAATCATCGCCCTTTCAGCAACGCCTATATTAAAACCTGCAACCACCTTCTTGTAGTACGGGTCAGATACTTGTACTAATGAATGTATGGAGTAGGAATTATGAATATGAAACCAAAGATTATTGTGCTTGATGACGACCCTACAGGTTCGCAGACAGTCCACAGTTGCTTGCTACTAACGGTTTGGGATGTAGATACTTTGCGCTTGGGCTTAACTGACAAGTCGCCAATATTCTTTGTGTTAACCAATACTCGCAGCCTTCCGCCAGAACAAGCAGCACAAGTAACTAGGGAAGTTTGCCAGAATTTAAAAAGTGCGATCGCATCTGTTAACTTGACTGATTATTTAATTGTCAGTCGTTCTGATTCGACTTTGCGCGGACACTACCCCATTGAAACCGATGTAATCGCCGAAGAATTAGGCGGTTTTGACGCTCATTTCCTTATCCCGGCTTTCTTTGAAGGTAGACGAATTACCCTTGATAGCGTCCATTATTTGATTGTAGATGGCGTACCTATTCCCGTACACGAAACGGAATTTGCCCGCGATTCAGTGTTTAGTTATAGTTACAGCTACTTACCCGATTATGTTGCCGAAAAAACTCAAGGGCGTATTCCTGCCAATAGTGTAGAAAGATTTTTAATAGGAGGGATTCGCTCAGGTTTTGATATTACTGGGAAGGTTTCTACTTTAGAGCGCTTGCTAAAACTTACAGAGAATAAATGCGTCGTAGTAGATGGCGAAGTGCAAGAGGATCTAAATATTTTTGCTCAAGATATCCTCGCCGCCGCAAGTAATGGTAAACGTTTTTTGTTTCGTAGCGCTGCTAGTATTTTAACGGCTTTAGCAGCTTTGCCACCCCAAAGCGTCCCCGCCGAGGAAATGTTTAAATACGTGCGAAATGGGAAGCCAGGCGCGTTTATAGTGGGTTCTCACGTCAAAAAAACCACCGAGCAGTTACAAGCATTGCTTAAAGAAAATAAAATCGTTGGGATTGAAATAGATGTTGCTCAATTGCTGGATAATTCAAAGGCGCGATCGCATTCTATTTTGACTCAAGTATTAAACCAAGTGCAAATCGTACACTCCGAAGGCAAAACTCCTGTAGTTTATACCAGCCGCCAAGAATTAGCTTTTGCTGACGTGCAAACTCGGTTGCAATTTGGCGCTGATGTTTCAGCTTTGCTGATGGATATCGTGCGCGGCTTACCTAGCGATATTGGTTATTTGGTTAGTAAAGGTGGGATTACTTCTAATGATGTTTTAAGTACGGGTTTAGCACTAACTTCGGCTAGGCTATTAGGTCAAATTTTAGCTGGCTGCTCAATGGTAGTCACTCCCGCCAATCATCCGCAGTTTCCCAACTTACCTATAGTGTTGTTTCCGGGAAATGTCGGAGATAACGACGCATTAGCGACAATTTATCATCGGTTGACGGGTAAAAAATAGCAAAGAAAGAGGCAAGAAATTATCCTTGCCTCCTTTACAATTACTTCTGTGGCGACTGCGCTACAGAGTTATTGGCAAGAATTGCGATCGCTCTTGCATATTGAGGATCGTTTTTAGTGCCTAGTAAGGTAGGATTAGACCCTAAAGTTTGTGCCTGAGCTTCGGTAAGGTCAATTTTGATATCTGGGGTAATGCCCTTATGACTGATATCTGTACCTTTAGGAGTGTAGTAATGAGCAATGGTTACAGCCATACCCGATCCATCCGAAAGAGAATGTACCGATTGTACTAACGCTTTACCAAAAGTCTGACTACCGACAATAATTCCGCGATTGTTGTCTTGCAACGCTCCCGCCAAAATCTCACTAGCACTTGCCGAATTACCATCTACCAACACCGCTACAGGCAATGCCGTTAAAGCCGTGCGATTTGCTGCTGGTTGTTCGCTACCACCATCTCGATCTACAGTCCGAACAATTGCCCCTGTATCTAGCCACATCCGCGCAATTTCAATACTCGAATTTAACAAGCCTCCCGGATTGCCACGTAAATCTAAAACGTAGGCATTGACTTGTTGACGCTCTAAGTCTTTAATCGCTCGTTGCATCTGCTCTGAGGCATGAGAGCTAAATTCTCTTAAACTGATATAACCTACTTTCCGATTACCTTCTTTTTTGAGGGTATAACGCACTGTAGGTAATTCAATAGTGGCGCGGGTTAGTTTAAGATCGAAGGCTTTTTGTCCAGCACGTCCAATTTTTAGCGTAATTAAAGTACCAGCTTTGCCGCGAATTAAACTAGAAGCTTGTTGAACATCTAACCCTGTAGTAGGTTTGCCGTCAATAGCCAAAATTTCATCGCCGGACTTGATGCCTGCTTTCAAAGCTGGAGAAGACTCGATCGCTTCTACTACTGTGAGCTTATTTGTTTTTTCGTTTAATTCCAACCGAATCCCTACTCCAGAAAGTTCTCCAGAGGTTTGATCGGTTAGCGCTGCGTAAGCTTCAGGAGTCAGAAAGCGAGTATAAGGATCGTCTAATTTTTCTAAAGCTTGCTTAATTGCTGCATAAGCTTGTTCGCGGGACGTATAGTTACGGCTTAACAAGTCTTGACGAACAGCTTGCCAGTTAGTTTTATTAAACGTGCCATCTACATATTCACTATTAACAAGTTGCCAGACTTCATCGACCAAAATTTTGGGATTGTTATCTTGCAACGAAGTACGGAGAGAATTACTCCAAACCGGAGCATACACCGATAAAGTAGCTGTAGTTGCGATCGCTCCGCTAAACAAAGCGATTTTGAGTGGTGAGAAGCGTCTTGATGGTTGCTGCATTGAAATTTGCGCTTTTTTTGGAGGAAAGGATGTGGAAAGCCGATTCACCCAGGCATTAAATACCACGACGTAAGTTGTGGTAGTAGTTGTATCGAATATACACCCGACTAGCGGGTTTGTGGGGCTAAGAGAATTTAAGCTCTATTTTAATAATGAGATTATTACTACCATAATCGAACTATTTCCATTTGGTAGTGACAATTTTTAGACAGTTTGGTTAGTGTCCTAAGTAAATTATAGAACTTTACAATTCATTTACAAGTTTTCCTACCAACACCTAATTTAGCGGCTAACTTTCCGCCAAGCAAAGATTTGGGCGGGCGTAAGCTCTAGATTAATTCCTGGGATCGAGGGAATTGGGAGGCTTTCTCTATAAACATTCGGTTCTTGTTGTGGAGCAAAAGTTAACACAGAGTAGTCATCGGGATCGACTAGCCAACCTAATTTGCAGCCATGATGCAGGCAATGTAAGAGGTTATTAATTACGCGGGTTGCCTTTTGGTCTGGTGAAAGAACTTCGATTACCCAGTCTGGAGCTTCTAAAAAATTATCTTCTGGCTCTCCACTATCATTAACCTGTATGCGATTCCAGGCAATTACAGAAATATCCGGGACAACAGAGCGTCCCCCAAAAGTACATCTTAGTTCCCAATACTGTTCGGTTAAGGTTTGTAATTGCCAATGTTCTGGACAAAACCACGAGAATAGTAGCCTTTCAGCATCTGACAAGTCTCAGTTTTTAGTTATCCGAACCGTATTGTCTTAGTTCCGGTAAAGCAGTATGAGTATTGCTACTCGTATCAATGGCAATTAATAAGCGCTTTTGCAAAATAGAGTGCCGAAATTTAGGCATCGGTTTCTGGATTGCCACACCGTTAGCATGAATCTATCCCACTAAGGTCAAAAATGTGATAATGTATTACTCAGATTGATTAAGCTACACGAAAAATGGCTGGAAGATTTGAGGGATTGAGTGATTTAGAATGGAAGTTGTTTGAGGATGTG
>JAHHGY010000074.1 GCA_019359635.1 Chroococcus sp. CMT-3BRIN-NPC107
GCCAAGAGTTACGGGCGGCGGAAGACCCCGAATTTGAAACTTTTTACACCAAAAACATTTTGCTGAATGAGGGCATCCGCGCTTGGATGGCTCCTCAAGATCAGCCTCACGAACAATTCCAATTCCCAGAGGAGGTTCTACCACGTGGAAACGCCCTATAATGCTTCATTAAACCGCGATCTTGCCATGGGTGGCGGTCGCGACCTCGAATCATCAGGTTTTGCCTGGTGGTCGGGTAATGCTCGTTTGATTAATTTGTCTGGTAAGCTGTTGGGCGCTCACGTCGCTCACTCTGGTTTGATTGTATTCTGGGCGGGAGCGATGACTTTATTTGAAGTCGCTCACTTTATTCCAGAAAAGCCGATGTACGAGCAAGGATTGATCTTGCTACCTCACTTAGCTGCTCAGGGCTGGGGTGTAGGTGCGGGTGGTGAAGTTATTAACACCTTTCCTTACTTCGTTGTTGGCGTACTGCATTTAATTTCCTCCGCCGTCCTTGGTTTTGGTGGTATTTATCACGCCGTGCGCGGTCCCGAAACCTTAGAAGAATATTCTTCTTTCTTTGGCTATGACTGGAAAGATAAGAATAAAATGACTAGCATCATTGGTTTCCACCTAATTATTTTAGGCTGCGGTGCTTTGTTGCTAGTAATTAAAGCAATGTTTGTCGGTGGTTTGTACGACACTTGGGCCCCTGGTGGTGGTGATGTACGGGTAATTAGTAATCCCACCCTCAACCCCGCAGTTATCTTTGGTTATGTGCTGCGATCGCCTTTCGGTGGCGAAGGTTCGATTGTGAGTGTCGATAACTTAGAAGATGTAGTCGGCGGACACATTTGGGTAGCTTTGCTGCTAATTACTGGTGGTATTTTCCACGTGTTGACTAAGCCTTTTGCTTGGGCGCGTCGCGCTTTCATCTGGTCTGGAGAAGCTTATCTTTCTTACAGCTTAGGTGCTTTGTCGCTGATGGCATTTATTGCTACTTGCTTTGTTTGGTTCAACAACACTGTATATCCTAGTGAATTCTACGGCCCTACAGGTCCAGAAGCCTCTCAAGCTCAAGCCTTAACATTCTTAATCCGCGACCAGCGTTTGGGTGCAAACGTTGGTTCGGCTCAAGGACCTACAGGATTGGGTAAGTATTTAATGCGATCGCCTACAGGGGAAATCATCTTTGGTGGTGAAACCATGCGTTTTTGGGATGTCCGCGCTCCTTGGTTAGAGCCATTACGCGGTCCCAACGGTCTTGACTTAGACAAGATCAAAAACGATATTCAACCTTGGCAAGCTCGTCGGGCGGCGGAATACATGACCCACGCTCCTTTGGGTTCTTTGAACTCTGTAGGTGGCGTAGCAACGGAAATCAACTCGTTTAACTTCGTGTCTCCCCGTTCTTGGTTATCTTGCTTCCACTTTGTGATGTTCTTCTTCTTCCTAGTTGGTCACTTATGGCACGCTGGTCGTGCTAGAGCGGCGGTTGCTGGGTTTGAGAAAGGTATTAACCGCGAAAGCGAACCTGTAATGTTTATGGGCGAAATTGACTAACCAGCTTTATTTAGCTCTTAGTTAAAAATAGTCAAAAGCTCCTGCTTAAAAGCAGGAGCTTTTTTTGCGAATATTTAAACTTTCTGCATTGTAATTTGAACTGACTGTATAAATAGTAAGAAAACTACTTACAGCGACTAATTATCAGTCTTAAGGGTTAATAAATGTCTGTTGCTTTTATCTGACACAATTGAAGCTAGCTCAAAAAAATATAGCAGCTACGATCGATGTCATTATTTAAAGTCATCTTCATTAATTGTTTGTTATAGCACTATGAACGACTCCCCTCTCACTAACGATCTGCAATGGACACCATCGGCTTTAGCTATGCTAAAAAAAATTCCTTTTTTTGTCCGTCCTCAAGCTACGGTGCGGATTCAACATTTAGCTCGTGCGGCGGGGGTAGAAGTTGTCACCGTAGAATTGGTAGAGCAAGCAAGAGTTGAATTTGGTCAGTAGAGATTTAATTTTTATATTTAATTAATAAAGCTAATCTAAGTACAATTTTGGTAAATTAGGTTAGCTTTATTAAGGTTTCCTTATTGAAATTTTAATTAGTGGCTATTGCTATTTCAATCAAACACCACTATTCTGTAGTTGTTTATGTGAGCCTTGCCAAAAAATATTAAGTAACAAATTATTTAATAAATACTTATGTTGTGTACTAGCCAAAAATCTAGATCGACAATTTTTTTAATGTCAATAGTTAGGCAATTAAAAAAAATATTACCTTTAGCTTTATTGTTACTTCCTACTTCTTTGCAGGTTAGTTCCTTAGCAGCCAACTTACCAGAATCAAAACCGGGAGAAGTCAGTTGTACAACGCCGTTAAACTCTAATAAAGTCGCTCTAAATCTTGCCGTAAGTAAGCTAGTTCAAGTAGCCAGTTGGGTAAGCGAGGTAGATGCGATTGTCCAAACAATGAATCACAATTTAGCCCCTCAATTAGCAGCTTACTTTAATCCTAGCGTTTGGCCAAAAATAAGCGATCGCGCAACTAAGGCAAAAGTTCCGGTATTTATGTATCACGATATTTTGCCAGAAAAAGAAGTATTTTTTGATGTCACGGTTAAAGAACTCGAACAGCATTTTAGTTTCATTAAAGAACAAGGTTTAACTCCAATTAGTTTTGACCAGTTAGTAACCCATCTACGTACAGGTTTACCCTTGCCAGAAAAGCCAATTATGTTGACTTTTGATGATGGGTATGGTGGTCATTACGAGTACGTTTATACTTTGTTAAAAAAGTACGGCTATCCAGCAGTTTTTTCTGTTTATACATCAAACATGGGTAAGGATACAGGTAGAACTCATGTAAGTTGGGAACAGCTAAAAGAAATGGCAGCTAATCCCTTAGTTACGATCGCCGCCCACAGCGTAACTCACCCCAAAGACTTACGAGTATTGAGTGACGAGCGGCTAAAAATAGAAATTGAGCAATCAAAACAAATACTCGAAGACCAGTTAGGGATTCCCATCCGCTACTTTACTTACCCCGAAGGTAAGTATGACGAAAGAGTAGCCAAGCTAGTAGAAAGAGCCGGGTACAAAGCTGCGCTGACTATGAGCGATACCGACGAGCGCTTTGCTGGTGAATCGGAAAGTATGCTGGCGATTTCTCGTTTTGGGCAATCAAGATTGGCACAAAACTTAGTAAATCCAGAATCAAGCCCAATTGCCCAACCCTGGGGAGGGGCAAAGCTGCCTAATTTTTGGGGTGGGGGCTTTGACTTTAATTCGGAAGTTCAAGTTAATAAAACAATTATTAACGAAACCAATTTCACGCTCATTTCTGGCGGTAGACCTGTTACTATCCACGCCAAAAGCCGCTACCAAGTACCAGAGATTTTAGCAGGGACTGAAGCTATAGCCGCCGTTGATGGCGGTTTTTTCTCGTTAAAATTTTTGGACTCAAATGTGATGATAGGACCAGTATTGAGTCAAATAAATAATAAATTTGTCCCTGGTTATCGCGGCGAAAATCCTAAACTAAGAGGGCGACCTTTGGTATTAATTAGTCCCCAAGCTGTCAAATTTATTGGTTTCGATCCCGAATTGCACAACACTTTAGAGGGAGTAGAAGCAGCGATGCCTAACGTTACCGATACTTTTGTTGCCGCCGCTTGGTTAGTTAAAGATAACCAACCCCAAAGCGCCGAAACTTTTGGCAGTTTGTTTGATTACGATGCGATTCGCCATCGAGCTTTTTGGGGGATTAGTCAAGCAGGACAGCCAACCGTTGGGGTATCTAACGATCCGATTGATTCGGTATCTTTGGGAAGCGCTTTAGCTAAAGCTGGATTGCGGGATGCGGTGATGCTCGATTCTGGCGCTAGTACATCTTTGGCTTACAAAGGAGAATCGCTAGTCGGTTATACTCCCCGTCCCGTACCTCATGTAGTGGCGCTGATACCACCATCATCTAGCTTGCGGCCCAATTGTGCGATCGCCAGAGCGATAAAATAAGTATTGATTGAGATGATGGAGTAATTGATAATGCGATCGCTAATTAAATTTTCTTCCCAAGACTGCGGTATCTGTCACAAAATGTCTTTCTACGACCAAAAAGTCAGCGAAGAATTAGGCTTACAGTTTGTTGATGTCAAAATGCAAGATACGGCAACTTACCGCAAATACCGCAAAATTTTACTTAGCCAGTACCCTGATAAAACCGAAATGGGATGGCCAACTTACCTTATCTGCGATTTTCCTGAAGGGGAATTTCAGATTTTAGGCGAAGTAAAAGGCGGTCATCCCAAAGGTGAATTTAGAAATAAGTTGCAAGCTGTTTTAGCGATGGTCGAACAAGGAAGTCTTAACTAATTACGTCAAAAGATTGTACTTCTAGGACAGGACCAATCATGGCAAAAGTCATGACATCTTCTTTAACCTGTCCGACAACACTTACTTTTTGTCCGGGTTTAAGTAAGTCTTTACTTGCTCCTCTAAGAATTTCATAGGTAGTGCCATCGTCGCTCACAAGCGCCCAAGTACCTGTACCTATTTCTTTGCGTTCAATGGTTCCGGTGACATTAATACTCATACCGTTCTAGTTTCTCCTTTCATCGCTAACCATGCTAGTCCATAACAAAGAGCGGCGTTACCAATTAAGAAAGTACGAGCAATTAATCCTTCTCCCAACCACCAAATATCTGGCGTAACTACAGCGCTGACAAGCAAGCAACTAGCAACTCCTAAAGAAGTTCCAATAGCAAACCATTTCCAGCTAGGATGTGCGAGAAATAAAGCAATTAAGACGACTGGAATTAATACACTGGCAAATAACGGATTAAGGACGCTATCGCCAGATAAAGCGCTACCTAATTCGGGAATGGAACTACCCAATAGGCGGAAAGGCCATTGAGGTAAATCGTAGATATAAAACCCGCGTAAGAAAAATAAACCTGAACTTCCAGCAATTAAGCCGCTACTTAAAGCCCAACCCCAAGCAAAGGGAAAGTAAGTACCTAAAAACCAAGCTAGTAAGTAGGAACCAAGTACCATGGCAATTTTAGGTAATAGCGCGATCGCACCACCATCAATCCAAAAACGCAAATTAAGGTAGCCATTATCTCGCAACCAGCGAAAGAAGTGGGGAAAACTAATTTGTCCTACTTTTGCCATTTTGACGGCGGCGGCGGCATCTAATTGTCCTGCACCGTAATAGTTCAACCCGTCTTCTTGAATCACCCGCGAAGATTTTTGTAAGACATCTAAAACTTCTTCGGGTTGCGTCACTCCAGAGGCTCTAATTAAAGCTGCAACCCCGGCTACGTGAGGCGCTGCCATGCTTGTACCTTGAAAGCCTTGAATTGATGCTACGCCTGTTTCTGGGTCGATAGTATCTTGTAAAATCTTGCCAGCATCGCTACCCCCAGGGGCAGAAATATCCACACCCGCGCCAAAGTTGGAGTAGGGAGCTTTTTCACTGGCTGCGTCAAAAGCTGCTACCCCAATAACGTGGGGATAACGGGCGGGGTAAGATGCGGAATTTTGATTTTCATTACCTGCCGCCGCGATGATGACTACACCTTTATTGTGGGCGTAGTCTATAGCCTCCTTCATTATTTGGCTTTCGCCACCGCCGCCTAAGCTCATATTAATTACATCAGCGCCATTATCTGCGGCAAATTTAATAGCTTCGGCAATATCAGCAACCGTACCGCCGCCGTAACTACTTAACACTTTTAGGGGCATTAAACTCGCTTCGTAGGCAATACCCGCGACACCATAGCCGTTATTGGTAGATTGGGCAACAGTTCCGGCTACGTGCGTACCGTGTCCGTTGTCATCATCGGCGAGCGTGCGATCGTTTACAAAGTCGTAGCCATTAACAAAATTTGTATCTTTTAAGTCTGGTACGCGGCTAATGCCTGTATCAATCACCGCAACAGTAACATCTTTGCCTTTGGTTTCAGTCCAGGCGGATTCAATATTGATACTACGCAGGTTCCACTGTTTGCTATAGTCGGGGTCGTTGGGAGCAACTAAAGCCTTATAAATGTAGTTTGGCTCAATGTATTCGGTAGTTTTGGCTAGATTAGACTTTTTTAAACTTTTTAGAGTATTATGATCGCCTTTGACTACATAAACGCGATCGCTAACCGAAAATGCGCTGTTAAGTTGCGGTGTAAAATTAAACTGACTAGAAATTGCCTTAATTTTCTCGTTAAGTTCGATAGCGGGTATGTCTTCCCGAAAATCTACCACAATTGAGTCAAAGTTACCGCGAACTGCCAAACCTTTAAAATTAAACAGAGCAAAACTTATTCCGACTAGAAACAAACAAAGTAGTAAAACCCTTTTCATATCAGTTTATTTAGTGGCGCTATCGTACTGACCAAAATAACCTATAGACTCCTAATTTGGAATGATTTTTGAAAATAGTTACAACAAATTTATAACTTTATACAAGGAAATTAAATGGAACGGGGTTTAATCTGGCTATCGTTATTAATGGTATTTGTGTGGTTAGCGGGCTTAGGCTGGAACGAATACCAAAAAGTTGAAGCATACCGACGGTGGGCAGCAGCAGCAGAATTTGAGAAATCTAAGTACGATATTTACGCTGTACTAGCTAAAAAAGGTACAAACTTGACTTGGGGAAAACCCACTAGGACTGAGCCAATTGACCAGTCAACTTTTTCCTTAAATGATGTCCAAGCAATAAATTTAGTAGTAGACGATCGCTTAGTAGAGATAGAATCGCCACCCAGTAAAGGGCGAAAAGTATCTTTAGAGTTTAGTTTTACTCAACCTCTTGCCAAAGTGCGCGTTCCTTTTACAGAAATAGCTCTAGCCGCCGAATGGGGAAAATATCTAAACTCCCAATTAAATTTGCTGAACAAATAGCCCTCTCTAGCCAAATTGTCAGCCCTTAAAGCATTGCTGAAAGTGTGATAATTTTCAATGGTTGGTTGACGAAAAAGACAGAATTTCTGGTTTCACCTTCTTTATCCCATTACCAATTAGGCAACGCCGCCCTTAAAGCGAGTGGATTTGCACAGATTGATTACCACGACCGCCTAAATTTATACCCTTTTATTGATTGTCGTTTGCAAAAAAAATAAATTAATATACAACTAGGAGCCAAAAATCAGTGACCTATGGTTTGAGGCTGACCTTAGAAAAATGCTAACTCAGTCTGAACGTTTTTATCAAAGTGTATCAATAGCGATCGCATTAGCGATCGGTTTAACTATTTGCGAAATGGCTGTAGCTAGACCTAGAGGGGGCAAAGGAGGTTTCCCGGGCACGAGAGCTACTCCTAGTATCAACCGAGTGCAACCTAGCGTTCAACGGGAAGCAATGCCAGCGCCACGAGTGCAGCAGTTTCAACAACGGGTTCAAGAAGTTCGCTCGAATCCCCAGTTCCAGCAACGGGTTCAAGAAATTAAAGCTAGTCCACAGTTTCAACAACGACGAGTTCGAGAAACTGAAGCTAATTTACAGTTTCAACAGCGAATTCAAGAAATTAAAGCTAGCCCGCAGTTTCAACAACGCGTTGAAGAAATTCGTAACGATATTCAAGCTAACCCTGAAGCACAGCAACCTTTACGCGACTTGCAACAATCTCGCCAGCAGTTCAAGGTTGAGCGCCGAGAAGACTGGCAAAACTACTTAAACGAAACTCGTGACGACAGACAAGATAACCGTTATTACGACTATGATGACTACTACGGATACTACGCAAATGTAGGATACGGTGGATACGACTATTTTTGGGGTGGTTATTATCCTAGCTACTTCGTACCTTTGAGTACATTATCGATAAGTTTATTTGCCAGCGATTTCGATCGCTACAACTACGATTCGGGCAGACATTACGCACTTCCCGGCAATGAAAACTACCCTTCCTCAATACCAGAAAGCGCCAGAGTTTCTAGTTTGCCGGAGGGATTTATTAGCATTGCTTTAAACTCTTTAACTTACTACTATTACCTAGGCACTTTTTACCTGCGCGATTCTACCACAGGCAATTATGCCGTTATTCCGGCTCCTGTTGGTGCAGTAGTTCCTTACATTCCTACGGAATACCAAAAAGTAACGGTCAACGGGGCGCAATATTATCAATATGCAGGGATTTATTACCGTCCCACCTTTAGAAAGGGACAGCTACTATACGAAGTTGTAAGAGTTTAGATTGTAACCGCAGCCCAAGGAGCCTTCTATCCTAAAGAGAATTTTGGTACTGTTCTAACAGTTGGGGTAAATAGTCGTAACCATCTACGCCAATTACTTGAATGATTTGCGCCCTAGATTGCTTGAGCAGGCTTTGGAAAGCCACTTCTCCAATTTGTCCTTGCAAAATTGTTAGTAATCCCGCCGCTTGTCGCCATTGTACCGAGCCAATCTGCTCTAATAGATACATTCCCAAACTTCCCTTACTCATAGCCATTTCTATATTTTGAATGCTGTAGTAAGCAGAAGCCAACGAAGCGAAGTTTTGTCCTTGGAGGTACAAGTCTCCAGAAATCCGCGCCGATTGTAAAGCAAGTTCTAAAAAAGGAATAGCACTTTGAGGTTGAGAAAGAGTTAAATAAGCAACTCCCAAACTACTACAGCACAAAGCTTGACTTTGTAAGTCACCCAAGCGTCGAGATAGCTCTAATCCTTGCTGGAGGTATTGAATCGCGCTTTCGTATACTTCTAATTCGCTTTGCAATTGCTGTGCTTGAAATACTTGGCTGTAGCCGAGATTAGTTAAAGCGTTGGCTTCTCCTAACCGTTCGCCGGACTGACGAGCTAAAATTAACGCTCTTTGGCTGTAATTGATAGCGCTTTCGTAATCTTTTTGGGTAACACAAACGCGACTAAGATGATTGAGATTGGCAATTTCACAGGGAACATCGCCCTGGGTTTGAGCAATTTCCATTGCTTGTTGGGCAAAAGCTTTTGCTGGTTCTAATTGACCCAAAGCTTGGAGAGAATAACCAAGTAAAGTTAAAATTCGTGCCTTTTCTTGCGTACCTTCAACTTGCCTTAAAGGTTCGTCAAAGTAGCTTAAAGTAGACCGCAGGCGATCGCCACTTAGCAAAGCAAAAATACCGCCGTAAAGGGGAAAATCTTTAGTTTGGGCAAAAGTACGCAGAATTTGCAAGGTAATTTGAAAACAGCTATCTAGATAATTGCTAAAATTTGACGATCGCCTCAACCCATTAGCTAGTTGCGACCAAATAGCTGCGAAAGTCAAAAAGGTAGAGAAGGCTAAATTAGCCCCGGCTTTGGCATCGTAAGCTTGTTTGTTGAACCAAGCTACTAAGCCTTGTTGCAAGCATTGCATGGTTACAGCAAGTTCTACCCAAGCACTCAAACTAATATCGTTTTGCTGAGAAATCCATTCATCTACAGGCTGTTGTAAGGCTAAAGTATTAAAGAGCGATCGCATTAAGGGACTATTTGTTTGTTTTGCCCATACAGTCCAAGGGCCTCTTTGTCCCGGTACACCCACAAAACCCAGTGGTTCTGGGCGATCGTACATCCAGCTAATTAAGTAATCTTGCAATTGTTGCCAAGAGGCTAAACCAGCTATTAATCCTTGTCCTAGTTGGGCTTCATTGGTATCTGTAGATTGAGCGTGTTTTTGCAAACTTGTCCCTAGTTGCTGAATTTGATTGAGAGTCAAAGCTGGGTTGCGGTTAGGGTCAATTACCCTTAGCAGAGCTTCTAGCACTGCGCTCTCTTTTGCCAATAAAATCGTCTCTAGAGCAGCATTTAGGGTGTTAGAAACAGCCAAATCTTTTTGCAGGCGCTCCCACTCTCCTTGAATGGTTTTGAGGACGCGGAGGCTACGCATGGCTTTTGCTTGCTTTAATTCGTCGGTTTGGCTATTTTGCTGTTGTGTAGATTGAATTTTTTGAGACAAAGAACGCTCAAATATTTCGCCTGTACCGGGTTCTACTTCTTGGCGGATTAATTGATAAACCTGCTGTTTGGAGCTTATTTGACCTTTTAAAGTAGTTTGAACAATGCGATCGATTAAGGAATCATAGCGATTTCCTAAAGATGTATCTGACATAACTAATACCTATAATTGCCAATTATTGCGAGACAAAACCTGTAAGCAGCAATGGTAAAATTACAAGAGCGCAAATAATTATAAATATAGTTCCAGGTTCAATTTCAAGGGTGTTTTTCTGAGGTTTGGGCATTGTCTCTAAAAACTTATACGCTATTTTTTCCAGGGTAACTTAGTTCCCATTTCGGTTGCTGCGGAGAATATTAGATAACTAATTAATAACCCCACACCTCCAATAAAAGCCAATAAATCGTTATCCATATACTTGTGTCTAGTCAAACTTCGCTAATATTAACGCCTAGAGAGGCGATTGTTTGTGGAGATAGGCGTAATATGAGAACATTGTACTTTTTAGTCCCTGGTACGGGTGCTAAGTTTGCCTGTGGGGGTTTGTGGGCGGAGTTAAAAACTTTTAATCTTGCTAAACAGGTCTGTAACTGCGAAGTTGTAACTTACCGTCAACGAGAAAAAGATACTTTATTTCTCGATCAAGTTCTCCAACAGAAAGATTTAAGTGATGCAATTTTTGTGATTAGCTGGGGCTTTGATATTACTAAACTTGTTGCCAAGTTAAAACAGCACAATGTTGTGTATCATGCTCACAGCGCAGGTTATAAGTTTAGTTTGCCTGCTAGTATGCCAATTATCACCGTTAGCCGCAATACAATGGGTTATTGGGGACAAAAATCGCCTAATTCCTTAATTTATTATTTGCCTAATCAAATATCTGAAGAATTTAGCAAGTTTTGTCTCCAGCGTGATATTGATGTTTTGGTACAAAAACGCAAGTCTTCCAGCTATCTAATGAATCAATTAATACCAGCATTGCAAAAACAATGTAACGTAGTTGTGGTGGATGCTTATGTAGAAGACTTAGCAAAGTTATTTAATCGCGCTAAGGTTTATCTATACGATTCTGCCGAATATTGGGCATTGCAAGGAGTTAGTGAAGGTTTTGGACTGCAACCTCTCGAAGCAATGGCTTGTGGATGTCAAGTTTTTTCGAGTATTAATAATGGATTGTCTGATTACTTAGATCCGGGGTTTAATTGCTACAAAATTGCTGGTTATTCAAAAGAATATGACGTTCGACGGATATTGCAAGTAGTTGAACGCCCTCTAGAATTTAATTTGCCGGAATATATTTTAAATGAATATAGAGTAAAAAATATTACTCAACGCCTGCAAATAATTCTGCAAGATATTAACAACTTTTTTGATGGTAAAAAATCTTACAGTGCCGATATAAAAAATTTGACACCCATTCAAAGGACTAAGCTACTAGCACAAAGTACGCTCAATAAGCTGAAAAAAAAGTTATCTAAATAAATATCGAGCCAAAATGACAAAAATTCGTTCTCGTCTAGCTAAAACGCTCAAAAAACCTCGTCAAGATTACTTTCACGAACAACCAGGTAGTTTACCAGGAACTTTGAAAATCGCGGCGGATGCGACGCCATCAGAGATTGAATTAATCGATTATAAAGATACAAATTACGTTCATCAGCAAATAGCCGTACCCGAAGATTTGATTCCGTACCTTGATAGCGAATCGGTTTCCTGGGTTGATGTCCAAGGTTTGGGTAGTGAGGATATTTTGCAAAGAATTGGTAAAATATTTGACCTACATCCATTGGTTTTAGAAGATATTGTTAATGTACCCCAGCGCCCAAAAGTAGAAGATTACGACGATCAATTAGTAATTATTACTCAAATGGTACTGCCTCTAAATAACCAAACTGGCTTTCATCGCGAACAAGTAAGCTTTGTATTGGGGAAACATTATTTGCTTACAGTGCAAGAAGAAGCACAGTATGATTGCTTTAACCAAGTACGATCGCGTATTTGCAATAATAAAGGCATACTCCGCAAGCACAAAGCCGATTATTTAGCCTACACGCTGATTGATGCGATCGTTGATGGTTTTTTCCCAGTATTAGAAGCTTATGGCGAACTAATCGAAGAATTAGAACAAGAAGTGGTAGCCAATCCTACTCGCAAAACTTTACAAAAAATCTACCACATGCGTCGAGAATTGTTATCGTTACGGCGCGCAATCTGGCCCCAACGAGACGCTATCAATGCTTTAATTCGAGACGATAGCGACCTAATTTGCGATCACGTCCGGGTTTATTTGCGTGACTCTTACGATCACGCCGTGCAAGTCATGGATATGGTGGAGACTTACCGCGAATTGACTTCTGGATTGATGGATGTATATTTATCTGCCGTTGGTAATCGGATGAATGAAGTTATGAAACTGCTGACGGTCATTTCGTCAATCTTTATACCTTTAACTTTTGTTGCAGGAATTTATGGAATGAATTTTAATACCGAGAAATCGCCCTGGAATATGCCGGAATTAAACTGGTATTTGGGGTATCCAGCTTGTTTAGCTTCGATGGGAGCGATCGCCGGGGGTTTAATCGTTTTCTTCTGGCGACGCGGCTGGTTTGAAAATTTTTCCACAATCCAAGAGGACTACAATAGCGATCGCGCAGCCCAAGAATTAATGCACCAACCGAACCGTTCTAGAAAATTTCAGCGTTAATAGCATCAATCAAACTCTAAACTCTGAAAATAGTTATAACTATTGAACGTGATGATTTACGAGATATATTGTTAAAATTGGTAACGAAGCTGAAAAGATTAGAGCGTTGTAACTGTTATGGGTCGTATTGGGGTATTACTACTTAATCTTGGCGGGCCAGATCACCTAGAAGATGTGGGTCCTTTTCTATTTAACCTGTTTGCTGACCCGGAGATTATTCGCCTACCCTTCGCGTGGATGCAAAGACCTCTAGCGTGGTTTATTTCCACCCGGCGCACTAATACATCTCAAGCTAATTATCGGCAAATTGGCGGCGGTTCTCCTCTGCGACGGATTACCGAAGAACAAGCAGCCGCCCTCAAGCAAAAATTGATGGAGTTGGGTCATGAAGCGTACACTTATGTAGGAATGCGTTATTGGCATCCCTTTACTGAAGAAGCGATCGCGCGGATTAAACGCGACAAGCTAGATAAATTAGTTATCTTACCCCTGTATCCCCAATTTTCTATTAGTACCAGTGGTTCTAGTTTTCGCTTGCTAGAAAGAATTTGGCGAGAAGACCCGAAACTTGCTCAGATTGAATATACTGTTATTCCTTCTTGGTATAAGCAACCCAACTACCTGCAAGCGATGGCTGATTTGATTGCTGGACAGTTGCAAAAGTTTTCTGACCCTGACAAGGTACATATATTTTTTAGCGCTCACGGCGTTCCTCGCAGCTACGTAGAGGAAGCAGGCGACCCCTATCAGCAAGAAATTGAAGAATGCACGAGCTTAATTATGCAGACTTTGGGGCGACCTAATCCGCATACTTTAGCTTACCAAAGCCGGGTTGGCCCTGTAGAATGGCTGCAACCTTATACAGAAGATGCCCTTAATGAATTAGGAGCAAAAGGTGTAAAAGATTTAGTTGTAGTTCCCATTAGCTTTGTTTCCGAACACATTGAAACGCTGCAAGAAATTGATATAGAGTACCGCGAAGTGGCAGAAAAAGCCGGGATTCACAACTTCCGCCGCGTTCCAGCCCTAAATACTCATCCTTTGTTTGTTCAGTCTTTAGCAGATTTGGTGATTGAAGCCGTTAATAGTCCGGCTCTAAAATTGTCGCAGGTCAAGCAAATTAAGAAAAATCTAAAAATGTATCCTCAAGAGCGTTGGCAATGGGGAATGACTACGACTGCGGAAGTTTGGAATGGTCGGATCGCCATGCTAGGCTTTATTGCTTTGGTGTTAGAGCTAATAACTGGTCGGGGGTTGCTACATTTTGTAGGGATTTTAAATTAGCGATCGCGCGATTTTTGTTTGCTATACCATTTGGCTGAATTTTGATAACTTCCAATTGCCCACCAAAATAAACTTAAGGAAATAATTCCTCCTATTTGGGGCTTTTTTACTGCTAAAAATGCCAATAAAATAGATAAAATGTCTTGAGCAAGCACAAGAATTAGTGGAAACCTTTGTTGGCGATAAAACCAAGCCGTTTGAACGCTTTGTAGTAAAAAGGCAAATAAACCGCCTAGAATCGCAATTATCCAAATTGGTAAAAATTTGGCGCTAGAAGTTGCAGCAAAAGCTCCCGCAATAGGACTGCTGATCAACATGATAATTTGCAGCCAACGCTGACCGAGCAGGTGTTTGGAAGCTAATAGTTCAATAATTGACCAACTGCAAAGAAAAGCCAACTTAATTGATGGATGAATAATCGATAGGATAGGTAGCTCAGATCCCAAAGCCTCGCCTCGCAACAGTGCGAGGCTAAGGAGAGGTAAAGCAATTCTGATTCCCACCGCCGCCGAAGCAGAAAGCGCAGCTAAAACTTCAATCATAGAGAAATTAGATCGGCGCTCCCAACTTAATTAATACTTAGACAAAATTTTGAGATTTTAGTTGCCTCTAAATACTAAGTCTTTGGTAAATCTCATCTAAATGTTTGAGATGATGCTGAGGATCGAAGCAACCCTTGATTTCTGCTTCGGATAGTACCGCCATTACACGCGGATCTTTGCTAATTAAGTCTTGAAAATTGCCTTGGGGCTGATTCCAAGCTTGATGAGCGCAAGACTGTACTACTGTATAGGCATCTTCTCGACTCATACCTTTGTCTACCAAAGTTAGCAATACTCGTTGACTAAATACTACACCTCCGTAGCAATTCATGTTGCGTTTCATGTTTTGCGGATAAACCAACAAATTTTTAATTAAATCTGTAGTTTCATGCAGCATGAAATGAGTCAAAATGCAAGTGTCGGGAAAAATAACTCTTTCCACCGCACTATGAGAAATATCTCGTTCGTGCCAGAGAGCAACGTTTTCTAGGGCTGCAACAGCATTACCGCGTAATATTCGCGCCATCCCAGTCAAACGCTCGGAACGGATGGGGTTGCGCTTGTGAGGCATTGCTGAGGAGCCTTTTTGACCTTTAGCAAAAAATTCTTCAACTTCCAAAACGTCCGTTCTTTGCAAGTTGCGAATTTCGACAGCAAATCGTTCTAGGGACGAGCCAAGTAAGGCTAATTGTTGCACGTAGTCGGCATGGCGATCGCGCGAAATTACTTGAGTTGAAGCAATATCTGGTTGCAGTCCTAACTTTTGACAAGCTAAAGCTTCAATTTTTGGCTCAACATTAGCATAAGTTCCTACCGCTCCAGAAATTTTACCTACAGCGATATTTTTACGCAAATTAATTAAACGTTCTTGACTGCGTAATACTTCCGCTAACCAGCCAGCTAATTTAAAGCCAAAAGTAATTGGTTCTGCATGAATGCCATGAGAGCGACCAATCATGATTGTATACCGATGCTGTGAAGCTTGGCTTCTAATAGCAGCAATTAGTTCCTCTAGTTCTACTAGCAATAGGTCTAAACTAGCCACTAATTGCAGCGCCAAAGCCGTATCTAAAACATCAGAACTTGTTAATCCCAAATGTATGTAACGTCCCGCATCGCCTACATACTCGTTAACATTTGTCAAAAAAGCAATCATATCGTGGCGGACTTCCGTCTCAATTTCTAAGACTCGTTTGGGGTCAAAATTTGCCTTTTCTTTAATTTCCTCTACAGCTTCCGTAGGAATATAACCCAATTGGGCCTGAGCTTCACAAACAGCTATTTCTACTTGCAGCCAGGTTTTAAGTTTGTAGGTTTCTGTCCAAAGTTCGCCCATTTGGGGCAAAGTATAACGCTCAATCACTCGTCCGCCACAGTAATACAACTGTCATATTTTACAGTTTAGTTGGACGTGATGTATTCGATCGCGATTCTTTATTGCTCTGCGTAACTTGGAAGGAGTCAAAAAACTGTTTCCCGTCCTCGGACTTAGAACTAATTAGCAATAATTGATACAGCCGATTTTTTACTAGATACATACTAGTGCATTAGGGCAGAAATAAACCGTCAGTTTAGGCAGTGGATTTCTCACCTGTATATTTCCAGTTAAATGGTTTAGCCATTGTACGGTTGAAGTAATTAATGAAGCTGAAGATGCGTTGCCG
>JAHHGY010000075.1 GCA_019359635.1 Chroococcus sp. CMT-3BRIN-NPC107
TGCAGCAGTGGTACTTAGTTTAAGAACTTTGGTTTTAACTACGACTCGTTGGAGTCAATTCTGGAATAAACTCAACCAATATGGTTTTCCTATCTCTTTATAGCTATATCATATCGAGGTCGCGCCCCTAGAGAAGTTACCGAAAGCCAATAATTTATTTTGACAATAAGTCTAGTGAAACTAAGAGCGTTTTCACTCTCTAGCACTGGAGCTAAAGCTTAGATACGGCGCTAAATTACGCTACGGGTTTAATTGTTGGCGCTACTATTCCAAGCCGGATGAGAGAGCAAAGAAGAAATTGCCCGTACACCGCGCAGTTGATTAGATAAAGGTAAGTGACCTTTAGGAGCGGTAAGATTCCAGGTAAATTCGTCGGGGTAGCGAGTCCAGTTGTTGCCATTTTTCCAACCAATTTGCACCCATAGCTTTTCCCAGTTTTTACCTACCGACAGCCAGAGTTCGCGCTGCACAGAAAAGCCAAACTTCCCTTCCGAAAAAACTAACCACAAAGTATTAATAGTTTGCAAATCGACATGGGGAAAGTTATCAACCTCTGTAAAATACAGCCATTTTCTTTGTATAGCACTAGCTCCAGCTAACTGACAAAGCAAAAGTAGAGTAAGGCGGTCGGCAGCTTGAAAGTCTTGTCTAATCAGCAAATTTTGCAGTTGAGTGTAGTCGATATTGGCTTCAGATTTGAGTGGGACGACAAGTCCATAAGGAAAATTAGTTTGTAAAAATTGTTGCGCCTCTAGAGATTTACTTTGAGCGAGAAATTGGTAAACCTTACCATCAATCCAGGTGGGAAAATTGGTTTGGCGTTGCTGTAAAAACTCTATTAAAGCTTTTTCGCCTTCATTACCAAAATCAGCCAGTTGGAGGATGGCTTGCTGCTGAACTTTTTCCGTACCAGTAGTCAACTGCAAGCAAAGAGCCGAAAAAACTTCGTGGGGGTGGGAGGCGGTGGGAGAATTAGTCATACCCGTTACTGAGATGCGCGGTTGTGGGCAATCTTTAATTTAACAGTTACTGGGAAATGCGATCGCCCAGCAGCTTGTTTATCTAATTTTGCATAATATAGTTGCTCGTTGCGGCTCTTAAAGCGTTAAAAATAACATAATTAACGCTTTAAAGTGCTGTATCGTTTTCCTTTGGGTCAAAGACAAACCACTTCAGCTACAACTAATCTAATTACTAGGAGTAACGCTAAAAATGTACGAAAAGATCGCTCCGCCTATTACAGGTTCTCAGGTCACTTTCGATCGCGGCGAACCAATAGTTCCAGATAATCCAATTATTCCTTTTATTCGCGGCGATGGTACGGGGGTTGATATCTGGCCTGCTAGTCAAAAGGTAATTGATGCGGCGGTAGCAATAGCTTACAAAGATAAGCGAAAAATTAGTTGGTTTAAAGTTTACGCTGGAGACGAAGCTTGCGAACAGTACGGCACTTATCAGTATTTGCCAGAAGATACGCTCAAGGCAATTAAAGAGTACGGTATTGCCATCAAAGGCCCTCTAACAACACCTGTAGGCGGTGGAATTCGATCGCTAAACGTGGCTTTAAGGCAAATTAACGATCTGTATGCTTGCGTCCGTCCTTGCCAATACTATCCTGGTACGCCATCACCCCATAGATATCCTGAAAAGTTGGATGTAATTATTTATCGAGAAAACACCGAAGATATTTATTTGGGGATTGAGTGGAAACAAGGTAGCGAAATCGGAACTCGCTTAATCAAAATTCTTAATGATGAACTTATTCCCTCTACTCCCGAACACGGCAAAAAACAAATTCCTCTAGATGCGGGTATTGGGATTAAACCAATTAGCAAAACTGGTTCTCAGCGTTTGGTTAAACGGGCGCTAAAACACGCCTTAAGGCTACCTAAATCGAAGCAAATGGTAACTTTGGTGCATAAAGGCAATATTATGAAATACACCGAAGGAGCCTTCCGCGATTGGGGTTACGAGCTTGCAACTACCGAATTTCGTAGCGATTGCGTTACCGAGCGAGAATCTTGGATTTTAGGCAATAAAGAAAGCAATGCAGAAATTAGTTTAGAGGATAATGCGCGGCTAATTGAGCCTGGTTATAGCTCTTTGACCCCAGAAAAGCAAAGCCAAATTTGCCAAGAAGTAGAGGCAGTTTTGAGCCAAATTTGGGCAACTCACGGCGACGGGCAATGGAAAGATAAAATTATGGTCAACGATCGCATTGCTGATAGTATTTTTCAACAATTGCAAACTAGACCAGAGGAGTATTCAATTTTGGCAACAATGAACCTCAACGGCGATTATTTATCAGATGCCGCCGCCGCCGTTGTCGGTGGGTTGGGAATGGGCCCTGGGGCAAACATTGGCGATGATTGCGCTATTTTTGAAGCAACTCACGGTACAGCCCCCAAACACGCCGGATTAGACCGCGTAAACCCAGGTTCGGTTATTCTTTCAGGGGTAATGATGCTGGAATATATGGGATGGCAAGAAGCGGCAGACTTAATTAAAAAAGGGATTGGAGATGCGATTGCTGGCGGTCATGTCACCTACGATTTAGCCCGATTAATGGAGCCACCAGTAACGCCATTAAAGTGTTCCGAATTTGCCGACGCAATTATTAGTGCCTTTAGATAAAACCTCTGTCTTAACGGGCGGCTCTTACTAGCAACAGTCCCCCAGTAGTTAGCCCAAAAGCTGTAGGCAACCAAGCTGACACAACTGGCGAAACTACCCCACTTACACCGAGGGCGCTGCTAATAAAGCTGAGTAAGTAGTAGCTAAAAATTACTATTATGCTGATGCCGAAGCTGGTAGCTTTGGCTTTTCCCGCCCGTTGGGGGTTTGTACCTAAAGCCGCCCCCACTAAGCCAAAGACAATACACACAAAAGGCAACGAAATTTTTTCTTGAATGCGAACTTTGAGCTTGCGAATTTTTTTCTCATCGCCGCTTAAATTTAAAAGTTTTAACCGCTCTCTAGCTTGAGCAATATTCATTTCGCCAAAATCTCGCCCTTTGGAAGCTAAATCTAAGGCTGTACGCGGTAATTGCAATTGCTGATGTTCAAAGCGCACAATGTTGCGGTAAGAACTATCTGGGGCAACTAAATAAATAGTGCCATTAAAAAAGTCCCAAATATTTTGCAAGCGATTCCAAGCGGCAGAATCAGAAACCAAAATTTGATTTACTCCATCTTCCGAGCGATCGACAATTACCAAGCCTTGCATTTGTTGCCCATCAAAGTTATCAGCGTAAAATAACCGAGACAAAATCTTGGTTTTCTCACCATTTGGTTGCTTAACTTCTTTGTATTCTGGATAGAAAATATTTTGCTCTTGTAAAATTGGTTTATTTTGTTTCAACGCGCTTTGCAGTGTTTGCGTCGCTTGGTAGTTGGCAACGGGAACTAATTGTTCGTTGAAGAAAAAAGTTATACCTGTAACTACAAAACTCAAAACCACTGCCGGGAGAACTAATCTATAAATACTTACTCCACTACTACGCAAAGCGATAAGTTCGCTATCGCTAGAAAAACGGCTATAAGTCATCAAAGCTGAGAGTAGGGTAGACATGGGAAAAGCCAAGACGATAAAAGCTGGCAAATTGAGCAAAAATACTTGAGAGGCGATCGCAATGGGCAACCCCGTCTCGACTATTTTTCGTACCAAGTCAAACAAAATGCCAACGGCTACTCCCACCGAAGAAAAAGCTCCCACACCAAACAAAAAGGGCGCTAATAGTTCGCTGGCAATGTAGCGATCCATTACCGATGGCAGGGGAATAAAAGATGCGAACTTGTAGCTGCTAGTCATGAGCAAAAAATAGTTTTGAGTTTTTTAAGCTTGAAAATTACTACCCAAGTAGTATTGACGCACCAAGGGGTTGCTATAAAGTTCTGCGGCGTTGCCGGAAGCGAGAATCTGCCCTTCGCGCATAATATAAGCACGGTCGGTAATTGCGAGAGTTTCTCGGACGTTGTGGTCGGTAATCAAAATTCCAATTTGGCGATCGCGCAATTTTGAAATCATTGCCTGAATTTCAGCTACAGCAATGGGATCTACCCCTGCAAAAGGCTCGTCTAACAATAAAAACTTTGGTCCATCTCTCCCCGCCGCCAAAGCTCTAGCAAGTTCAGTGCGCCGCCTTTCGCCTCCCGAAACTTGAATGCCTTTACTTTGAGCAACATTTTCTAACCGAAACTCCCGCAGTAAGTTATGCAGCCTGCCTTGCCATTCTCGGCGCGGCACGTTGGTTTGTTCTAATACTAATAAAATATTTTCAGCAACGCTCAACTGCCGAAAAATGCTGGCTTCTTGGGCTAAATAACCAATTCCTAACCGCGCTCGTTTGTGAATCGGTAAAGCTGTAATATCGCGATCGTCAAGCCAAACTTTGCCTTGATTTGGTTTTTCTAAGCCTGTAGCAATGTAAAAAGTTGTAGTTTTGCCCGCACCGTTGGGACCTAGTAACCCCACAACTTCGCCTTGAGCTACCGAAAGATTGACGCGATTGACAATTGGGCGCTTGCCGTAGAACTTATGAATATTCTCTAGGAGAATTTTCATTATTTTTTAGCGCTACTTTTGCGGTTAAAAGCTGGGGTTGCGGGGGCAGCTTGGGGGGCAGTGGTGGGATTTGGATCGCTAATAATATAAATTGATTCTACTTGCTCATTAGCTTTGGGAGTGGCGATAAATCGCCCTTCATCAATCAAATAGGTAATATTTTCTCCCTGAATGCTGTTGCCTTCTTGCAATACATAGACATTGCCGCTTAAAACAATTCGGCGTTCGCGGCTAAAGTATTGAGCTTGAGCCGCCGTTGCTTGAATTTTTCGGGCGGGATAAAACATTTCTACATTACCGCGAGCGGTAACAACCCCAGTTTTGGAGTTAGCTTCTTGAATTTGCGCCTTGACTGTCAAGGCGCGTGCGTCGTTGGTGGTTTGGCTTTTAAGCGGTGCAGACATGGCAAAGGCGATCGCGCCTATTAAAGTTGGTATTACCAAAATCCGCTTAATATAGTCTGTGGCACGATTTGAATATAAAAGTTTCATAAAAGTAATAAAATAATTGCCACGCTCTAAGTATTAGTTTGTAGCTAGTAAGCCAATTCTAACTTAACTATTAGACCATTACTCAGTTAGCAAGTTCCAAGATTACTCTCTTCTATCAAATTAATTTTAGGTAATACAGGAAATGCGATCGCCTGTTCTTGTTGAAGCTGATTTAATAAAGCGGCACTAGAATCTAGCAACTCATCAACGTCAACACCTGCATAATTTGCCTCGTAACGCCCTAATTTATTAATTCCTTCTCCTAGCAAAATACAAGCACCACGCAGGTTTAAATTGCCTAGATGATAAAGAGCTACAGCGATTTGTAAAATTGCTTGATAAAAAGTTTTTTGCGGCTCTGTTGCTTCCATCCATATAGCTTCTAAAGTATCGTGACAGGCATAAAATTGTTCTTGATTAAACTGCTCTACACCGTGCCAAAACTCTGAAGGAACAATAGATTGCTCGTTTAAATTCATAAAATTACTAGCATTGGTGATTATGCTCCCATTTCCAACTAAATTTAATCGGTGTTTAATATCTCCTTTCAGCAAAGAGAGCGTAAAGAAAGAACTAGACTGGAAATAGAAGCACAGAAGATAATTTGTTTGTGGACTGATTATGGTACGGATGGATGATATAGCGGCGATAGATAAAAAGCTTTCTGGGCGGTTTATTGCTCTCGATCCTGGCGGTTATTTTATTATTTATTTAGATGTAGAGGCGGGGTTAATTTGCGCCAAACACTTTACAAATATAATTAGCGAGCGCGGATTGGCCGTAGATCCAGAGACGGGGAAGCCGATTCCCGTTAAAGGTAAGGTAGAACGAACGCCAACGCAAGTATTTAAGGGTAGAACGGCAAAAGAGCTTTGTATTGAAATATTTGAAAAAAATCAGCCCAGTTTGGTTACTCTGTTAGACCACGCGGCTTATTTAGGTCGAGAGTTTGTCCGGGCTGAAATTGCTCTAATTAGTGGCAACCAGTACGTTCAAGACTAAATTATCTAACATACAAGTAGTAAGTCGCCATCGGAATAATCGTAGCGGCAATTAAAAAGCCTACTACCCAAATGGTGGCATTATTAGTGTCTGTTTCTTCCGCCGTTTTAAAGGTGCGTTCGGTGCTGACGTTGGTAACAATTTGCGGCGGGCCGGGGTCAGGTTCGCCTGATAACACCGCAATTAGGCGGCTGCTGGCATCTAAAAATGCTTGATTATATTTTTCGTCTTGCTTTAGAGGAGCAAGGATAGTTTCATTGACTACGCTAGAAGCGATGTCATCGGTTAACAAAGATTTTGTCTTGTCTCCAGTCTGAATAGCTGTGCCACTACTGAGGGTATCAATGACTAGCAAAGTTTGATTAGCTTGAGCTTCGGGAGTAGGAAACCATTTTTTAAATAAGCCTTTAGTAAAGCTTTCGGGGGTTTCACCATAATCAAGGCGGCGGATAGTCACAATGCGGACTTCATTTCCGGTTTGTTTGGCTAATTTTTCTAGGTTGCTGCTAATTGTACTTTCGTTTATGCGACTTAAAACTTCTGATTGGTCGATTACCCAAGGACTAGCACCGGGGGTAACTTTGGGAATTTGATAAATACCTGTAGCATTAGCAGGAAACGCGATCGCGCTAGTGGCTATCATTACTAGGCTAACAATCAAAATAAAACTTTGTAGGTATTTTTTCCTATCAAATAATTGCTGTATATGTTTCATAGGGGCATCCAGAATACTGCTTCTTTTTCTCCAAAATACTGTAAAAGCCGCTCCAAAGTTCGCTTAAATACAATTTTGCTTAGTAAAATATTTTCTTGCCTACTAATCTACAGTACATCGCTAGAAATACTGTAGATTAACAGGTTAAATACCTTACAGTGAACCTATCCCACATTCCTTTGATGCACAACCAAGGCAATGCGATCGCTTTTATGTAGATAGTTCTTCTATTGGAAGATGTCTGCGATCGTTCAAACTACTCCACGACCTGAATATATCTCAACCCTCGCGATTTTAAATATTTATAAACCAATTAGCATCAACATCCACAGACTCAATCATTGTTATCTTGACACCAAGACCTAACTCTTTCAATCGTTGAACTAACTGTTCCCCATCAATCAAATCAATCGGCGGTGCGCCATCGCGTGTTGCTTCTTTGATAGCGTCTCTTGTAAATGTTCCAGTTGTGATGAACAACCCTTTGTCAGTTCTTCCCTGCATTGCTCCCCGAAAGTCTCTAATTTGACTAGCCGTAATCGACCCCTGATAACGCTTGCATTGAAATAAAACATGAAAGCTTAAAAAACCACTAACACGAGCAATTCCAACACCGTCAATACCACCATCGCCTACTTTGCCTGTAACTTGTACTTGAATAAAACCTGACTCACGTAATAAACGCTGTGTTAAACGTTCAAATGCAGAAGGGTCAAGTGATAATAATAACTTGTGAAGTTTTTGATGCCATGAGATTTCTGCTAATATTTCAACAGTTCCAAGGGCTTCGTCTGTTTCGTTTATAGGGGCTGGCTGTGTTGTCTTGTTCTTGTCAGCTTCTCGAACAGCTTTAACAATCTCTTTTGCATCTAAAATATCAACATCTATAGAGGTTTTAACTAAAGACCATACTCCCCGCACTGAATTTTGTATAAGCCCATATTTCTTCAAATAAGTGCGACTCCATCCAAGTTGATACTCAACTGCACTTTGGGATGTACTTCCATGTAAAATGTTTAGCACTTCATCAGGCAAGTTAAGAATCTGTGCCACTTTGTCGTAAATCTCTTCAGTAGTTCCAGAGCCACCTAAAATTTGTAGAGCCTGAATTGTAGGAAGAAGCATTGAGTCAAAGGTAGGAACTGAAGAGCTAGATCGCTTCATAGGAAAACTATAATCTAGAAAAATTGCTGCTACATCAGGATCTAACTGGATTGGAGTAGAGCATTTGCGTCCTTGACCGCGCGCTACGACCGGAATTTGGGTAAAGTCGTATTCAGGGAGTAAGTCATCATCCATTTCAAAGGTCTGACTCATAGGCTTTACGTTCCTTTCGAGTAACTGGACGGGCGCTAATTAGGCGAGTGGTTCCTGCACGGTCAGTATAGGCGACAACTAGCAATCGCCCTTTAGTTGATTCTCCCATAATTATAAAACGTTGCTCTTGAAGGGAGTGTTCTCAATACTGTTCGGTTAAGGTTTGTAATTGCCAATGTTCTGGACAAAACCACGAGAATAGTAGCCTTTCAGCATCTGACAAGTCTCAGTTTTTAGTTATCCGAACCGTATTGGGAGTGTTCTGGGTCAGCAAATGTTAAAAACAGTGGGTCGTTAAACACAGAAGTAGCTTCATCAAAAGAAACATTGTGCTTGGCAAGGTTACTTTTGGCTTTTTCCTCATCCCAATCAAACAACATAGCTCTGATTGCCAGCTACTTCTTTTCCCAAGCCTACCAGTATAAGCAAGACTTCACATTAACCTCGCTGCATCGCAATTATATTTTGCATTTTGTCGCGCAATTCTTGGGCTTGTTTGTAGAAACGCGATCGCGCTTTTGCAGGCGAATTTTCTATTACAGGCTCAGTTTTATATATTGGTTGAATATAGTAATCCAACTTACTTCTAGCTGCCCACACCCCCATTGAGGGAAAAAGTAGGAAAATAAACATTAATGGCGATATCGGTAAAAAAGGCAATTGCAAGCGTCTAGCAAGTCTTTTGATATTAAAAGCCCAGATGTGCAAATATTCATTACCCATGCAAACAACAGGCAAAATTGGGATCGATGAAACTTCGCTTAAACGCATAAAACTTAGGTCAAATGTCTCTAATTGATAGCGTTTTTTCCACCCTTTACTAGGCCCTCGTAAACCTTCTGGGGCGTAAAGTAAAATAGTTTTTTGTTCTACTGCTTGCTCAAAATCATCCATCTGAGCGCGAACTCCCCCCATCACTTTTGCCCAACCCGGCGGTAGCCACCAAATTAACCAAGGATGTTCAAATAAAGATACATCCGCTAATGGTTGCAATACCCAACCTGGCTGTTGGTGACTCAACAGATACCCTAAACTTAAAAAGTCCCAAGGGAAACACATCCCAGAGTGATTCATTGCCACAATAAAAGATTTCGTTGCGGGTAAGTTGTCAGTTTGGTGCAATTGGGCGCGAAAATAATAGTTGACAATGGGGGCAAGAATTTCCTCGCTAAAATGCTGCTGATAACTCAAATCAAATTCTTCGCTTTGAGGACGCGGTAAACGACAACCTAAACGCAGCCAGCGAATTAATAAAGCTAGATAAAATCCCCCAGGAATTAGGAATAATAAGTATTCCAGCCAATTCCAACCATCAGGATCGCCTTTGTAGCGTTGCCAGTGACGGTTAAATAAAATTAGCCAACCTGGGGGATACCAGAGACAAAACCAATCGAACCAAGTAAATTGATATTGGCGATCGCTCAAGAGCAACTCAACGCACTCCAATTCAAAATTATCAATGCTAGATAAATCGTAACTCTACTTACCCATCGCGCAATTATTGGGCTGTGGTTAAGCAACAGTCACATCTGGGGATAAATAAACATCCTGAATGGCATTAAATAGCTTTACTCCATCTTCAAAAGGACGTTGGAAAGTTTTACGTCCCGATATTAAGCCCGAACCACCAGCACGTTTATTGATTACGGCGGTACGAATTGCCTCAGCAAAGTCATTTTTACCTGAAGCCCCACCCGAATTAATTAATCCCGCACGTCCAGAATAGCAATTTAGAACTTGGTAGCGAGTCAAATCAATGGGGTGATCGGTAGTTAAGTCAGAATAGATGCGATCGTTTGTTTTGCCGTAACTTTTACCTGAAGCTTTTTCTACGGCTGCATAACCGTAGTCGTATTCAGGTATTTTTTGTTTAATAATGTCCGCTTCAATCGTTACACCTAAGTGGTTTGCTTGTCCAGTAAGATCCCCTGCGAGGTGATAGTCTTTGTCTTGCTTAAAGGCATTATTGCGGAGATAGCACCACAAAATTGTTGCCATTCCGAGTTCGTGGGCGCGGGCGAAAGCTTTGCTTACTTCTTGAATTTGCCGCGTTGATTGTTCCGAACCAAAGTAAATTGTTGCACCTACAGCCACCGCCCCCAAGTTCCAAGCTTGTTCTACAGAGGCAAACATGATTTGGTCAAATTGGTTGGGGAAAGTCAGCAATTCGTTGTGGTTAATTTTGGCAATAAAAGGAATTTTGTGGGCATATTTGCGGGAAACACTGCCTAAAACGCCTAAAGTAGTAGCTACGGCATTACAACCAGATGCGATCGCAAGTTTTACTATATTTTCGGGGTCAAAGTACATCGGATTGGGTGCAAAGGAAGCCCCCGCCGAGTGTTCGATACCTTGGTCTACAGGCAAAATTGATAAGTAACCAGTATTTCCCAATCGTCCAAACGAATACAGTTGTTGTAAACTGCGTAATACTTGGGGAGAGCGATCGCTGATTGCAAATATCCGATCTATAAAGTCTGATCCTGGTAGATGCAATAAGTCTTTAGAAACTTTGGCTTTATGGGTAAGTAAGTCTTCAGCTTCCTTACCTAGCAATGATTCAATTGATTGAGGGGCAGATATTGTTGCAGTCATAGCAATTATTCCTCAAATATTTAGGTTGTTAGTTGTGCTTGGGGTGGAAATCCGTGTTGTTCTCTACCTGGTGCGCCATCGTACTTTTTAGAGGTTTTGTACAGTTCAAAACGTCCATCGGCGGCGAAAGTCGCAAATTTATCGCGCAGCACTTGCAATTGTTCGGTATTCATAGGCTTAAACCCCCGCGCTACAGATAAGTTTTGTCGCAGTACTTGCAGTGAATCTATCCCACTCACCGTAGTAGTTACAGGTAAGCTCATAGCGTAGCGCAAAGCCTCTTGAGGCGTAATTACACCTTTTTTCACGGGTTCGCCACCGCCGCCCATGCTTTTCATCCCAATTACGGCAATTCCCCGCTTATTGAGTTCGGGTAAAACTTGCTGCTCGAAGCTACGGAAGTTAGCATCAAAACAGTTAAGCGGTAGTTGGCAGGCATCAAAGGGAAAATTGTAGGAAAGCATTTTGAGATGAATTGCTGGGTCTTTATGTCCTGTAAAACCAACATAACGAACTTTTCCTTCTTTTTTGGCTCTTTCTAAAGCTTCAATTACTCCGCCCTTGGCGAAATGCAAAGCGGGATCGTTGTCATAAATAACTTCGTGTACTTGCCACAAATCGATATAATCTGTTTTTAAGCGCCGCAAAGATTGTTCTAATTGCTGCATTGCTACTTTGGCATTACGCCCATGAGTGCAGACTTTTGTCATCAAAAAAGCTTTTTCTCGTCTATCTTGCAGCGCTACACCCGCCCATTGTTCGCTTTTACCGTCGTTGTATTCCCAAGCATTATCTATAAACGTTATTCCCGCATCCATTGCTTCGTGGACGAGACGGGTTGCATCGGCTTGGGTTTTTACCATTCCGATATGATAGCCACCTAAAGCAAGGGCAGACACTTCAATATTAGCGCGTCCAAATTTGCGTTTTGGTACTGTACCGGAAGCTGTGGGGGGAGGAGTAGCAGCGATCGCTTTTTCATCACCAGAACTTTGTACTATCAAGTCAGTTAATGCTACTCCCGCGCCAATCATCCCTACTCTTTTTAAAAACTCGCGCCGTTTCCAATCAAATAGGGAGTTATTATTTTCGCTCATTATTTATCTCTAATCTATAATTTTGTTTTTATAATTATTCTCTTTGCGCCCTTAAAAACACCTATCTATAGGTAGGTTGAACCCACATAGGTTTTATATGCTTTCCAATTGCACGGCGGTGTTTATGACTTTGGCAACGAGCGATCTAGATAAGCTAGTGTCGTTCTATACAAGCTTATGGCAAAAAAAGCCACAGATTTATCGGCAAAATGTATATGCTGAGTTTGAAATCTCTGGCTTGCGATTGGGCATTTTTCAGCCACATAAAAGCAACAATGCAGAATTTGCGAGTAGTCGCAACAGTAGTATGAGTCTGTGTGTGGAAGTGGAGGATTTGGAAAGTGCGATCGCGCATTTAACTAATATTGGCTACCCACCACCAGGGGAAATTGATACAGCTTCTCACGGAAAAGAAATTTATGCTTACGATCCCGATGGCAATCGATTAATTTTACATCAGTCTTAAAGGCGATCGCTTTAAGTCACATCATTGAACTTATGCCACTAACAAAGCAGATGATCAAAGTGACGGTTAGTGGAGGAGTTGCAACTTTCCCAGTAGATGGAAATACTCAAGAAGCCGTAGTTTATGCCGCCACTCGAACTCTCTACGCCGCTAAACGCTCTGGTCGAAATCAAATTATTATTTATAGTAGTTTGAGCGGGAAAAAATATCTTAAGTGGCTAACTTGACAATCATCACACTTTCAGTAAATCCTTTAAATGAAACTTAGCCTGTGTGCGCTCGCTCTTAATGAAGAAGTTGCTTTACCTCAATGTCTAAGTAGCGTTGCTGGGGTAGTAGATGAGATAGTTGTGCTAGATACAGGTTCGGGCGATCGCACAAAAGAAATTGCCCTGAGTTTTGGCGCTAAGGTATATGACTATAAGTGGTGTAATGACTTCTCTGCCGCCCGAAATGAAGCGCTAAAGTACGTTGGCGGCGATTGGGTATTGGTATTAGATGCAGACGAGGTTTTAGTTCCAGAGATTGTCCCTAGTTTGCAGCAAGCGATAAATAAAGAAACTTATTTACTGATTAATTTACTGCGTTTTGAAGTTGGGGCGGCTTCTTCTCCCTATTCTTTAGTTTCTCGTTTGTTTCGCCGCCATCCTGGTATCTATTTTGCTCGTCCTTATCACGCCCTCGTAGATGACAGTGTGGCAATAATTTTAGATCGAGAACCCCATTGGAAAATTGGCAATTTGCCGGGAGTTGCAATTAATCATGCTGGTTATCAAAAAAATGCGATCGCCTCATTAAATAAGTTTGACAAAGCTAGAGCCGCGATGGAAAGTTTTTTAGCCGCACATCCTAACGATCCTTATGTTTGCAGCAAGTTGGGGGCTTTGTATATCGAACAGAATCTATTTGCCCAAGGTATTGAGTTATTAGAGCGCGGTTTGAATTTTATAGATGTGAATGCAGATATCGAATACGAACTTCATTATCATTTAGGAATTGCTTATAACCGCATCCAACAAATAGCAAAGGCGAAGTCTCATTACCAAAAGGCGATTTCTTGTAACGTTTATTTGATGCTAAAGCTCGGCGCTTACAATAATTTGGGGGCTTTAGAACGAGCAACTGGAGACTTAAGCAGCGCTAAAACTGCTTTCCAAACGGCGGTCAACATCGATTCTAATTTTGCTACTGGTTACTACAACTTAGGCTTAACCCTTAAAGCAATAGGAAATTTAACGGAGGCTGTAACGGCTTATAAAAAAGCGATCGCAATTAATCCGAGTTACGCCGAAGCTTACCAAAATTTGGGAGTAGTGCTATTAAAAGCTGGTTTAGTAACCGATAGTTTAGCCGCCTTCAACAAAGCAATTTCTTTACTCGACGAGCAAAACCCCGTAGCGGCGCAACAACTCCGTCAAGGCTTGCAAGCTATGGGTTTAATTAAATAATTGTGACTTCTCCTGTATCCAAATCGTAGCGCCCACCCATAAGTTGCAAATTGCCTTCGCTAACTAATTGAGTCAGAAGTTTTGATTTATTTAATACTTCAAGTTGATACTGGACGTTAGCAATTACTGCATTGTCCATGCGATCGCCATCTATATTTTTTACTCTAGCTACCGCAGGCTTAATATCTTCAACAAAAGTGCCTATTTCGCCCTCAACAATCGTATTGTCAACGGCGGCAGTTACGGCTCCGCATCTTTCATGCCCTAAAATGAGGATTAGTTGCGAACCTAAGATTTTGGTGGAATACTCCAAACTGCCCATAACTCTAGGACTAACCACATTTCCGGCAATTCTAACTACAAATAAGTCTCCCAAACCAACATCAAAAACCATTTCCGCCGGAACTCTCGAATCAGCACAGCTAAGAATAGAAGCAAAAGGATGTTGCTCTGTGGCAATTTGTGCTAAACGTAACAGCGATTGATGGGGACTTCTTCGTTTATCTTCAACAAACCTTTTATTGCCTTCTACAAGCTCTTGGAGCGCCAAAGCCGGACTAATAGGTTGGAGCGATTCTTGAGCAAAGGCGTTAGGAACTTGCATTAAGGAACTGCTAAGAGCCACCATAGCGCCACCACCTAGCTTTAAAAAATCTCGACGACCGATAAACCCATTAGTCCGACTCATGATACATTGCCTTAACGACGTACTCGTTGCAGTTTATCAGCTTGAGCTTGAGTAGTAATTAGGGCATTATCTGGGACAGAAACGCGATCGCCTAAAGTGACTCCAACAACTATCGCTGCCGTACCAATAGTTACATTATTTCCCACTTTCGAGCGAAACAATATCGCATCGTCACCGATAGTTAAGTTATTGCCAACTTCTAAGGGTCCGTGAAACACAATATTATCGTCAGTATCCAGATTATTACCAATTTTGATATTTGTGCCTTTAAGAGCGTGAAACGTTACCCGATCTTCAATTTCGGCATTATTACCAATAATAATCGGCGCACCTTCATCCGCTCTAATTGAGGTACGCTGACCAATTACGGCATTATTACCTATGCGGACATCACCAACAATTCGGGCAAATTCTTCTAAACGAATATTTTTACCGATAGTAGGTGCTACGGGTCTTGGGTTCCAAGAAGTTTTTGGTGCAGCGCTTATACCACTTACCCCACTGTAGCCTACTTCTTTATATAGCTCGTTGTAATGCTCGGCAAATTCTTCATTAACTTCTAACACTTCATTTTGAAACTCAGAGTTTGCTTCGGCTTTGGGTTTTAGGGCATCGGCTTGAGCTTGAGTTGTAATTTTAGCGCCGATTGGCACAAGGCGATCTTTAGCAATTGTGACATTTGTAATTGTTGCGCCATGAAGAACAAATACGCCGTCTTCAAGAGTGCTGTTAGTAATGCGCGATCTAAAACCAATAAAAGTGAAGTTGCCTAGCTTAGAATTTCTAATTACTGCTTGGTGAGCAATACTGACTCTATTTTGAGTACTGGTTGATTTTGCCCCACAAGGAGAAGCAGGCGCGGGAGCATTGGGTAATGCTATCACATTGATATTATCTTGCAAGTTAGTTTGATTCCCAATACAAATTTTAGTACCGGGTTCGGCGCTTAAAATAGTGTTTGAAGCAATAAAGCTTTTTTCACCAACCAAAACATCTCCAAACAATTCTACTAACGGACTGACGAAGCTTGAACTTCCTACAACTAATCTAGTATTAATTCCCGACTGAGCAAGTACGTCTACTCCTATAGCCAATGTTGACAGTCCAGTAAGAGCGATCGCCACTTGACGAAATTTAAACATGAAATATTTTCCTAAAGTAATTTTATTGAGTGTTACTGCAATGTAGGCAAAGTCATAACACAATAGCTAAGGTTAGCCATAAATTGAATTTACTTTCAATACGAGTTTTTACGAAAAGCTCGACGAATCTATATTTTTATAAATTACTTAAGTAAATATACTGGTAATAAAGCTTTTGATTTTGGTGGGACTTCAAGAGCGGACAAGTTAGATACAGAGAAACTTACGATTATTTGATTAAACCCATGTCTTGCAAACCTTGACGTAACTGTTGCGCCGCAACGAGGTTTTAGCTCGTCGTGCAAGAAAATTGCTTTATTAAAGGCGGCTAAACTATCTGCTACCAAGCCAGCTTTTAACAAAACTACGCCCAAGTTTTGTTAAGCTTCGGCGTAACTTGGATTAATTGCGATCGACTTTGTTGCATGAATAAGAGAAAGTTCATGCCTCACCTTAATGATGCAGTGATTAGCCTTCTACTTTGTAACTATCTGGCTTGCAAAGCTGAATCATGCGATTGAGTACAGCACATTGT
>JAHHGY010000076.1 GCA_019359635.1 Chroococcus sp. CMT-3BRIN-NPC107
GGATGAGCATCTCTAGGCAAATGCTTCAAGATTTGTAATTCCACATCCATTGCCCTACCTACCTTATAGAGATTTATCCTTCACTTATTTTATTTATTATATCCGGAAACTGACAAAAGAGGGCTAAGCTATCCCAATAGTTGCGTTCAGCGTCAATATCAATACAGGGATTTTGGCAGGCTACACAAGCGCTTTGCTCTTTCCCATCTGGTAGAACAGTGCGACACATAGATTGAGTGATGAGGCTATCGCTTGTATGAGCTTTACTGCTCAATAACTCCCCGGTTCGCTATAGATGCTTTGAACGGGAGCCATAGGGCAAAAGTATTGACACCAAGACTTACCGCCATACAAGTAACCGACAGAAATTGCCGCCGCGATGGTAAATAGCAACCAACTTGCTAGTATCAGGCGATCGGCGTTAAAAAATAAAATTCTCCCGCATAAGCCCACAAATAGCCAGCCAAATTGCAGGTAGGGATAGTTTTTCCCCAACCACGAATCAGCATTAACCTTTGCTAGTTCGTAGCGAATCTTCCCGGTTTTTTTATTCTCCCGTTTGAATTGTCGTTGCCATCCCAAAGCGCGAGGAATTTGAGATAAAAAAGATAGGGGACAAATCCGCCGCCATAGCTCGTGACCAAACACCAATAAGATAAAAATGGCGGCGGGGACAATAGCACCCCAAAACAGAGTAGTTCCCAGGGGATAGGGTTGCTCAGACAAACATTGTCCTTGTACCAGAACGCAAGTGTTGGGTAATCGTAAAGGACTCCAGGGATGATTGGGTTCAGTTAATGCTGATGTCCAAGGATCGTAAAATAGAGAAGCGATCGCCAGCAGCCAACCACCAGTCAAAATCCAGCGAACCCACTGCATTCTACGCTCTGGTATTTTTGCAAACATAGATAAACCTTTTTACTAAATTTACAATGTGCGATCGCACGTTATTAATCTGTGTCGTCGTGAGCAAAACGATGATAGAGGAAGTCTAGGGCGTAGTTACGCAGTTTGTAGTATTCGGGATCTTCCATGATGCGAGTGCGATCGCGCGGACGAGAAAAAGGAATTGTCATCACTTCCCCAATATTAGCTGCAGGCCCGTTGGTCATCATTACTAGGCGATCGGCAAGAAACAAAGCTTCGTCAATATCGTGAGTAATCATCAATACGGTGCAGCGATGGTCGTTCCAAATTTTGAGTAATTCTTCTTGCAATTCTTCTTTGGTAATCGCGTCTAAAGCTCCAAATGGCTCGTCTAAAATCAAAACTTTAGGACGAATTGCCAAAGCTCTAGCAATGGAAACGCGCTGTTTCATCCCTCCAGAAAGTTGCGGCGGCTTTTTATCGGCGGCTTCCGTTAGTCCTACCATTGCCAAATGTTCCCGCACGATCGCTCGTTTTTCTGCTTCTGGTTTGTTGGGATATACGGCATTAACGGCAATATAGACGTTTTCAAAGGCTGTCTTCCAAGGTAGCAGCGCGTAATTTTGAAACACGACCATGCGATCGGGCCCCGGCTGAGTAATTGCCTGAGAATTAAGTTCGACTCTACCGCTACTAGGGGTAGTAAAACCCGACACCATATTTAGCAATGTTGATTTACCACAGCCAGAGTGACCGATGACGCAGATAAATTCCCCTTCTGCTACGGTAAGATTGACTCCTTCTAGTACCGTGTACGTACCTTTGTTGGCGGTGGGATAGACCTTAGAAACATCCTCAATTAATAAAAAAGGACTGGTTTGAGTTGTTTTTGCAGAGGGGGTTGTAGTTGGATTGATGTAAGCAAGAGTACGATCGTGCATTGGTTTAGTTGGAGTAAGAATTTTAATGTAGAGACGTTCCGGTGGAACATCTTTTGGATTAGTTTTTCAACGCGTAGAACGTCTTTTAGATTGGTTTGCGATTAAGCGGCTACTGTGGGACGAGAATCGAGGATAACTTCGGCAATGGAGAAATCTTGTTTAATCGGTAAACTATTGAGATAGGCGATCGGATCGTCAGCGTTAAACACTGTACTGTCGAATAGTTGAATTGCTTTACGAGTGTAAGTAATATCGCCAAGACCAAGTTCTCGCGCGGCGGTACTAAATACCCCAACTTTACAGATACGTTCTAAAATTTCTACCCAGTTTCTAGGGAAAGGAGTATCGCCCCAACGAGCGAGTTGGGTCATAATCCATAGTTGTTCTGTGCGACTGGGACGATTAACCCCAGAATCGCCGTAAAACTGATGGTGGGCATACTCGCGCATGGGATGCTCTAGGCTACACGTAGAGGTAGTTGGATCGCCAATTTGGATGTAATTTATATCCGTACTTACATACTCGCGCCGCGACAAAATCTCACGGATTTCTTCGCTATGATTTGAGTCGCTACAATAATGGCAAGCTTCTAATAAAGCTTTGACTAAAGCAATGTGAGTATTAGGATAAGAATTCGCCCAATCTTCTCGCACGCCTAAAACTTTGCCGGGATGTCCTAGCCAAATTTCTAAGTCTGTAGCAATAGTAAAGCCAGCCCCGATGTCGGCGGCGCGGTAGTTCCAAGGTTCTCCTACACAATAACCGTCAATACTTCCATTTTGCAAGTCTGCAACCATCTGCGCGGGGGGAATGGTGGATAGCTTCACATCTCGGTCTGGATCGATACCTCCTGCTGCTAGCCAGTAACGCAGTAGTAAGTTGTGCATAGAAGAAGGATGCACCATACCCATACGATGTTGACCTTGGGGAGTTTGGTGTAACATCTCCTTGAAGTCGGAGAGCGTGTAAACTCCTTGGTCGTAAAAGCGCTTTGCTAGGGTGATAGCATTGCCGTTACGGGTCATGGTTAAGGAGGTAACGATGGGGACGCTTTTGTTTTCATGTCCTCCCAAAGTCAACCATAATGGCATTCCTGACGGCATTTGCGCCGCATCCAAATAACCGCCAACTATCCCGTCAGTTATTCCTCGCCAGTTAGATTCTCGAACTAAAGTAACTTCGTCTAAGCCATGCTTGGTAAAGAAACCTTTTTCTTTGGCTACGGCTAGAGGCGCGCAAGCAGTTAAAGGTAAGAAGCCTAGCTCTAAGTTAACTTTTTCTAAACCATGACGGGCGATCGCTCCGGTTTTTCTGGCGCGAATTTTTTTAATCCGTTTCTGCTGATTGAGAAAGTAAATCATCTCACTGCGCAAGCTATAGTAGCTGGGATGTTCTACTACTTCCATCCGCTTGCGGGGGCGGGGAATATCTACTTCTAAAATCTGACCAATTTTTGATTCTGGTCCGTTTGTCAACATCACAATGCGGTCAGACAACAGCACCGCTTCATCAACATCGTGAGTCACCATAACGGCGGTAACTTGATTTTCTTCGCAGATTTGCATCAATTGCTCTTGCAAATTACCCCGCGTTAAGGCATCCAAAGCCCCAAAAGGTTCGTCAAGGAGCAGGAGCTTGGGACGAATTGCTAAAGCACGGGCGATCGCAACTCTTTGTTTCATTCCTCCCGACAACTGCCCTGGCTGCTTGTCGGCCGCATGGCGCAAACCTACCATATCTATATGTTGCTCGATGATACTTTTGCGATCGCGCTCTGGTAAATCGCTCATTACCGAGTTCACCGCTAGGGCAATGTTTTCGCGGACTGTCCGCCAAGGTAACAGGGAATAATTTTGAAACACTACCATGCGATCGGGACCTGGCTGCGTAATTCTTTGTCCTTCTAAAGTTACTACGCCTTCGGTTGGCAAATCTAAACCTGCCACCATGTTTAACAATGTAGATTTACCACAACCAGAGTGACCGATGAGGGAGACAAATTCTCCTTTTTTAATTTGCAGATTGATACCTTTGAGCGCGATGTAGCTACCACCGCCGTGTAAGGGGAAAACTTTATCAATTTGGTCAACAGCAACAAATACAGACATAGGTAATTGGGGGGGTTAAGGGAAAATTTGGGAGAGAATTTTATTTGGCGTTGCCTAATTGGTAATGGGATAAAGAAGGTGAAACTAGAAATTCTGTCTTTTTCGTCAACCAACCATTGAAAATCATCACACTTTCAGCAACACCTTTTATTTTTGAGTTTCTGGCAAAATCTTTGTTTCGAGCCAACCCATAGCTTTGTCTAGCAATAGACCAACAACGCCAATATAGATTAGAGCTAAAATTACTTCGCTAACGTTGTTGTTTTGGTAAGCTTCCCAGATAAAAAAGCCAATACCAACAATTCCCGACATCACGATCTCTGCGGCGATGATTGCCAACCAAGCTAGTCCAATCGCAATTCTCAAACCTGTAAATATGTAGGGAAGCGCCGCCGGAATTAGAATATTAAAGAAATACTCTCTGCGTGTTAGGCGTAGAACTTTGGCAACGTTGTTGTAGTCTTGGGGAATTTGCTTTACTCCTACTGCCGTATTAATTAAGATGGGCCAAATTGCCGTGATAAAAATTACAAACAAGGCGGCGGGTTCGTTTTGGCGCAAGGCGGCTAAAGCAATGGGAACCCAGGCTAAAGGTGGTACAGTTCGCAATAATTGGAAGATCGGATCTAAAGCCTTGGACATCATTTTATTTGTGCCGATCAATATACCCAGACCAATGCCGACAATTGCCGCGAGAGTGTAACTGATGGCTACTCTTTGCAGACTGGCGAGAATCTGCCAAAACAATCCTTTATCTGTGCCGCCGCGATCATAAAAAGGCCAGAAAATTAAGATCCAAGTGTCTTTAACAACCTGAATTGGCCCTGGTAAAGTTGCCCCTGGAGTCCAGGAAAATAATTGCCATACCACGAGAAAAATTACGATCGCAATTATTGGCGGTACAAGTTCGGGAAATTGCTTACTTATGCTAGAAACCCAACTTTTAGAATTTCTAGTCGGTCGTCGGCTTTGAAGTGTAGTCATTGGTTATGTTCTCCTCGTTGTATGGGTAAGGGCGCGCGGGGACAAAAATGTACTATTTAGTTAGCCTGTACATTTTTAAGCTGACAGGGACAATAGATTATTTGAAATCAAAAATTACTAATCAACCGCAGGCAGATTTTTAAACGCTTACTTTCTTAATCTTCAAACTCTGCAAATATGCTGTGGGATTTTCTGGATCGAATTTGATTCCATCGAAAAAGGTTTCAATTCCGCGAGATGTACTTGTTGGAATATCACTAGCTGCAATTCCTGCTTCTGTTGCTGCCTCTTTCCAAATATCTTCTCGATTGACTTTATCAATTAGTGCTTTAGCATTGTTCAAAGTATCTTTAGGCAAAAATCCCCAACGCACGCTTTCTGTCAAAAACCAGAGATCGTGACTCTTGTAAGGATAAGAAACGCTCCCTCTTTCGTCTTTCCAGTAGTACGCCGCCATTGACTTATCATCAATTACCCGGCCATCACCCATGTCATACTTGCCTTGGAAAGGCTCTTCCAAAATTTCCGATGGCAGGTTGAAATAATTGCGGGAACTCAAGATGGCAGATGCTTCTTTGCGATTTTCAAAGTTATCCAACCACTGTTGCGCTTCCATGATCCCTTTTAAAATTGCTTTGGTAGCCTTAGGATTTTTGTCTGCCCAATCTGCACGCATCGCAAAGTATTCTTCGGGGTGATTTTTCCACATCTCGGCGGTCAATACTGCCATAAAGCCAATATCGTCTTTAACAATTCGATAGGGCCAAGGATCGCCGGTACTAAAAGCATCCATAGTCCCGGTTTTCATATTGGCGACAGTTTGGGCGGCGGGGACGGGAATTAATTTAACATCGGTATCGGGATTAACGCCCCCGGCTGCTAACCAATAGCGAAGCCAGAAATCTTGATTGACCTGGGCAAAAGTATAAGCGGCAGAAAAAGGATTTTTTGTAGATTTAAGTTGGTCAAAAACTGCTTTACCACCCTTGGCTAGGTTTAAGCCTATATCTTTTCCCTTATGTTTATTAGCAAGGGCAATGCCATTACCTTGAGTAATTAGCTGCGCTAGGACGTACATAGGAATTTTTTGATTGCCTTTGGTAATCGCACCTTCAGTTATTAAATGGGGCATGGGCATTTGATATTGACCGCCATCAACACCACCGCCACTCGACCCAATTTCGGTGTTATCGCGCATTGCACCCCAAGAGGCTTGTTTTGCAAGCTCAACTCCGGTCATGCCGTACTTAGCAAAAAAGCCTTTTTCTTTGGCAATAATGAAAGGCGCAGCTTCTACAATCGGTATATAGCCTAGCTTTACCTTTGTAGTTTCTGGTGTTTGTTCGGGGCTAATATTAACCGCCGAAACTTGTTGCGCTTGAGTATTGCTAGAGGAATCGGGAGGATTTCCTAAGCAGCCATTGAGCAATACCGAGCCTACAGCCGATGCTCCAGCAGTTAAAAGAAATTTGCGGCGGGAAAATTGATGGTAAAACTGGCTCATAAAATCTCCTAATATCAATTCGATTTCCTATTTTTTAGGACGGTGCTAAACGCCTCGAAAACAGTCAGCAGACGCAAAAAGCGATCGTGCTAAAGAGAGCCAGCAAACTACTGGAAGCGTAGGTTGTAAGGAGTGGAAATTAACTCTCAATAGCTCCAAATCAAACATTCGCAGCTTTTAAAACCCACGATGTTCTTAAGTCATAACTGCGGTAGCAAACTACGGTTATGCTTTCTCTTTGGCGACTTCTTATTGAGAATACCCCACAGTTGCTATAGGCACAACCTATAAATTTTTATAAATTAAATAGATTTTATCTATGAATAGTTGCGTTTGGTTTGAAGCAGGAACTTTAGGGGTAAAAATGTTGCAAATACTGGCTAAAATCAAGCTGAAGGATAAAATTAGAGAGTGGGGATCGAGGTAAATTCATTGATATGCTATAGATATAAATTTGTATTTTAACTTTATGATAGAGTTTGACTATGATTATTTTCAGTAGGAAAATGGATGTTGAAACACGCAACTCTGCATCAGCTAAAGGTATTTGAAGCGATCGCCCGATCTGGTAGCTTTACAAGGGCAGCAGAGGAGATGTTTCTTAGCCAACCCACCGTATCGCAGCAGATTAAGCAGCTAACAAAAGCGGTGGGGACACCGTTATTTGAACAAATAGGCAAGCGCATCTATCTTACTGATGCAGGGAAAGAGGTTTTGATAGCTTGCAAAGATATCTCCGAGAAAATGTCCCAGTTGGAGATGACTTTGGCAGACTTGAAAGGACTAAAACAAGGCAATCTGCGTTTAGCTGTAATTACTACAGCTAAATATTTCGTGCCGCGTTTATTAGGACAGTTTCGACATCGTTATCCTGGGATCAAAGTTGCCCTGCAAGTTACCAACCGCAAGCAGGTACTCGATCGATTGAGTGAAAACGAGGACGATCTTTATATTCTCGGACAACCACCTGAAGGACTAGATATCAATCTGCGTCCAATATTAGAAAATGCTTTAGTCGCGATCGCACCATCAGATCATCCTTTAGCTGGCGAAAAAAATATTACTTTACAACGTTTTGCGGAAGAACCTTTTATTATTCGAGAGGCGGGATCGGGAACACGCATGGCTGTAGAGCAGTTTTTCGCCGAAAATCGCTGTGAAATAAATGTAGAGATGGAAATTGGTAGTAATGAAGCAATCAAACACGCGATCGTTGGTGGGTTAGGGGTTTCGGTATTATCTCGCCATGTTTTAGCCCTTGAAGGGACAAAAGGGCCGTTGACTATTTTGGATGTAGAGGGTTTTCCTATCCAGCGCCATTGGTATATTGTTTATCCGGCAAGCAAACAACTATCGGTAGTTGCCAGCACTTTTTTGGAATATCTTTTAAATGAAGGCAAGCAAATGATCACTCAGATCGATGTAGAGCTTAGTCATAGCTAAGAAACAAGCTATTTGAGATTAAACCAATAGGTGTTGCCCAGTTGGTAATTGGTAATGAGATAAAGAAGGTGAAAATAGAAATTCTGTGTTTTTCGTCAACCAACCATTGAAAATCATTACACTTTCAGCAACGCCAACCAATACAACTAGAAATATCAGTTTCTAAAAGTAGATCGTTACGCAGAGATCCAAATTATCTCTCCAGGTATTGAAATTGCCCAGATTTTTTAGCTTATATTTTCGAGCGCTTTCGTTAAGCGGACAACACCACTATTAGAGCTTAGGGGTTGCGATCGGTGCGTCACTTAATCGCAGCAACATGGCGGTAGTGTTGTCACCCACAGCACCGGAAAAGGCAAAGGGGCAACATTTTTAATTAGCTTGCCCCTAATACAAGTAGCTGAGGAAATAGTCTCTTGATTAAAAAGTAGTGATTCCCAACTGCTCTAATGTGCTTCTTCGAGCGGTCTACCTTTGGGGGTTGGCAACATCGGCGCTCTATCACCGTAAGGCATTGGAATATACTGTACGCTTGGTTTTCCGCCTTGAGACTGCGGATACAATTCCATTAAGTTATAAATAGCGCGAGGTAGTCCTACAGTAATTGGCAAGCCTAATTCGGTTGCTTCTTCTACTGTAATTGGGTAATCGTGGGTAACTCGTCCGGTTGTCAGGGCTTCAATAATCGGCTCTACATTTTCGGGGGCAATTTTTTGTTGAGGAATATTATCTTTAAGTAAAGTTCTCACAAAACGTTGGACTTGAGCAATCGCTTTACGAGACAAATCTGCCATAATCAGCGTTTGATCGTCTACTTCACTGATGGGCTTATCTTCCACAACTTTGATAATACTAGCAGCGGGAAAATTGCCTAACTGCGGGTCAACGGGTCCTAAAACCGCGTTTGCATCCATGACTATCTCATCTGATGCTAAAGCCAACATTGTTCCTCCGCTCATTGCATAGTGCGGTACAAATACTGAAACCTTTGCTGGGTGACGAATTAACGCTCTAGCAATTTGTTCGGTGGCAAGTACCAAACCCCCAGGAGTATGCAGTATGAGGTCAATAGGAACATCCGGCGGCGTAAATCTAATTGCTCTTAATACTTGCTCTGAATCTTCGATAGTAATGTAACGAGATATCGGAATTCCCAGCAAGCTCAGAGATTCTTGGCGATGAATTAGCAAAATGACGCGGCTATTGCGTTGCTGTTCAAAGGCACGCAAAGTTTGAACGCGGCGATATTCAATTTGACGGCGCTGCCATACAGGTTGGAGAGAGGATAGGGCAAGAAACACCCAAAATATATCAAAAAAGTTAAAATTCATAAACAATTGGGCAACTTTCTCCAGATTATTCCTATTGTTTCAACTTCTAACTTGTAAAATCTCTATCAAACGATGGATAAGGCTATTATCTCCAGATTTTGATAGTTTTATCTCTGCTGCCGCTCCCCAAAGCACTATCATTAGGACTAAAGGCAACAGAAGTAACTGCATCTAAGTTATCTTTGAGGGTGCGGAGAAGTTCGCCATTGTTTGGATTCCAAAGCCTCACCGTGCGATCGTCACTGCCACTTGCCAAAACTTGACCATCGGAACTAAAAGCGATCGCGTTTACAGCTTGACTATGACCCAAAAATGTATTTAATAGCTTGCCATTGCGAGGATTCCATAGTTTGATTGTTCCTTGATTGCTGCCACTAGCAATAGTTTTACCATCAGGGCTGAAGGCAATAGTATAAATTGGTCGCAAGTGACCTGTAAGAGTGTGCCGCAATTTACCACTTTCTAGATCCCAAAGCTTGACAGTGTTACGAAAACTGCCACTAGCAATAGTTTTACCATCGGGGCTAATAGAAATCGCCGTTACTCCCCCTTGTTCTGACATGGTACGAATAAGTTTGCCACTTTGAACATTCCAAACTTTGATTGTGCGATCGCCACTTCCACTAATTAAAGTTTTACCATCAGGATTAAACACCACCGAGCTTACCCAGTCTGAATGTCCTGAAATAGTACGAATCGACCGCCCAGTTTGTAAATTCCACAGCCTAATTGTGCGATCGCCACTACCGCTTGCTAAAACTCGACCATCGGGACTAAAAGCAACAGAATTTACCCAATCTGAGTGTCCTGTCAAAGTATAGTTAAGTTTTTTTTGATTCAAGTTCCAAACTTTAATTGTGCGATCGCCACTCCCACTTGCTAAAACTTGGCTATCGGGGCTAAAAGCAACAGTATATATTACTCTTGTATGACCGCCACTAATGGTATCGACCTTCAAGGTTTTTTGCTGCCAAAACTCCGCCGCCAGCTTTACTTGGGGAGGGGGTGGTGTAAATTCTTGAACTATTACCTCCCTAGGTACAAGACGAGGAGTAACAGGGAAGATTAGAACTTGCAATAAGAGCGTGCAAAATATACCCGTATATGCCATAGCTATTGGGGAGGATAGTTTGATATCAAACAAAAAAAACTTGCTCCACAACTTAGATTGGTAGTTGGGTAGCTCTGGCATTTTTGTTATTATGAGCTAAAGAGAAATTACCCTCTTTGCCGCAAAAATCCTAGCCCTAATCTAACAAATTTTTTGCTTGTACTTATTTCAATAGCAAGTACAAGCCCATATAGATCATATAAAAAGCTCTAATCAAAAAATATACGTTGAGTGCGATCGTCGAAAAACTTATTTTTTATACCTACTTTTATAGTTAAGAACTGATAAACAATGCTAGAAAATCAGGCAATGATTGACAAGTTGCTAGGAGGACGTTATAGAATCGTCGCAACTTTGGGCAGTGGTGGTTTTAGTCAAACTTATATTGCTGAAGATACCCATAGACCGGGCAACCCCAGATGTGCAGTCAAGCATCTCCAACCCGCTAATAACAATCAAAGCTTTTTGAAAAGTGCCAGAAGGTTGTTCAATTCTGAAGCTGAAACTTTAGAAAAACTAGGTCATCACGATCGCATTCCTAGGCTATTAGCTTACTTTGAAGAAAATCAAGAGTTTTACTTAGTCCAAGAATTTATTGAAGGACAGCTCCTAACAAATAAATTACAACCTTTTCAGCGTTGGACAGAAAACCAGGTATGGGAATTTGTTAAAGAGATTTTAGAAATATTAGTATTTATTCACGCTCAAGGATTTATTCATAGAGATATTAAGCCGAGTAATATAATTCAACGCCAAAATGACAATAAATTAGTGTTAGTTGATTTTGGTGCAGTCAAACAAAACTGGACGCAACTACTAAGCTTGACTTCTAATGTTGAAATGCCTGCCACCGTAGGCATCGGTACACCCGGTTATATGCCTATGGAACAAGCGCGAGGCAGACCCCGCCCCAGCAGCGATATTTATGCGTTAGGAGCGATCGCTGTCCAAGCGCTCACCGGGTTGTATCCCATGCAGTTAGAGGAAGATTTTGAAACTGGGGAACTTTTGTGGCGAGAAAAAGCGCAAGTTAGCAACGACTTCGCCGCAATTATTACAAAAATGGTACGCTACCATTTCAAAGATCGCTACGAAAGCGCCGTCGATGCTTTAGCAGAAGTTCAGCAACTAGCGCCGCTTTACTTGCCTACAGAAATAGGTCTAGAAATAGCATCGTCTTTGCCACTAAATCAACCTCTCGAAAACTCTAATACAGCAATTACTACTCTCGCATTTCCTGTTAGTGCCAAACCAAAAGCTACCCCTAATAATGCCATTCCAGGTACAACAATTGTTTCGCCACTCAAACCACGCTCTTTATTTGCTACTCGTCGCCCCTATTACTTGACAATTGGTGCAACTATCGGCGCGGCTTTGATTTCTTTAGGAGCGGGTTATGCTATTTACTGGCAACCGCGCTTGCAGTTCGAGCAAACTTTAGCACAACTAGAAAAGCTTAAAGATACAGGTAAATACTCAGAATGTATAACGCGTGCGGCTACAATTCCTCAAAATTCTAACTTGTACGCCGATGCTCAAAAGGTTGTAAATGAGTGTAAGTTGACAGAGGCAAAAAGACTTGCAACCAAAGCTGATTTTAAAGAGGCGATCGCATTGGCGACTTCGCTACCTGTTGGTAGTAGTGCTTACGAGCAGGCAAAACCGCTAATAACCCAATGGTATAACAGCATTTTGGCTTTAGCTACCAGCAACTATGAAGCTGGAAAGCTCAATGAAGCGATTACTCTTGCTCAAGAAATTCCGTCTAACAGCCCAGTGTATCAAAAAGCTCAAGCATCAATCAAACAGTGGCAAGCACCTACAGCAAAAAATAATCCTTACACCGCAGCGACAGTAAATCTAGCCGCAACCAAAACAAAACCTACTACCGCAGCCGCTAAAAAAGTAGTTCGGTCAATTCCTGTAACTTATCAGCCTAAAACTACCGCAAGCCAGCCTAAGCGCTACCCAACAGCAACTAAAAAAGTGGTAAGGCGCAGCCCTAAAGTTTACCAGCCTAAAACTACCGCAAGCCAGCCTAAGCGCTACCCAACAGCAACTAAAAAAGTGGTAAGACGCAGCCCTAAAGCTTATCAGCCTAAAACTACCGCAAGCCAGCCTAAGCGTTACCCAACAGCAACTAGACGAGTACAAACTAGCACTGCTAATAAACGCCCAGCTTTGCGTACCTCTAGTAGTAGAAAATACTTACGTATTAGCAAAAAAGCAGCAACCAATTCTCAATTCAAGCCACGGACGAAGAAAGCAGTTAAGCGCGCGATCGCAAGAACAAAAAGAAGTTCTAGCCGCCAGCAATCTTACCGTTGGACAACTAAAACCGTGCGTTAAATTTAAGCTGTAACTGGAATGCTCAGATGGAGCTTCTTAAACATCGCTTCCCTAGCTTTGGTTGCTAAAGTATCATCTATAGGTGCGATCGCCATGTCTTGTTGGTACTTTAGTTTTAAGGCGGTTTGAATTAACCAGTCAGCGAGGTTTGGGTTTTTGGGTAAAAGCGGCCCGTGAGAATAAGTTGCGATCGCATTGCGATAAAATGCTCCTTCTGTCCCATCTTCGCCATTATTGCCTAATCCTGAAACTACGCGCCCCAAAGCTTCAACGCTGCCTAGTTTTGTTCTGCCTCCATGATTTTCAAACCCAATTAAATAAGGCGTACCGCTCATCGCTGTTAATTCTTGTGCTAAACGACTGGCAGTAACTTCTACAACTAAGTTGCCAATACAACGGCGGGCATTTTCTCCTGGATGTACCGAGACAAAATCAAATAAACCTAACCCTTGAATTCTTTTCCCCAAAGCTGGTTCGTAATAATGCCCTAATAACTGAGGTGCGCCGCAAGTAAAAACACCAGGAATACCAGCATTAATGATGCTTTTAATTGCTTCAGCTTTGCTACCTTGCAAATCGCGCATGACAATTTCTTGTTGCCGATCTTGAGCGCCACCACCAACTAATAAATCTACTTTGTGAATATCCGCCGCCGTAGCATCGCGCTCTAAAGGTAGTACGTTCGCATCGTAACCCCGCCACTGACAGCGCCTTTGTAGGCAAATAACATTACCGCGATCGCCGTAGGTACTCATTAGCGTCGGATAAAGCCAGCCAATAGTTAATGCAAATTTATCATTATTCATATCAAAGTATTTTATATAGGAATACTCCATCGGTCTATCTTTATAGAAAAAATGTGATCGCACCAGATATAAAGATAATATTCACTTACCAAAAAACTATCTGTGGCAAACGAAGAATTTATTTTACCTCTAGCTCAAACACCATTATTTCAATTAGCTGTAGAACTCAAAGCTAGACTAACTAGCTTTGGCGGCTGGGAAATGCCCGTACAATTTGGAGGAATTGGCAGCGAACATCAAGCGGTAAGAACTGCGGCGGGAATGTTTGATATTTCTCACATGGGCAAATTTGCTTGTCAAGGTATGGGATTAATCGAGCAATTTCAGCGTTTAGTTCCCTCCGATTTAAGTCGATTGCAGAGCGGGAAGTCGCAGTACACGGTACTCTTAAATTCGCAAGGAGGGATTATTGACGATATTATTTTTTACTACCAAGGCGAAGATGCGACTGGACAGCAGCGCGGAGTAATAATTGTTAATGCCGCAACTAACGCTAAAGATAAAGCTTGGTTATTATCACAGTTAGATCCAAGTTTAGCCCAGCTTCAAGAGCTACCCCCACAAGTATTAATTGCCATCCAAGGCCCTCAAGCGGCTACTTATTTACAGGCGTTTGTCAAAGAAGATTTGACCCCAATTAAGGCTTTTGGACACCTTAACGCGACGGTATTAGAGCAACCTGGCTTTATTGCGCGGACAGGTTACACCGGGGAAGATGGATTTGAAGTAATGGTAGAGCCAAGCGTAGGTGTAAAGTTATGGCAAAATCTATTTCAAGCGGGTGTAGTTCCCTGCGGCTTGGGGGCGAGAGATACGTTGCGTTTAGAGGCTTCGATGGCACTCTACGGGCAGGATATTGACGAAACTACTACGCCTTTAGAGGCAGGTTTGGGCTGGTTAGTGCATTTAGATACTAAAGGCGATTTTATCGCGCGATCGCAATTAGAACAGCAAAAATTAGCCGGAGTTCCAAGAAAACTTGTTGGTTTGCAAATGCAGGGGCGAAACATTGCCCGTCACGGCTATCAGGTGCTATCGAACGGTCGGATAGTGGGGGAAGTTACTAGCGGGACAATATCGCCAACCTTGGGTTATCCCGTCGCCCTTGCTTACGTACCTACTGAACTCGCTAAAATTGGGCAAGCTTTAGAAGTAGAAATTAGAGGTAAGACTTACCCAGCATTGGTAGTCAAAAAACCCTTTTATAAGAAAGCTTACTGATTGGGATAGAAACCATGATAGATACTAACTACGATGGAGTGAGCTTAGATGAGTTGCGGCGGTACGTTCTAACCCATAGAGAGGACGATCGCGCTTTTCACGCTTACATTGATCGCTCAAAAGCTACAGGGCGAATGATTAGCATAGATTTGAACAACCCTCATTGGGAAAAAACTTTAGATCGTCAAATTCAAAAAACGCTTGCAGTGGAAGATGAGGAAGACAGATATTAATTACGAGCCTTTTTGATTATCAGATCGAAAGCGTCCGCTAATAAAGTCACGCTGTTTGAGGTGTTTGGTTTTGCGCCCGCTTACACGCTTGCGCCACATTTTGAAGCTAGATTCTTGCATTTGTTGCCGCATTAGCTCAATAACTTGTGGTTCTTGCAACCCAAATTGTAAGGCGATCGCTTCAAAGGGAGTACGATCTTCCCATGCCATTTCGAGAATGCGATCGATAGTTTCCGAATCAAGATTGGGTAAATTCATGCCGTAAAGAATGTTTGATTGCTCTTATTTAATCTAGCGCGTTGAATTGCGGAACTGTACCTATCCTCAAGTAGGTAAATTATTCTGTATCAGCGCTCAATTACGGTATCCATTGGAAAAAACAAATATTACCCTTTTGCTTGACAATTTCTGCACCCAAACGATGATAAAAACTAATCGTGCGAGTATTGTAAACATCCGCCGTCCAAGCAAGGTGAGTGCAGGAATTATTTTTGGCAATTTGAGCTAAATAATTCATTAGTGCTGCACCTGCTTGTTTACTTCTAAATTTTTCGTCTACATACAAGTCGTCAAGCCAAATACTCGGCAAGCCTTTAAATGAGGAGTATCTATAGTAGTACAAAGCAAAGCCAATCGGCTGACCTATTTCAGCAAACAACACCTGGGCAAACGGCATTGTGCCAAAAATAGTTTGGCGGATTTTCTCGGCTGAAGTTGCAATCTTCCCGGAGAAAGCGCCCATATTGCGATCGAACTCCGACTTCTTCTCAATAAAAGATAGAATTATTTCAACATCTGCGATCGCTGCCGGACGTACTTTTAACTCAGATGCCATAAATATCTCGTTATTACTTATTATCAGTTTGCTCTATAAGCTTCGATCTCAAACTTGGCGTTAGAAGACAGTATTTTATCTAAAGAGCCATAATGTTCTTGACAAAATGCTTCAAACTCGTTGATTACTTCGTTATATATTTCGTCCGATACCTGCCAACATAAACCGTAAGCACGCTCTCTAAAAAAACTGCACTACAGTTGTAGATAGAATGAGGGGTAAGAGTGAACATCAAGGGTACTGATGCAGGAAGAGTTCAACCTATTTGCGAGCGGGCAAGCTTTGGAAACTCTGTGTGCATGGAGTGATAAT
>JAHHGY010000077.1 GCA_019359635.1 Chroococcus sp. CMT-3BRIN-NPC107
CAAAGTTTGGTCCCTTGAATTCATTTTGCACTGGTCTTATTGGCGAAGAGTGCATCAAGCCGTAGCTCGATATCATCATTACCGCAAAAGGCTTCCCTCCTAAATCTACAACTGTAATACTATAGAGACTTTCAATATAATAAATAGTTCAGACTCCTGCACGCAGCATTTTTGCGTGTGATTCTATTTTGAAATAGAGCATGATAATAAGAACACTCACGCCCGCAGACTTAGAAGGATATCGATTACTCCGTTTGGCTGCACTACAGGAGCAACCACCTGCCTTCGGCACTCCGGTCGAGAAGGAAAGAAAACTTGCACTAGAAGCAGTGGCTTTGCGCCTCCAAGAATCTGAAGATACTTATCTTCTTGGAGCTTTTCTAGACTACCTTCTTGTCGGCCTAATTCGCTTTTCACTGTTTGAAGAAGCTAACGAGAAGCATCGTGGCTTTATCGCTAGTCTTTATGTTCAACCTGACTTTCGGCGGCGCGGTATCGCACGGGCGCTTGTAACCGAAGTCCTTTTACGCGCTCGGAGAGATTCTAGCTTGCGTAGAATACATCTTACCGTCGTCACGGGCCAAGAGGCTGCCATCCAACTTTACAAATTACTTGGGTTCTGCATCTATGGGACAGAGCGCGAAGCGTTCTCTAAAGCAGGTCAATTCTATGATGAGTATCTGATGGAATTGACTCTATAAGCAGAAACCATTTTACCAAAAATTATTTATCTAAGGCTTTCGGCGGGTAAAATTAATTGTTACTCTACACAATTTTTGGGACAAAGTGCGATCGCATTAATGTCATACATACAAAGAGAAAAGAAGTGCGATCGCACTTGTACTCAATATAAAACTATTTATTCAAGGCTTTCGGCGGGTAAAATTAATTGTTACTCTACGTACTCTTTGAGACGAAGTGCGATTGTAGATTTTAGCAATGCTCAATTAGTTAGTCGGCACTTTAAATTGTGCAGGAGTTGATAACATTGATTCAGAAGTTCGCTGTCGTGAAATTACTTTAGGTTTATTTCGGTCGTAATGGTTGGTAATGTATTTATTAAAAGTTTTATCGGCGGTAGTAAGGGTTTTACGAACAATTTTTTTCCATAAAGAGTTATTTTTTCCTAAGGAAAGACGGTTTATTAAAGGGTCAATCAGCGTCATGTGTCTTCGCCATCCCAAACGCTTGTACTTATTTTTGAAGTACTCGTCTTCAGTGAGATCCCACTTTGCACGCAGGTTCTGTAAACTCGCAAGTTCCCAAGCGTCGCTCCAACGCAACATATAAAACGTCATATCAGACAACTCTAGGGGAGGGCCTGGTACGTAGGTAACTAGAGAGTCTGGTTCTAAGTAAACTTTTTCACCTGTTTGTATCACTGTCATGCAGAAATCTACGTGTTCTTTGGTATTAAGCATACCTTCATCCAACTGACCGATTTTATCAAAAATACTTGTACGAACTAACATACAATGAAACTCTGCAAGCCCTGTTTCCTCTCGTTTTAGTCCGTCGCGCACCTCTGCGACTCGCCGACCTTGTTTGTAAATTTTTTCTAAAATCCGCCGTTTAACATTTCCTTCTTTATTTTCTAATCGTACGCCAGATTCTCCACCAGCACAGTGAATTATTTCATGAACGGGTGTGCCTTGGCAAATTAACGGGCTAATTACTGTAGCGTTGGTTTCTTCTGCACAATCTACAAGTTTTCTCAACCAACCGGGTGTAACTTCTAGGTCGTTGTCTACAAAGACGACATACTTGCTCTTGACTTGAGCTAGACCAATATTACGAGCTTGATTGGGTGAAAGATAGTAGTCTGTTCTAATTAATTCAAAGCCTTTGTCCTGCGCTGCTTGTTGCAAATAGCGTTTGATATTTTCTGGCGAACCACCATCTACATAGATAAGTTTAAAAGGAAACTCTGTATAACTATAGATGCTTTCAAGAGATTGAGAAGTATGGTTAAAACGTTCTCTAGGTGAGACAACAATTGTGACTTCGGGGTCTGATACGATCGAATTATTCATTATTTGCTCCTGATGAGTTTACTTAGTTTTTTCTGTAGTAGGTAGCAATTATTACAACAAATTTGGCTCTTTATCCTCTATCTAATAAACTTAATATAGTCAATTAATTTTAAAATCTGCAATTTGCTTAGGGTTGATTAGTCGATTTCTATCAAGACTTTAGGTTAATACTTGATGATAAATTTCTACTAAGCGATGGTTAAGCTGATTGGTTTCATAATGTTTTTCTACATAAGCACGACCAGCTTTACCCATTCTTATCCAATCTGAAGGATTTTCTATCAACCAAATCAATTTTTCTGCTAGAGCATCTACATCTTTTTCCGGAACTAGAAAGCCAGAAATGCCATCTTCAATTAGTTCGGGAATGCCACCATGTAAAGTTCCAATAACAGGCATCCCCATTGCCATTGCTTCTTTCAATGTATTTACAGGCGCATCTTGATTGCCGTTAGAAGCTGTCAAACTCGTAGCCATAAAAATAGAAGATTGATGAAGAATTTTTATAATTTCTTGCTGCGGTTGCCAGCCTAAGATTTTTACCTTGTTGCTTATTCCCAGTTCTTCTATTAATTGCTGCAATTGCGCTTTTAAAATACCATCACCAATGATGTTATATTCAATCTTTTTGTTGGCTTCAATCACCTTTGCTACGGCACGAATGCAATACTCTATACCTTTTTTTTCTACTAAACGACCAGTAGTAGCAATTCTTACTATGTTATCAGCCGGTAAGGTGCGAGGGGTGTAGGCAAACTTACTGCAATCTATACCAGATCCTAGGACAAGAAGCTTATCTGCCGGACAACCGAGTTTAAGCAGCCGATTTTTGAAATAGTTACAGTTGGTCAGAAAAAAATCTCCAGTTTTAAATAGTTCTTTGTAAACATTTTCTCCTTTTTGCTGAACAATTTCGCTGATGTCATAACCACGAAAGGATGTAACTAATTTACCCCTAATTGCACCAAGCTGGCGTTGTACCATTATTGGGAGAGCAAGAGTACCAAACTGGCAATGAATAATATCATAAGGTTCTTTATTTATTAAATGTGTTGCTCGATATAGCAATCTTAAGGAGGCAGCTTGAGTGCCGTACTTAAAAATATTAAGGCTCTGCAACCATACCAAAGGAGATTTATAAAAACTCGCTGACAAAACTATGGCTTTAAGTAAACGAAGAAAGGGATTTTTTGGTATTTTCGGTGAATAATAAGTGCGATTGAGTAGGTTGTATTTTTCTACATCTGGATGCATCTTTGCTGTATCTGTATCTGCCTCTTCTTGAGTTAAATTAATTGAATAGATATCAACAGTATGCCCACGTTCAATCAAGCCTACTATTTGATTTAATATAAATGTCTGTGATATGACCGGAAAACCATCAACAATAAAAGCAACTCTCATATTAGTTTATAGTCTTTATATACTTAATTAAATTAGAAGATATGCTTTTTGATTTTTCAGCCCATTTTTTAATTATATTCTGCTACTTTAGAGTCCTTCTCTGCAATTATTTTTCAATATAAACTATTTAATTTTCTAGCCCATTTTTTAATTATATTCTGCTACTTTAGAGTCCTTCTCTGCAATTATTTTTCAATATAAACTATATTTATTTAAGTTTAGCTGAAGTTTCTGTAAAGATTATATAAAGCTCGACCTAATATGTACATTAGTTCAGGACACATTATATAGTGAATAAATTATTATATTCATTAAATATAAAGTAAAACTTTATAAAAAATATTTTATCTATGTATGTATGTACTTAATTGAAATTAATGAAGATTAATTAAAAATTATTGTTTTAAGGAGACAGGAAACCTATGCCGACTGTAACAGTAGTTATCCCTACTTACAATGCCATAGCTTATTTGCCAAAGACTCTAGAAAGCCTTTTTAGTCAAACTTTTACTGATTTTGAAGTCATAGTGGTTGACGATGGAAGTTCCGATACAACTTCAGAGTGGATTTGTAATCTAAAAGACGAGCGGCTCGCGACTGTATTGCAAACTAACCAAGGTGTGTCGGTAGCTCGAAACAAAGGTATTGCTGTTTCCTCAGGAAAGTATGTCGCCTTTTTGGACAGTGACGATTTGTGGGAGCCAACAAAACTAGAAAAACAAGTGCAATGCTTAGAGAAAAATCCCGATGTAGGTTTTGTGAATACCTGGATTAAAACTATAGACGAACAAGACAATATTTTAGGTATTGTAAAAGCTCCGGAAGCTGAGGGCAATGTCTGGATGCAGATAATGGAGGAAAATGTAGTTTTGTGTGGTAGCGTCCCGATGATCCGTCGCAGTTGTTTTGAAGATGTTGGGGTATTCGATACCAATTTGCTATCTGCGGAAGATTGGGATCTATGGATCCGTCTGTCGGCAAAATATTCTTTAGCTTTAATTAGAGAGCCTCTAGTTTCCTACCGCCAGAATCTACAAAGCAAATCTAACAACCTGGAAAAGCATTTATTTTATAGATTGAAAACCATTGATAAAACCTTCCAATCGGTTCCACCAGAATTACAGTACATAAAAAATCGAGCCTATGGACACGCTTATTTGGCAATGGGGTGGAAGTTTCTGCTTCAAAAAAATTATAAAAGTGCTAGTGATTTCCGCCAGCAGTCATTACAATACTTTCCAGAGTTGCGAAACACCTATAGTTACAAACGCTTAGGTTTGTTAATTTGGGCAAAACAATGGTTAGGAGACAAAACTTATACTTGGTTACGTTCGCTTGTTTCTAAGTTAAGAAAGCCGCTAGTAGCTAATTAACTGGAATGGCAGCAACCGCGCAATCCAAAATACAATTACTAAAGCGATCGCAATGCCATCAATAATTTTTAATCGTAACTGCTGCCATTGGACGCGATGAGTATTTGGGCTTGTAAAACCCCGCACTGTCATCGCATTTGCCATTTGATCGGCTCTTAGCAACAAATTTTCTAATAAGCGCTCGGCGACTAGCATCCAGACTCTAATTGCTCCTTTCACACCGAGCTTTTTCCAGTTGATGGCGCGGGTATTAACGGAGCGAATTAGGTTTTGCACTTCTTCTAAAACTAGAGGAATAAACCGCAAAGACAAAGTTAGTGTTAAAGCAATTTCTGTAACCGGGACTTTAAAACGGCGCAAAGGACGCATCAAGCTTTCAATTCCGGCGGTTATTTCTTCGGGAGCAGTGGTTAGTAAGTAAAGATTGCTGCTATAAATTACTGTAAATATCAGCGTACTGACGCGAATTGCAAGTTCTAAACTTCGCCGAGTAATTGCAAAGCGCTCTATTTGCAATAGTACGTATTGGTAATCTGTTACAGCAATACTTGGCTCTAAAGATGGTAAACGAGGTTGATACTTGACATTAAACGAGTCTGGGACAAAAGCGCCTAAAAGAAACACAAAGCCAGCTAACATCAACAGCCAACCCATTTGTTGCTTCCATGCTCTAAGGGGAATTTTTGCACTCAGAGTGATAGTAATTAGCATCAAAACTAAAGCAATGCGCCAAGGCGAAGTAGCTAAAATAGGTGCAGCTAGAAAGCTAAAGAGCCAAAGCAGCTTTACTCTAGGATCGAGTTTGTGCAGCCAAGTAATTGGTTGTTCTAGGTATAGCCCCAGGGGAAGGTTTCGCAGTAAATCCATTAGTGCAATTTGTAGCGCTGTAATCCAAGATAATTGACTTTCGGGGAGAACTTATCAAAATTTCCCCAAAGCCTTATTTTTAGTAGCTTTTGACGCGAGTAGCACGGTTAGCGGTGCTGCCAGTATTTTCGACATCGCGGACTTTTTTGCTGCGCCAAAATAACCTAATGGGTGTACCAACAAACCCTAGTTGCTGACGAAATTGCTTTTCAATGTAGCGTTTGTAGTTTTCGTGAAAGCGGGAAGCTTCATTGACAAACAAGGCGATCGCAGGTGGCTGTGTACTTACTTGAGTACCGTAATAAATTTTACCTTGACGACCTTGGCGGCTAGTGGGTGGTGAATGCCAACGCATGGCTTCTTCTAGCACTTCATTAATGACGGAGGTAGTGACGCGGCGTTTGTGGGCGGTGGCGGCGGTATCCGCTAGTTCAAGGATTTTTTCGACTCTTTGTCCAGTTTTGGCGCTGACAAAAATCATTTCAGCCCATTCAATAAAATATAGTCGCTCTTTAAGGTATTTCTCGTGGTCGTAGATTGTGTAAGAATCTTTTTCGACGGCATCCCATTTATTGACTACTACGACACAAGCGCGTCCTTCTTCTTCAATCCTTGCCACTAATTTTTGATCTTGCTCTGTTACGCCATCTACCGCATCTAGTACCAATAAAACTACATCAGCGCGGCGGATAGCTTTAAAAGCGCGGTTAATACCAAAAAATTCCGCACCGTATTCAACGTTTTTCTTTCTGCGAATTCCGGCGGTGTCGATTAAACGGTAAGTTTTATCATCGCGTTCAATTATAGTATCGATCGCATCGCGGGTCGTACCAGAAATGGGACTAACGATCGCTCTATTTTCACCTACAAAGGCGTTTAATAAGCTAGATTTGCCCACATTTGGTCGTCCGACGATCGCAATTTTTACTTCGTCTACGTCTGGGAGTTCTTCGCTAGGCGGTAAGTGGGCAACTACAGCATCTAATAATTCTCCCGTACCATTGCCATGAATTCCAGACATGGGGAAAGGTTCGCCTAAGCCTAGTTCCCAAAACTGCGCTGCTTGGGTTAAACCTAGTTCGGCAGATTCGCATTTATTGACGGCTAGAACCACCGGAACTTTTTGTTGGCGCAACCATTGGGCAATCTCTTCATCGGCGGCGCAAATCCCCGCTTGACCGTCTACGATAAACAGGGCGGCACTAGCTTCTTTGAGGGCAAGGGTAGCTTGTTCGCGGATTAGGGGTAGAAATTCGGTATCGTCGTCAAATACTAACCCGCCAGTATCGACAACGACAAAATCGCGATCGCCCCAGAAGGCATTAAGATAAGTGCGATCGCGCGTTATTCCTGGTTCATCGTACACAATAGCCGCATTCGTCCCTGCCAGACGATTTACTATTGTAGATTTGCCCACATTGGGACGACCGATAATTGCGACTATTGGTAGAGACATAGAAATAAATAAAGCTGCCAAAAAAATCCTTTGTATTTATATTTTAGCTGTCTCTTTGGGGCGGTAGTTAAATTTGATATGCTGATCTAGAGCAACTAACTACAAAAACCATGCCTGTACTCTCAATTCCTACTTTTCCCTTAACGGCGGTAGTGGGTCAAGAAGCCATAAAATTAGCTTTATTGCTAGTCGCTGTCGATCCAGGATTAGGAGGAATTGCAATTGCTGGTAGGCGCGGTACGGCTAAATCAGTGATGGCGCGCGCGCTTCACGCTTTATTACCTCCTATTGAAGTAGTTAAAGGCAGCATATTTAATGAAGAAGCAGAAATTGATAGCGTTGATACACAGATAATTCCGGCTCCTTTTGTGCAAATCCCCCTCGGTATTACTGAAGATCGCTTGCTTGGTTCGGTAGATGTAGAACAGTCTGTAAAAACTGGAGAATCGGTTTTTCAGCCTGGTTTATTAGCACAAGCAAACCGGGGAGTTTTGTATGTAGATGAAATTAATTTATTAGATGACCAAGTTAGCAATCAATTATTGACGGTTTTAAGTGAAGGGCGCAACTTTATCGAGCGAGAAGGGATTAGTTTCGAGCATCCTTGCAAACCTTTATTTGTAGCTACCTACAACCCCGAAGAAGGTAATTTAAGAGAGCATTTACTCGATCGCATTGCCATTACTTTGAGCGCCGATGCAGTCTTAGGGTTAGATCAAAGAGTTCAAGCTGTAGACCAAGTTATTCAATACTCCGCCTCTCCCCAAGAGTTTTTGCAACAGTACGACGAAGACTTAGACAATCTTAAAACTCAAATTATTTTGGCGCGGGAATGGCTAAAAGATGTCACTATCAGCCACGAACAAATTATTTATTTGGTTGATGAAGCCATCCGCGCAGGCGTACAAGGACACAGAGCCGAATTATTTGCGGCTAAAGTAGCTAAAGCGGCGGCGGCGATTGATGGACGCAATAAAGTAAACGCCGAAGATTTGCGCCGAGGGGTGGAGTTAGCGATCGTTCCTAGAGCTACCACTATTCAAACGCCCCCAGAGGACGCGCCACCGCCACCGCCACCACCTCCCCAGAATCAGGAAGAATCTCAGCAAGAACAAGAGGAGCAAGAAGAACCCGAAGAACCACAAAAAGAGGAAGAAGAAACTAGCATTCCTGAAGAATTTGTTTTTGATGCGGAAGGGGTAATTCTCGACCCCAGCGTGTTGTATTTTGCTCAAATGGCGCAAAGACGCGGAAAGTCTGGCGCTCGGAGTGTAATTTTTTCTGACGATCGCGGACGATATATTAAACCAATGTTGCCTAAAGGTACGGTGCGCCGAATTGCTGTAGATGCCACACTACGAGCGGCTGCACCCTATCAAAAAGCCCGCCGCGAACGTCAACCTAATAAGCGCGTAATCGTCGAACAGGGAGATGTGCGCGTCAAACGCCTAGTCCGCAAAGCTGGAGCGTTAATTGTCTTTGTGGTCGATGCGTCAGGTTCAATGGCGTTAAATCGGATGCAGTCAGCCAAAGGTGCGGTGTTGCGCCTACTAACAGAAGCCTATGAAAACCGCGATCAAATATCTTTGATTCCGTTTCGCGGCGAACAGGCAGAAGTATTATTACCCCCTACTCGTTCTATTTCCGCCGCCAAAAAGCGGCTAGAACGAATGCCTTGCGGTGGTGGCTCCCCCCTCGCCCATGGTTTGACTCAGGCGGTGAGAGTAGGCACTAATGCCCAAATGAGCGGTGATATTGGGCAGGTGGTAATTGTCGCAATTACCGATGGACGCGGGAATATTTCTTTATCGCGCAGTTTGGGCGAACCTCTCGCTGAAGGAGAAAAGCCCGATATCAAAGCTGAATTGCTCAATATTGCAGCAAGAATTCGGGCTTTGGGGATGCAGTTATTGGTAATTGATACGGAAAATAAGTTTATTTCTACAGGTTTTGCCAAGGAATTGGCAGCAACTTCGGGCGGGAAGTATTACCATTTACCAAAAGCCACCGATAGCGCGATCGCATCGGTGACTAAAGGAGCTATGAATGATTTGCGATCGCGTTAGGAATCTTACTTAATTTGCTGCCACATATCAAAGGGCACTAATATGTTTTCAGTTATTTGTTCGCGGATTGGGCGGCTAACATAGCGTGCATGACTGAGACAGTCTACCAATAACTTATTGGTGTAGTAATACTGCTTCAATACTTGCTTTTGATGCTTGCTAAATTGACAGTTTTTTAATTCTTGAGTGTAGGCGTGTAAATGAGCCGTGTTTAAACCCATATCGTAAGCAAAATCGTTGTCTAGCGCCAAGGCAAAGTCAAAGTCAAGGTTAAGTATAAATTCTAAAGATAAAGCGCGAAAAGCTGAAGATTTGTAGGGTGCTTTGATTCCTACAGATTTTTGCGTGTTCCAGTTGAGAAAATGTAATAAAATTTCGTCTTTAGCAACTAACGCATTAGCTCGCTGCTTGATTAAATTGAGTAAATAGTCAGAGCTTCTTAACATCCCAGCTAACAATAAAAAGACTTCTCGCCAACGATTTTCGGTTGAACGCTCGACTAAATCTTGCAAAGATTGTTCTAATAGTTGGGGGGTAGGACTATTAGCAATTTCTCTAGCTGCAAAATACTCGTGCAGCGCCAAATCGGAGAATGAGTAAATACCTTTTGATTGCCTGACAATTACTCCATGCTGTGCCTCAATTGATTTTAATACTGCTTTACTATTAAGTTCAATTTGTTGACTGTTAGTTGGAGAATTAGGTAAATTGGCAATGTAATCGCTAATGTATCCTTCTACAACTTGCTGGGTAAAAAAGTAGTCACCATTATCAAAGGTTTTTAAAGCAATATAACTTAGCAAATCTTGCTTATTCTGCAAAGATATTTTTTTATATACTTCGCTTTTTTCCGTATCATATTTACTATCCCACTGCTTCAGTAGTATTTCTATCCCATCGCTATAAAACTGTGAGTTATTTAAGGGAAATTCCAAAGCTTCTTCAAATACTAAGTCGAGCATTGTTAGCAACAGAGAATCTGCGTTACTTTTTTTGAGAATTTTACCTTTGCTACTTTTTTCTGCTTCAGCTATTTTTTTATGCTCTACCCATCTATGAGTAAAGTTAGTAATATATATTTTGTCTAAAGTCATCAAATTTGAAGTATTTAATCCTAAAGTATTAGCTGAGTTTTTCATAAAAATATTCTTAAATTAGTTGTTTTTTAGTAAGAGTTTTTAAGCTCTTGTTTGCATCATCTGAGGTTGCAGCAAAGATACTAACTGCTCTTTTCCTCTTTGCAAGTATCTAGTTACTGTCATTGGACTAATCCCAATTCTTTTGGCGGCTTCTTTGCGCGACAGTTCTTTGAGAAATACAAATTCAACGGCGGTACGGGTGCTTTCTTCTAATTGATTCATAGCGCCTTGCAGTTGTTCCCGGTCTTCGGCTTGTTGCTGCATATTGGTAGCTTTAGAGTCTGGCAAAATATCCCCTAAAGTTAATGCACAGTCAACATTTTGAACGACCGTACTATCTAAGCTGATTGCCATGCGATTTTGAGCCGCTAAGTTGCTGTCGTACCATTCTTGAACAGATACATTTAGTTGACGAGCAAGTTCTGTATCTGTAGGACAACGACCCAAAGTTATTGTTAGTTCTTTACGAACTTTTTGCCCTTGAGTGTAAACTTCTTGCCAACGGCGGGGGATTTTTACAAGCCCTGCGCGATCGCGTAAAAAGTGCATAATTTCGCCGCGAATATAAGGTACGGCAAAAGAACTAAAAGCGTAGCCTTGTTTGGGATTAAATCTCTCAATGGCACGAATCAAACCAAGGTAACCAATTTGTTCCAAATCTTCGTAAGGTTCGGTGCATTGATGGCTAAATTGATGAGCGATTTTGCGTACTAATCCTGTGTGCAGGTTTACTAACTTATTGCGAAGTTGAACAGAGGGATTTTGATAATATGCAACTAATAATTCTATGCCATCGGATTTGATACAAGATTGAGTTACCGCCATATAAATCCTACTTTAAATAATAATCTCTTTTACCTGGTAATAATTGAGAAATCGTTGTTTAAACTTTTCTCAAATCGCTGAGATTATTGTCCGTAGAATAGACAGAACAAACCATCGTTGTTTTACTGAAATTCTTAAAAGAATTGCTGGCTAAACTCGCATTTCTACGTATATTCTCTGAGTAAGTGAATAAAGGATTAAGCTAAATGGAGGAAATTTGCACTCTCCAGCGCCGCAAAGGCAAACTCCATAAGAGGCTAAAATTTTCGGCTACGCCCTAAGACGCAAAGTATTGGTAGTGATAGAGAAACTGTTCGAGTTTTACGTAGATGTAACGTCCGTACAAGTTTGTTGAGTGCCAACCTAAAGCTAAAATAGACAATGCACTTAAATATGCGTAAAAGCGCGATCGCTATGGACATTTTAGAAATTAAGCGCGAAATTGCCACGTTATCTAGCCGCCTGGGTAAAACTCAGGACTATCTTTGACATCCCCGCCCTAAAAGCTAAAATTCAAGACTTAGAACAAGTCGCCTCACAGCCAGAATTTTGGGAAGATCGAGAAGCCGCCCAAAAGACCTTGCAAGAGCTTGGCAGCCTCAAAGACCATTACAGCCAGTACAACCAATGGCAGGCTAGTTTAGAGGATACCAAGGCAGTGGTAGAGCTATTAGAGCTAGAAAACGATGACTCTTTACTCACCGAAGCCCAAACCAACGTCCAGCAACTACACAAAGAACTCGACGGGTGGGAATTGCAACAACTGCTATCGGGGACCTATGACGAAAAAGGCGCAGTTTTAGCTATTAATGCTGGCGCTGGAGGTACGGATGCTCAAGATTGGGCGGAAATGTTGCTCAGAATGTATACCCGTTGGGCAGAAGAACATGGCTACAGAGTCACCTTAGAGGAAATTTCCCAGGGAGATGAAGCGGGGCTAAAATCTGCCACCATAGAAATTGCTGGGCGCTATGCTTACGGTTATTTGCGATCGGAAAAAGGCACTCATCGGTTAGTAAGAATTTCGCCTTTTAATGCCAACGATAAACGGCAAACGAGCTTTGCTGGGGTCGAAATCATGCCTTTGATTGACAACAGCGTTCAATTAGATATTCCTGACAAAGATTTAGAAATTACAACTACCCGCGCTGGTGGTAAAGGCGGGCAAAATGTCAACAAAGTAGAAACCGCTGTGAGGATTGTCCACATTCCTACAGGGGTGGCGGTACGCTGTACCCAAGAACGAAGTCAATTGCAAAACAAAGAAAAAGCCCTAGCTATTTTGAAAGCAAAGCTACTAATCATTGCCGAGGAACAACGCGCTCAAGAAATTGCTGAAATTCGCGGTGATATAGTTGAAGCCGCTTGGGGAAACCAAATTCGCAATTACGTATTTCATCCGTACCAAATGGTCAAAGACTTACGTACTAATGTAGAGACAACGGCGGTTACAGATGTAATGAATGGAGAAATAGATTTATTTATCCAAGCTTATTTGCGTCAAGAAAACCAATTAGTCGATAGCTAAACTCAGCATTCTTAGGGAATGTCTCTGTTAAATTGATGAAGTAATCACTAATAGATTTATAGGCACTTATGAGTACATCAACAACCCAAAAACCAGAACCCACAGAAGCAAAACCAAGTTATGTTAAGCTTGCCATGCGGAATATGGTACAGAAGGGAGGAACTTCTTTACGGCATTTTGCCTTGACAGCGATCGCTTTGTTAACCGTTTTAGTAGGGCTTGCCTACTTGACGCGCTAAATGGAGAAAATGTGGCAGTAGAAATAAGTATAGAAGACACTCGCGTTGATAAGTCTAACGACCTACCAATTGTGGCTTCAACTCCCTGGGAAAGTTGGTTTGAAAGTTGGATTGCAAATTCATCATCTCAATTACCTGTGGCAAATAATTACGAGCTTAGTTTGCGCTTGACTGACGATGCCCAAATTCGAGTTCTCAACAACCAATACCGCCACCAAGATAAACCAACGGATGTATTAGCTTTTGCAGCTTTAGAAGTGGATTTTCCCACCAGTGAAGAAATGCGATTTCAGCAGCCGCTATATCTTGGTGATATTGTTATTTCAGTAGATACTGCCAGTCGCCAAGCTCAAGAGCAGGGACACCCACTGCAAACAGAATTGGCATGGCTGGCAACTCACGGTCTACTTCATCTTTTAGGTTGGGATCATCCCGATGAAACTAGCCTAATACAAATGCTAGAGCGGCAAGCTGTTTTATTAAAAGCGATCGGGCTGACCATTAGTGACGAATACAATTATTTCAATCCCTAACTGGGATAAGAGCAATAATTTGCCCCGTAACTATAAAAAAACTGCTATGGCTATCCAACTAACAATTACTTTTTCTGTTGTCGTCTTCTGTCTATGTCTCAAAACCTTCCGACATCAACGTCCAGCCGAGCGGAAAAAGTTGATTCTAAGCGCGAGTTATCATGGCTTGTTGCTACAAATTTATTTGTTAGCTTCAAATATGCTTGGTGTGGAATAACTTATGCTTTTCAAACTCAGCGTAATTTTCGCATTCATGTAGGGATGGGTATTGTAGCGATGGGTTTGGCAATTTTTTTACACTTGCAACTTTTAGAAATGGCAGTAATTGGGTTAACCAGTGGTTTAGTGTTAGTGATGGAGTTATTAAATACAGCTATAGAATCTGTTGTGGATTTAGCCGTTAAGCAGTCATACCACGACTTAGCAAAAATAGCTAAAGACTGTGCGGCGGCGGCGGTTTTAGTTTCAGCGATGGTAGCTGTTTTAGTTGCAGGGGTTTTAATTATGCCGCCTTTAATCGTTCTAATGCGGAGTCAATGGGGATAAATATTAAGCCGATTGTTGCTCGTGGAACCTCTACTAACCAAAACCAGGAGAAAATTGAGTTTTGATTATAGTTATTGATAATTACGATAGCTTTACCTATAACTTGGTGCAGTATTTAGGAGAACTTGGGGCTGAGTTTCCGGTTGCTCGTGATATTCAAGTTTACCGCAACGACCAAATTTCTCTTGAGGAAATCCGCCAATTGCAGCCGGATGGAATAGTTATTTCTCCAGGGCCGGGTCGCCCGGAAGATGCGGGGATTTCTAGTGCGATAATCCGCGAGCTAGGGCAAACTCTACCTATTTTGGGGGTCTGTTTGGGCCACCAAAGCATCGGGCAAGTTTTTGGGGGTCAAATAGTTTTAGCGCCTGAATTAATGCACGGCAAAACATCGCAAATAAGTCATACAGGGGTAGGAGTTTTTCGCGGTTTAGATAATCCCATGACCGCAACTCGGTATCATAGTTTAGTAATTGAGCCGCAAACTTGCCCAGAAGTGCTAGAAATTACAGCTTGGGTGGAAGATGGCACGATTATGGGGGTCAGACATCGCAATTATCCCCATATTGAAGGCGTACAGTTTCATCCTGAAAGCGTACTAACTACTTTAGGCAAGCAATTATTACGAAACTTTTTGGCACAACTACAGTCGTCCATAGGGTGAGGAGAAATTAATGAAAAGACGACAAATATTAGGCTATGCAGGGGCGGGGTTAGCAACATCTTTGTTTGCAAGCTGGCAATCTCAAGGGGTGGCGCAAACTGGAGAATCTTTATCAGTTCAATGGTTGGGTCATACTTGTTTTTTGTTTAGTAGTGGCAAAACGCGAATTTTGGTTAATCCCTTTCGGACTATCGGTTGTACGGCAAAATACCGCGCTCCCAAGGTGGAAGCGGGTTTAGTGCTAATTAGCAGTCAGTTGTTGGATGAGGGATCTATAGAAGGACTACCAGGTAAGCCGCAGCTAATATACGAGCCTGGAGTTTATCGATATAATGGCATTCAAGTTCAAGGAATTAATACCCTGCACGATCGCGTTAATGGTCGAAGATTCGGCAACAATGTAGCTTGGCGCTGGAAGCAAGGGGGAATTAATATCTTGCATTTGGGTGGTGCGGCAGCTCCCATTACTATAGAACAAAAAATTCTCATGGGTCGTCCTGACGTGCTTTTGGTTCCCGTTGGCGGTGGTGTCAAAGCTTATAACCCTACCGAAGCCCAAGCAGCAATTCAACAGCTTAATCCTAAGTTAGTTATTCCGACTCATTACAGTACCCAAGCGGCGGATAGTAGTAGCTGTGACCTTGTGGCGGTAGACCAGTTTTTGGAATTGATGAAGGGTGTTGCTGTGCGCCGAGCCGATAGCGATACGGTGACGCTTAATGCTGGTAGTTTGCCTCAAAAAGATATGGCAATTCAGTTGCTAAGTTACAAATTCTAAGTAATGCGATTGCATTTTTATAGAGACGTTCTAAGTACAGGACAAAAGCTTGCAAATGATTGATGGGAAGAGGTTTCATAAGAATTACCACATTCCTAAAGCAAGAAACCCCTATGAACCAGGTTACTTTACTTCGGGAGAGATTGCGACCTCATTTCCCTTGGCATGGTGCAAGATTAAGCTTTATTGCCGCTTTTCTAATTGCGCTGTTTCGGGTCAAGACCGTCAACTTCAGCTTCCTTGCGACTGCCTTCAGTGGTAAGG
>JAHHGY010000078.1 GCA_019359635.1 Chroococcus sp. CMT-3BRIN-NPC107
CCCTGGCATTGATGCTTATGAACAGCAGTCTCACGATCGCTTGCTGAAAAACCTTAAGAAAAAAGCTCAAGCTTTCGGCTTGGAACTCATCCCTATTTCAACCCCGACGGAATGTGTTTCTTAAGAGTTTTGATAGTTTCTTCCCTAGAAGATTTATCAAATTTTGACAAACTTGTATCTTTCTTGATGACCCATAAACTTTTTAGAGCCAGCCGTAACTATATCGTCAGAAGTTTCTTTCCAGGAGCTATTATGCGATCGCTCTTTCTTGGCTAGGCTGAATTGGTACGAGTAAAATGCAAGTTGGGGTAGTTTTTTTGAAAGTCAAATAATGCGCGGGTAAAAGTTGCTTGGCTTGCCGGGGTTAGCGATTAATCGTTTGGTAGCAATGTCCTGCCCTCGTAAGAACGGCAGTATATAAATTATTTTTTAAATTTTTGAAGAAAAAGAGACAATATAGAAAAGTAAGAGTTCTTGCGAAGGGTAAAAATATTAATGAACTCGTCAAGACCGGAAAATGTCTGTGGTGGGGTAACTCGTCAGTGTGAAACTAAGGCTATTATTCCGCAACTAGATTCAGCATATCCACGTCCGCAACTGCAACGTGCCAACTGGCTTAGTCTTAATGGTTTGTGGAAGTTTGCCTATGACGATGAGGGGCAATATACTTCACCTCTAGATATACCCCAGTGGAGTCACTGTATTGAAGTGCCATTTGCACCTGAATCAATCAGGAGCGGAATTGGCGATACAGGTTTTCATCCCAATTGCTGGTACGCTCGCGAATTTGAACTGTTTAAAGATGAAAATCGGGTACTGCTTCACTTTGGCGCGGTAGATTATTGCGCCCGCGTGTGGGTAAACGGTCAGTTTATGGCACTGCATGAAGGCGGATATACGCCTTTTACTATTGATATCACCTCTGTTTTAAACGAAAACGGCGTGCAGCGTATTACAGTTTGGGCACAAGACGACCCGCAAGACCTAGCCAAACCGCGCGGTAAACAAGATTGGCAGTTGGAACCCCATAGTATTTGGTATCCGCGCACTAGCGGTATTTGGCAGACTGTATGGCTAGAGCACGTAGGAAAAACTTATCTCGATCGCCTCTGCTGGACTCCCCAGTTTGAGCGGTGGGAAATTGGCTTTGAAGCTTTTATCGTCGGACAGCAAGATGATATTCAAGTCAATATCAAACTGAGCGTTGGCGACCAATTGCTAGTAAGCGATCGCTACGAGGTGTTTAATGGAGAATTGCACCGCCGCATCGCCCTATCAGATCCAGGTATTGACGACTACCGCAACGAATTATTGTGGTCGCCAGAGAAGCCGACACTGATTGATGCTCATATTCAACTATGGGATAAAAATAATAATCTGCTAGATGAAGTCCGCTCCTACACTGCAATGCGGACAGTAGGGATACAGCGCGATCGCTTTATGCTCAACGGGCGACCGTATTATTTACGGCTAGTTTTAGATCAAGGTTATTGGAGCGACACCTTAATAACTGCGCCATCAGATGAGGCGTTGCGGCACGATGTAGAGTTAGTCAAAAGTATGGGCTTTAATGGTGTCCGCAAGCACCAAAAGATAGAAGATCCCCGCTTTTTATATTGGGCAGACGTATTAGGGTTGTTGGTTTGGGAAGAAATGCCTAGCGCTTATCGCTTCACGCCTACAGCCGTAGAGCGAATTACCCGCGAGTGGGCGGAGGTAATTAAACGCGATGCTAGTCATCCGTGCATTGTCGTGTGGGTTCCCTTTAATGAATCTTGGGGAGTGCCTAACTTAGTTGAAACAGCAGCGCATCGCAATTATGTTTTAGCGCTGTACCACTTAACTAAAACATTAGATCCAACCCGGCTAGTAATTGGTAACGATGGTTGGGAAAGTACCAATACGGATATTATTGCTATCCACGACTACGACAACAAACCGCATCGATTGTTTAAACGCTACGGGCAGAATGTGAAGTTAGCAGATTTATTCGATCGCCAGCGTCCGGGTGGGCGCGTCCTGACGCTGGATGGCTATCCCCATCACGGACAGCCTGTAATGCTAACAGAATTTGGCGGCATAGCCTACGCCCCACCACTAAATAATATTGAAGTTGATAAAGCTTGGGGATACGTGCGCTCTAGTAATATCTCTGAGCTACAAATGAGGTACAAGGCACTGCTAGGGGCGGTAAACAAAATAGAGATGTTTAGCGGCTTTTGCTATACCCAGCTAACTGATACTTTCCAGGAAGCTAATGGCTTATTGTATATCGATCGCACGCCCAAGTTTCCCATAGAGGCGATCGCCGAGGCAACTAGAGGAGAAGAGGATGATGATGTATTTCCAGGAACTATTAAAACCGGATGGGCGCAAGCTGACCCTATACAGTCGCTTCCCCATTAATGAGGGGATTGTTGCCCCTAGTCCTAGCAACGAAAAAGTCGCCGCAAACCCGTATTTGCGCTGGCATCCTTTACGTGGCGAATGGGTAGCTTATGCAAGCCACCGTCAGGGGCGGACTTTTATGCCTCCACCCCAGTACAATCCTTTAGCACCTACCACTGACCCTGAGTTTCCTACGGAACTTCCCCAAGGGCGCTATGACATAGCTGTATTTGATAATCGCTTTCCGTCCCTGACGATAGAATCTCACGATCCGCCAGCATCTATTGTTGAGACATTACCAGCTAACGGGACTTGTGAAGTGGTGGTATTTACTCAAGATCCCCAAACTGCTCTTAGTTTGCTAGAACTAGATAGACTAGATTTGCTTTTGCAAGTGTGGGGCGATCGCACTGCTAAAGCGCCGCCAGAGATTCAGTACGTTTTACCCTTTGAAAATCGCGGCGTAGAGGTAGGGGTGACTCTACACCATCCTCACGGGCAAATATACTCTTATCCTTTTGTACCACCAGTTCCGGCGCGGATGCTAGAGTGTCAGTTGGCGTATTACCAACAGCATCAAAGTTCTTTGCTACCAGATTTGATTCAAAAAGAGATAGCTGCAAACGAGCGGGTTATTTACTTGGATGAATATGCGATCGCTTTTGTGCCTGTATGCGCCCGCTACCCTTACGAAGTCTGGATTGCGCCGATTGCTCCTGTTGCTACATTGAACGATCTAAGTGTAGAGCAGCGTTTCGCGCTTGCTAAAGCGCTCAAAACTGTAACTCTTAAATATGACGGCTTGTGGAATCGCCCTTTTCCTTATTTGATGGCATGGTTTCAAGCGCCTATCGATGGCAAACCGCATCCAGAATTTCAGTTACACGCCGAGTTTTACCCGCCGCTAAGGACAAAAGATCGGCTCAAGTACCTAGCGGGAACTGAACTTGCAGCCGGAATGTTTGCTAATGACACGCTACCAGAAGAAAAGGCAAAGGAACTACAAGCGGTAGTTGTCAACATTGAAACGCCAGTGAAGTTATGAATGCTGAAGTTGCTGCCAAGCTAGAGTTAATTCGTCAAGTTTTAGTTACCGCCGAGGTTGCAGGTGTCCGTTTTAAGGGAACAGATTGGTTTGCTTGGGTAACTGCTGGCGCTTCTAATACTGTGCTGCTGACGGCAGAAACCGGAGTAGCAGAAGTATTAGTTACTGCCCAAGATGCCTGGGTATTGACAGATGAAATTGAAGCGCAACGCTTGCAGGATGAGGAATTGCCTGCATTTCAACTGCACGTCAATCCTTGGGCTGATGCTGCTGTGCGCGAAGCATTTGTCCGCGAAGCTACTAATGGGGGAAAAGTATGTAGCGATCGCCCAACTGCTACTGAAACTGCTTTACCCGATTTACTTGTAAACTACAAACGGGTAATGATGCAGGGCGAATTAGAACGATATCGTCAGGTAGGGAGTAAAGCCAGCGCAGCGATGACTGAGGTGCTATCTAGCGCCAAACCTACATGGACAGAATACCAACTAGCTGGGGCGGGTGCTGAAGCATTGTGGGCGCGGGGGCTGCATCCAGCTTTAACATTGGTGGCAGGAGAAAGGCGTTTACCGCTATATCGCCATGCTACTCCTAGTAATGAAGCGATTTCTCAAGTAGCGATGATGGTATTTTGTGTTAGAGGTTACGGCTTATATGCCAATCTCACAAGGTTTGTGTGTTTTGGGGGAAAAAATGAATATTCCCAGTTGCACCAGCATATAAGGGAAATAGAAGCTCAAGCTTTGAACTTATGCAAACCTGGCGTACCTCTCAATGCAGTTTACCACCAATTGAAACAGGCTTACGAACGGCATGGGTATTTGCAAGCTATCTACCAACACCATCAAGGCGGAACTTGCGGTTATTTAGCTAGAGAAATTGTTGCTAATCCCTCTACTACCGATACATTGAGCGCAAACATGGCTATGGCTTGGAATCCAAGTTTACCTGGAGCGAAGATTGAGGATACTTTTGTCATTTTAGAGGATGGCAAGTTAGAAAATCTCACTTTCGATCCAAGTTTTCCTAGTGTAGAAATCGCAGGGAGATTACGCCCTATACCTTTAGAAATTACTTAAGTTATGGATTTTCAACAAATATTTGGAACAAAGCCAGAAGCCGAAGCTACAGCCCCAGGGCGAGTAAATTTGCTGGGCGAACATACTGATTATAATGATGGGTTTGTATTGCCGATTGCTATTCCTCAACGTACAAAAGTAGAGCTAGGTTTTAGCCCTGATAGCCAGCACCACTTTTATTCGCAAGAATTAGAGGAAATGGTGAGCGTTGCAAGTTGCGATCGCACTCCCCAAGGATTTGCTAGTTATATATTTGGCTGCATCCAACTTTTAGCAAAACAAGGTTACGAAATCCCGCCTGTAAACCTGTACGTTACGTCTACCGTACCAATCGGTGTAGGCTTATCTAGCAGCGCGGCTTTAGAAGTTGCAACCCTAAAAGGATTGCGCAGTTTGCTTAATCTCCCCCTTGATGATGTGGAAGTTGCCCAAATCGGACAACAAGCTGAAATTCAGTATGCAGGCTTAAATTGCGGCATTATGGATCAAATGGCATCTAGCCTCGCTGATACTCATTCGATGCTATTTCTAGATACTCGCACCCTCGAACGGCGCACGTTAGAGTTACCCGCAGGAGGGGAAATATTAGTTATAGATAGTGGAGTACATCACGAACTAGCAGCAGGTAGCGGCTACAATCAACGGCGGGCGCAATGCGAAGAAGCGGCGCGGCTATTGGGGGTAAAAGCGCTGAGAGATATCACTAATCCCCAAGTTGCCCAATCATTGCCAGAACCACTTTGTCGCCGCGCTCGTCATGTAATTAGTGAAAATAACCGCGTGTTAGAAGCGGTGGCGGGAGTTTCTGTTAATCGCTTTGGCGAGTTGATGAATGCTTCTCATGCTAGTCAAAGCGACGATTATGAAGTTTCTGTACCAGAAGTAAATGCCTTAGTAGATATATTACAAAAAACTCCAGGAGTATTTGGCGCTCGTTTAACTGGTGGTGGTTTTGGCGGTGCTTGTGTTGCTTTGGTAGCAGAGGGGAAAAGTGCGATCGCAATTGATGTCCTCAAGCAATACAGCGAATTAGGTTACAGTGGACAAGTGTTAGTTGCTGCCAAATAGAATAGGTTGTTGTATGTAAATGGTATAGTGCCTTATTCTGGTTTTTTTGTTGATTATTTCTCGCCACCCTTAGATTTGTTGTGGTGTCCAGGTTGGACCCTGACAGCGAGGGCCAACTTCTGTCCAGAGCAACCGATCGATGCACATCCGGCGTGCCTTCATTTCCTTATCCCAGGCATGATAGATCGTATAGTCCTGACCATCAAGGCTCACTGCCATCGAATTATGTCCAGGTCCTAAGACATAGCCAGAAACTGAGCGCAGCACTCGCGGCCCCGATTCATTCCCGGCATCGGAGTAGGGACCCATCACCTGTTCGGCAACACCATAATCAACCCCGTAACTCTCCGTTTCCCAACGCCCACCACTGTAAAAGCAGTAATATTGGTTTTCGTGTCTGCGAACACAAGGCCCTTCCAGAGTATGCCAATCGTAGACAGCATCATACATGGGACGATTGGCTAAAAACCTTTGCCAATCATGCTTGGCACGTAAAACAACTTTAGTTTCTTTCGCTAATTTCGTCATCGTCAGCAGGCGATCGACTACCAATGCCGTTCCTGCGCGATCGCCATCTTCTGTATCTAGAAAATCCTGGGCGTAAAAGAGATACCACTGGCCGTCATCATCCCGGAACGGGCTGGGATCGATCGCAAACGGACAAGTTTCGGGCTCGACCAATGGCTCACCCACATCCTGATACGGCCCTAAAGGTTCAGGACTACTGGCAACCCGTAGCTGATGATTTTTATCTTCATGCCCAACAGAATAGTAAAGGTAGAAAGTACCATCGTGGTAAGCAATTTCTGGGGCCCAAAAGTTATCTCCCAGGGCAGGATCGGGACGCAGCAGAGCGTTTCCGGCAAACTGCCAGTTAACTAAATCGTCCGACTTTAGCAGGGGAAAGACTCGCTGCCCCTGGCTCTCATCTACCTGCCCTGCGGCTTCTGCTGGGCCTGTCCCAATCGCATAATAGATACCCTGATGCTGCCAAACAAATGGATCGGCAAAGTACTCTGGGTAAACTGGATTAGTATAAGTCTGTGTTGACATCAATACTGGAAGTTTATGTAGGTTTCTGTCGCCTCTCTCGGCAACTGCTCCACGGTTTGACACCGAAGCAACTGCTGAAGTTCGGGCGATAAGCCATTATAGTAATCCTGCTTAAGAGTTAAATCTACCTTGTGGGTGTGGAGCCAGTGCATGACGTAACCCATCACAATCATTGGGCGTGGCTGCGGTGTGCAGTTAGGAGTACCTCGATGCAGTGCTAGGGGCGATCGCACCATCACATCTCCCGGCTGCATTAAAAATTGCTCCATAGCAATTTCCCCAGCGCGCAGCTTGACCAATCCCTCCTCTCGTGGCATTGCGTGAGTTCCTCTCGCCATCTCAAACGGGCTATTTTCGGCAGTTACTTCAACTAGGGGAAAATTAACTGCTAGTGCATAGAGCGGCGTGACAATGCGATCGCAAAATAGTGGACGGAAATCACGATGGATTTCCTGATACTCAGATCCCTGCATGGGGATGTCTGCCCCTAGCTGAACCAGCTTGTATTCTTGATAAAATACGCGATTGAGTACGCCCAAAATAGTCGGGTTGGCAAACACTGCTGGATTGGCAAAGGGAGCTACCCAAGGCAATGTGACATAGCCGCGAGCAGTCCCTCTAGGCGCTACTCCACCCGATCGCTGCAACCGCTCTTGAAATAAAGCATCAAAAGCAACTGCCCAATCTTCAATCAGTTTTCGCTCAAATAGTCCGCGAATCACACAAATTCCGTCTCGATTTAACTCCTCTGCAAACCCATCTAAATCAACTTCTGTAAAGGTGGTTGCAGTACCTAAACTATGAACCATCTTGCTGTCTGCTCCAATTTGGAATCCTGGGGCTACATTTTGCCCCACTAAACAGCAAAATGTAGCCTGATGTACTATTTCTATTTTCCCCAAATTTAGATACAAAACAGCGCTCTCCGTGTCAACTGTTAAAAAATTTTAATTTCTTTTGGTAGCCACCGTGCCCTCAAATTCTTTACCCTTTCAGCGCACTAACGCCGATTGCCTCTGATATTGATGTTTTTAAGACAATACAGCAAATTAGGTTACGCAGGACAAGTATTAGTTGCTGCCAAATAGGAGTGAAGTATTGAGGCGAGCGCGCTTAGTACAATTTCTTAGCTTGCTCAATGCTATTTAGTTGCAAACTTGTATCGAGCAACACAGATAAGTTTAAAACCATAACTAATCCTGATCTTAGGCAAAAGTACCATTTCCAGAGCGTTAGATAAAACGCAGAAGCTAGTGAAGTGATTTTTCCTGGAGGTAACGGGCGATCGCATTATCAAGGGAAGGCAGTAATAAACCTCGATTGCTACCGAGAACGCTATAAGTGGGGCGTTGAGCCATAAGTCCAAGCTCTTGTGTGGGACGAGCAATTATTTTACTGCCATCTACACCAGCTTGTTTTGCTGCTAAGAAGGCTAAATCTACCCAGGCGATCGCGCCTTGGTTTGCTAAATGCCACAAACCACGTTCACCGTCAATAAATAAATCCAAGCTGGCGTTGACTAAATCGGGAACGTAAGTAGGCGAAACGATCGCATCATCGGCGGCAATAAAAGTATGCCCCGCCGCTAATTCGCGCAATGCGATGGTAACAAAGTTGTATTCATCCCAAGGGCTAAAAAATGCACTGGTGCGGACTACTAGCGACGAAGGATTGGCGGCTAGAACTTTCTCCTCGGCGATTACTTTACTGCGCCCGTACACATTTAAAGGGGCAACAGAATCGCTTTCAGTGTAAGGAGTGGATAAACTGCCATCAAATACCAAATCTGAAGAAAATGTCAGCAAGGGAATTTCTCGCTTGGCACAAGCAGCAGCAAGAATTGCTGCACCCTCAGCGTTTGCAAGCAAGCACGCATCTACTTCGCGTTCAGCATCGTCTACCCGGACATATCCCGCAGCGTTAACAACTGCCCAAGGATTAAGTTCGCTTAATGCCACTTCTACTGATGCAGGATTAGTAATATCTATTTGTTGACGCGATAGTAACTGATAGGAAATACCTCGCAGTTCGCACAACCTGGCAAAAGCTTGTCCTAGCGTTCCTGTGGCTCCTACTATAGCAAGTGGTTTTGGTAGTAGTGAGGATTGAATATTTTTGTCTATTGCTGGTTCTAACTTGCAACTTACAGGCGGGTACAATAACCGTTCTTGCCGATGCCACCAGCCGGGTGTATTTAGTAATGGGTGGTTTGGTTTGATGCCTTGGGCTAAATTGGCAATCGCACGGGCAATTGCTGTAGGGCGCGGATGAGGCGATCGCAAATCGAATACACCTGGTTCGTAATACCCATCAAAGCGAGTGAGCAAGCTATTCCAGTCGTATGCACCTAAAAGCGACCAAGCAGTGATAGCGCGTACATCTACTCCTTGTTGCTTTTGCTCTTTTGCTGAATGCCAAACTTCATACAGCCACCGCAATTGTTCTTCGCGGGTGCAGCCAAGATGTACCTCGGTTACAGCCAAGGGCAAGTTATAGCGCTGCCACGCGGACTGTAGCAATTTATCTACTCCTGCTGTACCTTCAACGCAAACTCTAACAGCTTCTACGTCTGCGTATGCGTGCTGTCTATTGCCGCCATGAGCCGATTTTGGGTAGCGCTCTATGCGTTCATCTAAAAAGCGATCGCTTGTCAAGTAATGGTTAATTCCCATGATATCGGGCGGACAAGGATTATCTAAAAACCAGTTTAGTTCGGCTTCTGTAATGCCAGCCGAACGCAAGTAATCCCATGTCGGGCGATCGCGATTTAAGCGTCCGCATAATAGATCGAAGCTCAACCAACGGCGCTCGTTTTCTAGTTCTGCTTGGTATGCCAATAGTGGCGTACTAAAAATCTGCCCCAAATCATCAGTCTGCACCAGTTGGGCGTTGGGGTTGACTTCCCGGATTGCTTGCATCGATAGAGCGATCGCGCGGCATTGATTTAGCAACGCACGAGTAAAAGTTAAGTCATCCCTGCCGTGCGGATACCAGTGTCCGTACAACCCGCTAAATCGGGCTGTAGTCAGGGGTTCGTTTACAGGCGTGTAATGACTTATCCAAGGATAGCGCTGTGCAACCATCCGCGCAAATACAGCCAATTTTTCTGGGAATGCTGGATCGACTAAGCTAGTATATCTAGGACCGCTACCATGATGAACTAAACCGACAATCGGGCGAATACCAAGTTCTCGCAATCGATGCAGCCGTTCGTCTGCCCACAACCAATTAGGTTCATCGAAGCTATTAGGTGTAGTCCGCTCCCACAATACAGGGTAACGTATAGCACTTATTCCTAGTTCGGCAAATAATTCTAAGTCCTCTGGGCGCGTAGCATGACCGTTTCTCTCTAACTGATCGCTATATTCGTCACCTACTCGATTAACCGTACACTCTATTCCGGCCCAAATTTCCAAAGGCGGAGCATTCAGCGATTGCGAACTCATTTACATCCTCTTAACTAAAGTCAGTTAAGGAAGAAAGGTTAACAATTATCAAAGATTGAATTTTCCTTTAACCCTTCCCCTTTAACCTTTCTCTATCTCTTGCTACTAACTTGCTTGTAAACTGTCAAAGCCTGAGCGACAACTTGATCCATGTTGTAATACTTGTAGGTTGCCAGTCTGCCGACAAAATGCACGTTAGCCGTAGCATCAGCTAAAGCTTTGTACTTTTTGTAAATTTCCGCATTCTCAGGGCGTGGTACGGGATAATAAGGATCTCCTTCGGCGCGGGGAAACTCGTAAACAATGCTGGTTTTGTTGTGTTCTTGCCCTGTCAAGTATTTGAACTCGGTGACGCGAGTATAAAGTTGTTCGTTGGGATAGTTAATTACTGGCGCTGACTGATGCACGGCAGTATTGAGGGTTTCATGTTTGAAATCTAAGGAACGATAAGGCAACTTACCGTAGCGAAAATCAAAAAACTCATCAACAGGCCCTGAATAGATCGTTTCCCGACAAGGAATCGCTTTTGCAATTTCCCGATAATCGGTATTGAGCATAATTTTGATATTCGGGTGCGAGAGCATATTCTCGAACATCCGCGTATAACCATACAAAGGCATTGCTTGGTATGTGTCGGTAAAATAGCGATCGTCGCGGTTGGTGCGAGTAGGAACGCGGGCAGTTACCGATCTATCTAACTCCGATGGATCTAGTCCCCATTGCTTGCGCGTATAGTTGCGAAAGAACTTTTCGTATAGTTCCTTGCCGACTTTGCTCACAACAACATCCTCTGAAGTCAGGATTTGTTCTTTGGGTTCGGCTACCGATGCAAAAAATTCTTCAACTTGAAATGAATTGAGCGATAACCCGTACAGCTTATTAATTGTGTCGAGATTGATCGGAATTGGTACGAGTTGACCGTCTACACTAGCTAAAACGCGATGCTCGTAACTGCGCCATTGCGTAAATTGCGATAAGTATTCAAAGACTTCGCGGCTGTTGGTATGGAAGATATGGGGGCCGTATTTGTGAACGAGAATGCCTGCATTGTCGTAATGGTCGTAAGCATTGCCGCCGATGTGCGATCGCTTATCCACAATCAGCACTTTTTTTCCTAACTGCGTTGCTAACCTTTCTGCAAGTACGCTACCCGAAAAACCCGCACCTACTATCAAGTAATCAAATAAGTATTCTTTAGTAACAATGCTGGGTGGCTCAATTGTTGGCGATTGCGTCTTATCTGGTTCGCGCGTTGCTAAAGACGATTCAATTAGCTGCATCATTGCTGCCCAACTGCGATCCCAAGAAATCTGTTCTAAAAAAGTATCAACGCGCGATCGCCACCCCGATGCTGCTAAGTCTTCTTGCATTACCTTGTCTGCCGCCGCAACAAATTCGCTCACGCTGTCGGCAATCTGCACTAAGTTTTCTTGGCCGTAGGGACGGACGACATCGCGAATTGAGGTAGATACTACAGGCTTACCTGCGGCTAGATATTCAGGAGTTTTAGTTGGACTAATAAACCGGGTTGAATCGTTGCGGGCAAATGGTAGCATTGCTACATCCCACCCAGCTAAATAATTTGGTAGTTCTTGATAGTCTTTACTACCTAAGTAATGAATATTCTCGCCTTGGGGTAGCATTGCACTGTCAATTTTCACTACTGGCCCAATCATGACCAAGTGCCAATCTGGTCTAGCGGCGGCAACTCCAGCCAATAGTTCGAGATCCATTCGCTCGTCGATCACGCCATAAAATCCTAAGCGCGGATGCGGAATGTGTGCTTGATCTGCTGGTTCTTGAGTAATGTTTCTTGCTTGTGCAAAGTGGGGTACATCTACACTACTAGGAAATGAATAAACGTTAGGATGGCGATCGCGTTTGGCTTCATAAAGACTCTGCCCTCCTGTAAATACTAAGTCTGCACGGCGAAATAACTCGGCTTCGTTGTTTTTGAGGGTAGGCGATGCACCAAGAAATGCAGATAATTCATCCATGCAATCGTACACAATAGCCAATGGTTGCAAATGCTCAGTAAACCCTAAAGCCATCGGCGTGTAGTACCAGCAGATATACTGCTCGATTTGGTACTGAGCAAATAATTCGTCAATTAATAACTTTTGGGCGGCGGTGATGTCCTCAATGCTCAAAGCTTCATCCAAATGTGGTACTATTACCAGCACTCCGCTTTCGTGAGAACTAATATCAAGCCTTCCTACGGGATCGTTGCTCAGTATCGGTTCTTCGATAAAAAATACTCTTCGTCCTTGAACGCAACGGCTAAGTAAATGTTGAGGTCTTTGGAAAACAAAATTCCACCGCAAATGAGATAAACAAACTAAATCTGGTGCAGTTGTAAAGGTTTTCGCCGCTTGATTCTTTTGTTCAGATAAGGATTGCGACGATTCAGATATGGTTGCTAGGCTATCTTCACGCATTTTTGCCGTTCCAATGTTACTACCATTATTATCCATTTTTGTGTTCTGTCGCGGCATATTTTATCTCAATCAGTTATTTGTTGATTTGATTTTGACGAGCTTTTACTAAAGTTTTCTCAAAAAAGTTTAGTAATTTTATGACCAAATTTTTAAAAGCTATCAGAACCTGCCCAGAAATTAGATAGGAAAATTTCTAGCGCTACGCATACAATGATGCTATCGAGCGATATGTATAAATTTTCTTAGCTGTTGGCTATTGTTAAAATTTGGTTATGCCCAACAGCATATTGATTATTTTCTAATGATACATCTTCCACTGGAGAGACAAATTATTACTAATGTATATAGTTAGTATAAAAAACATTTAATAACTTTAAGTACATAGTCTAATAACTTTAGCTGCCTTCAGCTAATAGTAAAGAGAGCAATCTAAACAAGATTGCTCTCTTTATAAGCTAGAAGATTCAAAATTAGTTCAAATCAAGAAAAAGTCAGTTTCCGCCAGATTGAACAGATTTATTGTGAATATTAGTGTCTTCTGGTTTCAACTTCCATTCGCCACTACTAGTTTGTTCGTAGCTGTCCTTAATACTATTCCAACCAACACTGAGGGCTGCTTCTTCATTCATACCGTCTTCTTTGGCACTGTTAAATGCAGCAACAAAAATTTGTTGTGCGTGTTCGGGAAGTTGGGCAATTTCTACAGGTAATTCAGATGATTGAATCTGAGACATAAACATAGTCCTACAATCTAAACTAAGAATTAATCTAAAAAAATATATGCAAAGTTTCCTCTTACTAAATTATTAGAATAAACTATTGACCTATGAGTCTTAAGGATTACTTTGTATTAAAATTAATTGTAGCTGACGACACATAAAGTAAATTTAATAATATTATTTTTTGCTTCAAGTGCCGTAGTAGTAATTTTTTTAATTTACATCCTTTGAGCTTCTTCCCAAGGAATCCATACCGTAAATATATCTTCTTCTATAAATCCTCGTCTGCGAGAATCTGTAGCCAAATCTACTAAAACCTTGACCGTTGGTATATAAGCATTATTAATTATCTGATGTCCGTAGCCAGTCACTTTTCCTAAGTTACCCGTTTTTTGATTAAGTACATAGTCGCCAATATTAAACATAGTAAGTTTGCGATCGCCTAGCTCAAGTCCCGATCTTAAATTGTAAATAGGCTATATTTAATTTCCTCCTCTTAAAGATAGTTAAGGTAGATCCACTACTCTATCTATAGATAAAAAATATTACTAAGTTTTGTATTTAATAATACAAGTAACTGTAATAGGCAATATTGTCGAGGTGTTGAAGCATTAAATTTTTGACAAGCTAAGGCAATGGAAACATTTTTAATTAACCTGATTGCAAACAGATGAATCTAAGTTAGAGTAATTCTTTTAATAGTTCTTGGTGTAGTAAGGCTCGATCTATCAACGACTCAATCTTTTCTGAAGAAGTCCCTTCCCCATTAACAAAATGCTCTATCCAAGTTTTGCTAATGACATTAGGATCTTCTGGCATTTGAGCTAATTCCCATCCTGGCATATCTAGTTCGCTCATCAATTGGCTAACTTTGGGATCGTAACTTAGCGCAAAACATCGGCAACCCTCACTAGCAGCCATAATTAAGCTATGCAAGCGCATACCGATCGCCATTTCAACGCCGCGAAATAAGCCTTTTAAAGCTTTGGGATCTTCCAAACTAAAAATCTGACTGACTCCTGGTAGGTGCGGTTGAATGGCTTGAGCGATCGCCAAGTCTTGACTTGGCTGAAATGGTACGAGCAAAATGCAAGTTTGGGTAGCTTTTTGAAAGTCCGCCAACGCGCGGGTAAAGGTAGCTAAACGAGCGGGAGTTAGTTGGGGATGCGATCGCAATGTTACAGCAACTCTAGGCGCGGGTAAGTCCCATAATCGGTTTACAGCAACCGATTCTAATGCCCATACTGGATCGGGAGCGAGAGTACAAGAAACTTGCCAATTAGTTAATAAAGCAGCCGAAGCGCGATCGCGGACGCTGACAGCGTTGCAATTACTAAAGTTCTTTTGTGCCAAAAACTTAGTTAAAGGGCGGTTTAATGGCCCAATACCTTGCGCCCAAGCAATAGTTTTGAGTCCCATAACTTGTGCTAAAGTCATTAGCCCACTGTAGTAGAAAGGACTAATGGCGCTGGTAGCGTCTTGCATCAAACTACCGCCACCCCAGATAAATACTTCTGATTGGCGCAAGGCTTGAATAACTTGAGGTAAGGAATTGCGATCGCACGCTTTTACTTGATAATGGGCGATCGTTGCTTCAGGATTGCCTGAAAGTACCAAAGGCATTATGTTATCTGGCAGCATTTGCAATAGCGTTGCTAGTAACGCCTCATCACCGCCATTTCCTTTACCGTAGTAGCCACACAAAACCGCTTGCATCTTAAAAATACCTAATTTAACGTTTTTGAAAGCAAAAAGGCCCTAAAATTGCTCCCCATAGAGCTTTTCCCGTCTCGCTGTCTATGCCTTTGTCGTAGCTTAAAAATTCATCTTCACTTGCTCTAAATCCTAAAGAAACTTGTTTAGTTTCACCTTCAATTTTCACATCTAGCAAACAACCGGGTAGTAGCTCAAAATCATCTACAGTCAAGCTTTGGAGTAAGGCGGCATTAGTTGCCGCACCATTTACCGATGATGGATTTTTGGGCATATAATACTGTACTTGAATATTTTGGTTTTGTTGCAGTCGGATCAGGCGAGGGCGGTAAGGTTTATTTAGCGATACGATGTTGGCTTGTTCGGCAAAAAAAGTAATACTATCTTCAATAAATAAGGGTACAGGTATTTGCCAAAGTCGCAGGTGGACGTACCAAGCAGGATCGGCGGATGCTTGGAATCTATCCCACTAATGCCAGCAATATGATAATCTGCTATTGATGAAGGTAAATTGTAATAGGGTATGGCTGGGCGATTTGAAGGATTAAACGATCTGGAATGGAAGTTGTTTGAAGATATATTCC
>JAHHGY010000079.1 GCA_019359635.1 Chroococcus sp. CMT-3BRIN-NPC107
GAGATTATCACTCCATGCACACAGAGTTTCCAAAGCTTGCCCGCTCGCAAATAGGTTGAACTCTTCCTGCATCAGTACCCTTGATGTTCACTCTTACCCCTCATTCTATCTACAACTGTAGTGCAATGATTTCTTTTATATGTATGACACATTTAAAACCTTAATGGTACGCGACTATAACGAGCATCGAAATTTATATAGAAATATAGTTAAACGAAGTCGTTATTTTATTGCTTATAAGCCTAAATTTGATTTGTTAAATGTAACAGGCGGACAAGAGGAATTGAATCCTCGTTTTTTTGAAGGTGCAGCAGGTGGCGCAGTGTTATTAGGAGTACCTCCAAATTGTGATGCTTTTAGCCAGAACTTTGATTGGACAGATGCAGTAATTTATGTACCTGAAAATGCAACTAATACACCTGATATCATTGCCCAGCTTGATTTGCAGCCAGAGCGTTTAAACAAAATTAGCACTGATAATGTACTTAATTCTTTACTGCGCCATGATTGGGTATATCGCTGGGAAAAAATTCTAGACACAGTAAATATTCCTCATTCTCCGGGAATGATTCAAAGAAAAGCTAAGTTAAGGCAACTGGCTGAAATTGTCATAGAAAAAAATAAACCTATCAACTAATAATATATTAAATATTAATATGCAAGAACTAACTTCTCCTTTAAGTTCGAGTTCTCAAGCACGCGTTTTAATTTTATCTATGCGTGACCTTGAATTTCATGTATCGCGTTCCTCTATAAATGAGTTTGAAAACTGTATTTGTAGTTGGGAAGATGTGGATATGTTATCTATACCTCACTTTACTAAGAGCTTAGTTAGTAAAATCATAAATAATCTATCTAGAAAGTCTTTTGAGTTAAGTGGAAGCTGTAAAGTATTTAATCAGATTAATAACTACTTCAATTTAAATAAAAGCTATGACTTATTTATTTTTATATGTCAAAAACCTATAGACTTAATTATATTTAAATTCAATCAAAAACTGGCGTTCTCGATGTAGTAAAGCAGTTTGTATTTTAGATGAAGTATGGATGAAAAATTATTTTGAACAAGAAAAACAATTATTGCCACTAAAAAACTTTGATTGCATTTTTATGAACCTAAGTTTAAGCATCGAAGCCGTTGCTAATACAACTCAAAAACCTTGTTATTATTTGCCTCCTGGAACTGATGCAGTAAACTTTTGTCCTTACCCTTTACTACCGCAACGAAGTGTTAATGTTTGTAGTTTTGGTCGTCGTCCGTTATCAGTACACAAAGAGTTGCTGAAGTTGGAAGAACAAGAAGACTTTTTGTATATGTACGACACTTTACAATACTTGTTTGTAGATAATTATGAATCTCATCGCGCTCTGTATCAACGGGTAATTAAAAGAAGTAAGTATTTTATTGCCTATGGAGCAAAATTTGATAGTAAAAGTGAAGTTGGCGCTCAAGAAGAATTGAATATACGCTTCTTTGAAGGTGCGGCTGGGGGTGCAGTAATACTAGGTAAGCCACCAAAAAATGTAACTTTTACCCAAAACTTTGACTGGAAAGATGCAGTAATTGACCTTTCTGCTGATGCGACTAATATTCGAGAATTTATTGCTGACCTAAATGCCCAGACAGAGCGATTAGAAGAAATACGTAAAAATAATGTAGTCACTTCTCTACTGAGACACGATTGGGTATATCGCTGGGAGCAGATTTTAGATAAGGTAGGACTTAGCCATACGCCTAAAATGGCACAAAGACACGCGTATCTACGATCTTTAGCTGACATGGCGCTACAAAAAAGTAGTAAAGCTTCTGCTTTGTTTGTAAACTCTACCAACGAATAAGTTAGTATTGGTTATGTTGAGTTAAACTTTAAAGAAGATATCAAACTTCAAACTAGGGTGGAAACTCAAACAGCCGCACCCGGCGGCAGGATGAAAGTTAGATAGAAATTTTGGGCAAAGGAGATAACAATCCTCGCTTTCTCAAACCTACTCAAGCTCGTAGTCTTGCACAAGTTGCGATCGCGCGTTCCAAAATTGTTCTGAGTACACCTAGGAAACCCGTTTTAGATTCGGGAGCGACCAATAGCTAGTGACGCAAAATCTACATGAAATATTTAAACATTGCCAAATCGCTAACTAAATATCGGTCGTCACTGAAGACTCAATCTGTGAATCTGCCGCAAGTAGCTAAAGTTCACAGTTTCAGACTCCACCAAGTCATAAATTTAACCACACTTAAAAAGGCAGAAGCAATACATGCTACACCGCAAGATTTATCAACTGTGTTGCGATGGGCGTGAAGTATCTATTTTCTTAAGAGATCAACAGCGCTGGATTGAAAACGCCCGGATCGTAGACATAGAAGGGGATTTAGTAACTTTACGCTATGAAGAAGACCATGAAGACGAAATTTGCTCTTACGAAGAAATGGTTCGTCTAGAAAGTATTGGTGCTGTAACTCAAAAACTTGCATCTGTATCTAGAGGAAATGTAGAACCCCTTGTTTCTGACGATTGCCCAGAAGCCGAACGCATTCCTAACCATCACAACGATTCAAACCCTGAGTAAGGTAAATCTAGTCAAATAAAAAAGTTCAGGAGAATTACTTTTTTCTGAGCTTTTTACTTTAAACCAACAACTTAAGGGTATTTTTATTCATCCTTCGATTCTTCAGTTTGTCTAGAAAAATTGTCGTTAGGTTCGTTAAGCCGTTCAAAAACCGGGCAATAACCATCGGGTGTCACTTTAAAGCCAAACAAAGGAGAAGCTTGATTCCAACAACGCTGTCCCCGGTAAAACTGACAAGTACCGCAACAGTTTGAGTTAGTCCAAGCTAGCAAATCATTACTAGAAATATTATTAAGTAATTCGCGAGACGATAACCCCCGCAATACTAATTCTTCTCCTTGCCAACGAGCCGAGACTAAGCCCGTATCGGCAAAATTTCGCCACCGGGGGCCGGTAGTAACGCTATCGGGAAGGGTAATTGTAACGATGCTGCCTAATTCATTGAGTTCGCCTTCGTAGGTAGTTTCTGGCGGTGCTGGCGGCTGCAAAAATATCTCGCCAATTCTCAGTTCTATCAAAGTACCCGCCGACGGAGAATGTAAGTGATAGCGATTTTGCAACTCTTCTAAGCTAGTTAAGTCTGCTAAGTAGGTAGGGGAACCATGAATAAAAATTACGTCTTGGGGGCGTAAGTTGTGAATTAATTGGGTAATGCCAGTACCATCGCTATGTTGAGCAAGTAAGTAGGTTTCAATGCTGGTAGAGGGTAAATTTAAGGCGACGTTATTTACTACAGAATAACCGGGTTTTTCGGGGAGAAAGATTAACCACGAACCAGTATTTGGCTGACAATATTGGTTTAAATCTTTGGTGTCATCGGTTAGAAGTATGCAGGGCTGTTTATGAGTAAGTTGTTCGTGGGATTGTAAGCGCCGCATCCGGGGACGAACGCGTTCGTCCCAAAACAGGGGTTGATGACGGGCAAAGTTTTGTACCGACGCTGGAAGATAGGACAGCAGTTGTAAATAGGCATCGCAACCCGTTGCCACGCTTCCATCTACCCAGATATCTAAGTCGCGCCCGGTAAAATTGTGGTGGCTGCGGAGTAGCATTAAAATTTCTTGACCCAAGCCCAAGGTAGGTGTAGGCATTAAGACAGAATAGTTGGAGGCGATCGCGCGATTGATGCGTTCTGCTAAAGTGTTTTCTTGAAGGCGACGGTGGGGATGACGTGCTGTGCCATAACTGCCTTCAATTATTAGTACATCTGGCTCTAAACCGCGCAATTCTTCTATGGCTAATCCATCTACTAAACGAGAATTTGATAGGAAAAAATCCCCGGTATAAAGTAGCTTATAGGAACGTTGGGCATTAGTGTAGGTAAGCAAAATTGCCGCCGCTCCGGGTAAGTGTCCGGCGGGAAATAATTGCACGACTAAGCCGTTGTAGAATTCGATGGGCGATCGCCAAGGCAAAGCGTGACAAAATTGTGGAGAATCTACTTCGTCTTGCCAATTTAGCGGTAGCAACCCTGTAGTAACTTCGCTGGCATAGATGGGTAAATTAGGAAAAGCTTGATGTAGGGCTAACAAGCCTCTAGCGTGGTCTGAGTGAGCATGACTGCATAAAACTAAATCTATTGATTGCTCTAAAGCTTGGAGCGGCGAAATATCTTCAATTCCGCAGTCGAGCAAAATTTGGTAGGGGCCCATTCGCACTAAAAGACATACACCTTCATTCTGATGGTGAACGCCATAAGCCAAACATTCCAGTTCCGAGCCTCCACTATTAGAGCTAGAGGAGGGTGGATTATTACTCCTCATTGCTACTAAAAATTAAGATGGCAGAAATTAGAGATAAAGATTTTCCCCTATATTTCTCTTTGGCTCGTCTGGGTTCGACGGCGCGAAGTCTTTTCAAAGAATGCGTCTGAGTTGAGGTTTTTTGCATGACTACACCTGCCCAAGAGAAAATAAAATTATTGCTCTAGCAGATACCTTTCTTCTCCAAACTGGCACAGGTGAGACGGGAAAAACATTAAATTTTATTTAGCTGTAATTCTAGTGAGCCGAACCGTTGCCATGATAGTCTTTGGAGTCATAGAAGCCATTTTTAGTGCCAAAAAATAAGCAAGAGACTGTAAATAGTACCGTTAAACCTACCAATATCAGCTTGACATCCATTTGTGTTTATCTCCGTGTGATTATTACAATTGAGCTAGATCGTGCAATGTTACTTTAGCTAATTTGCTTTGTTTAATTCAACGGTATTTAATCAGATTATTGAACCGAACTTTTTGGCGCGCAAAGCAATAGAAGTTGCACCAATGCTTTTAGGGTGCGTTTTGGTACGTCAATTGCCCAACGGGCAGATTATCCGGGGAGCAATAGTTGAAACCGAAGCTTATGCAGTAGGAGATCCAGCTTTTCATGCTTATAAAAGCCGTACAAATCGCAACGATGTTGTTTTTGGAGCGCCGGGGAGAAGTTACGTTTACTTAATTTACGGCATTTATCACTGTTTTAATGTAGTTACAGATTTAGATGGAGTGCCAAGTGCGGTTCTAATTCGGGCTTTACAGTTGGAAAAAGTACCCGAAGGCGAGAACATACAAAGATTTGCGGCAGGACCGGGGAAATTGTGTAAAGCAATGCAAATAGATCGCAGTTTAAACGGTATGGCGTTGCAACCTGGCTCGGCATTGTGGTTAGAGCATCGCAGCGCGGATTTTACAAGCAAACTCGCATCAGGAGAAATTAAATTTGTCCAAACTACCCGGATTGGGATTTCTAAAGGTGTAGAGTTACCCTGGCGGTGGTATATCGAAAATTGTTCGGCAGTTTCTAAAAGGATATAAGTGGTAGTAAGAGCGCGTAAGATTTTTGCCCAGCATTGGCTAAAAAGTGAAAAGGTACTAAACCAGATAATTAAAGCCGCAGAAATTACAAAGTGCGATCGCATTTTGGAAATTGGACCGGGTACAGGTGTGTTAACTCGTCAACTATTACCCCTCGCCGAATCAGTAGTGGCGGTGGAAATTGACCGCGATTTATGCGATTTACTTGCCAAGCAACTGGGTAAAGTTAGCAATTTTTTACTGCTGCAAGGAGATATTTTGAGCCTAGAATTGCCAGATTATGCTGCCTGCGCGAATTTTAATAAGGTAGTGGCAAATATTCCCTACAATATCACAGGACCAATTTTAGAAAAGTTGTTGGGTAAAATTTCAATTCCACCCGTTCAAAACTTTGACTCGATTGTGCTATTAGTGCAAAAAGAAGTTGCCGAGCGCTTGTACGCCAAACCTGGTAATAGAGCTTTTGGGGCGCTATCGGTGCGAGTTCAGTATTTGGCAGAATGCGAATTAATTTGTCCTGTCCCTGCTCAATGCTTTTCGCCACCGCCAAAGGTAGATTCGGCAGTGGTAAGGCTGCGTCCTCGGCAAATATTACCATCAGCAACTAATCCGCAAAATTTGGAGACTTTGGTAAAGCTGGGTTTTGCAACTAAGCGCAAAATGCTGAGAAATAATCTTAAAAGCGTAGTCGAGCGAGACGAACTTACTCAATTGCTGGAACAATTAGAGATTAACCCCCAAGCGCGCGCGGAGGATTTGAGTGTAGCCCAATGGGTAAGATTGAGCGATCGCCTTGAAGTTTAAAATAAAAATGCAATAGTTGCAGCAGTTTCTGATAAGTTAGCCTGAGTATTATTTAATAAATATAATTTCTGCTGGTGTAGCTATGACTCTATGCGAATTTAAACCCGGATTGGAAGGCATTCCTGCCGCCGAATCTAGTATTAGCTTTGTTGATGGACAACAAGGAATACTTGAATATCGAGGTATCCGTATTGAAGAATTAGCCGAAAAAAGTACATTTTTGGAAACTTCCTACTTACTTATTTGGGGAAAATTACCAAACCAACAAGAACTTGCCGAGTTCGAGCATGAAATTCGCTACCATCGTCGGATCAAGTATCGCATCCGGGATATGATGAAATGTTTTCCCGAAAGCGGACATCCAATGGATGCCCTGCAAGCCTCCGCCGCCGCCCTGGGCTTGTTCTACTCTCGCCGCGACCTAGATAACCCTATTTATATCCGCGATGCGGTGGTGCGCCTTCTGGCGACAATTCCCACAATGGTTGCAGCATTTCAACTCATGCGTAAAGGTAACGACCCCGTGCGTCCCCGCGATGATTTGGATTATGCGGCAAACTTTCTTTATATGCTTAGTGAAAAAGAGCCCGACCCTTTATCAGCGCGGATTTTTGATATTTGTCTGACTTTGCACGCCGAGCATACAATGAATGCTTCTACTTTTAGTGCCAGAGTCACCGCCTCTACTTTGACCGATCCTTATGCTGTGGTGGCTTCCGCCGTTGGTACCTTGGGCGGAACTTTACATGGGGGCGCTAATGAAGAAGTAATTGGGATGTTAGAAGAAATTGGCTCTGTAGAAAATGTCCGCTCTTACTTAGAAGAACGCTTGCAACGGAAAGCTAAAATTATGGGTTTTGGACATCGGGTTTATAAAGTTAAAGATCCTAGAGCAACTATTTTGCAAAACCTGGTAGAGCAGCTATTTGAGAAGTTTGGGCATGATAAATATTACGATATTGCTCTAGAAATGGAACAAGTTGTTGCGGAAAAGCTCGGACATAAAGGAATTTACCCAAATGTTGACTTTTATTCAGGCTTGGTATACCGAAAGTTGGGAATGCCGACAGATTTGTTTACGCCTATATTTGCGATCGCACGGGTGGCGGGTTGGCTGGCACACTGGAAAGAACAACTAGCCGAAAACCGCATTTTTCGTCCTGGTCAAGTTTATAAAGGTTTGCATACAGAAGCTTACATTCCCATCGAGCAGAGATAACAGTTGTACGCAACGGTATACTAAGCAGTGGAATGTGTGAAAAATATTTACTCTCAAACTGTTAGCTTTGATAGTTAAACCCAAAGTAAATTTACAAGCCTTGTAGGAATCGTCTTAGCCGTTAATCCTCGACCGCTTTGTAAATGACTGAATAAATGATGTTAAGAGCGTGAACATGAATTCAGGAATAGACCTCCAAGGAACCTTTATTGAATCTTTAATCCAGCTAGGCTTGCCTGCGGGTACAGCTAAAGCGATTTGGATGCCTTTGCCAATGATATTAATGATTATTGGTGCAACGGTAGGGGTATTAGTCACTACCTGGCTAGAGAGGAAAATTTCTGCCGCCGCCCAGCAACGTATTGGCCCAGATTTTATGGGACCTTTTGGGTTACTTGCTCCGGTAGCGGATGGACTGAAATTAGTTTTTAAAGAAGATGTAGTACCCGCAAAATCCGACCCTCTGCTCTTTACTCTAGGGCCAATTATTGTTGTAATTCCGGTATTTCTGTCTTTCTTAGTAGTGCCTTTTGGACAGAATCTCGTAATTACAGATGTAGGTACGGGGGTGTTTTTATGGATTGCTTTATCTAGCATTCAACCCATCGGTTTATTGATGGCTGGTTACTCCTCTAACAACAAATACTCCCTTTTAGGGGGATTAAGAGCCGCCGCTCAGTCGATTAGCTATGAAATACCGCTATCATTAGCCGTAATTGCGATCGTTATGATGTCTAATAGCCTGAGTACGATAGACATTGTTAACCAACAGTCGGGTTACGGAATTTTGGGATGGAATGTCTGGCGACAGCCTATCGGTTTTGTTATTTTTTGGATCTCCGTACTTGCCGAATGCGAACGGATGCCTTTTGACTTACCCGAAGCTGAGGAGGAGTTAGTAGCAGGCTATCAAACCGAGTACGCTGGCATGAAGTTCGGGCTTTTTTACTTAGGTTCTTATGTAAACTTGGTACTTTCTTCTTTGCTAGTAGCAGTTTTGTATTTGGGTGGCTGGGATTTCCCAATTCCCATTGAACTATTAGCAAACCTGTTTGGAGTCAGCGAAACAAGTTCGTGGTTGCAGCTAATTGATGCTTCTTTGGGGATCACGATGACGGTACTAAAAGCTTACTTTTTGATATTTGTAGCGATTTTGCTGCGCTGGACTGTGCCTAGAGTCCGCATCGATCAGTTGTTAGATTTAGGATGGAAGTTTTTATTACCTGTAGGTTTAGTCAACCTTCTACTAACTGCCGCCTTGAAATTATCCTTTCCCGTTGCTTTTGGCGGTTAAAGGACTTTTTGAAAAATTAGAGAGAGACACTACCTATGTTCAAATTTCTTAAGCAAGTTGGGGATTACGCCAAAGAAACGGTACAAGCGGCCCGATACATTGGTCAAGGGCTTTCTGTCACCTTCGATCATATGCAGCGACGACCGATAACTGTACAGTATCCTTACGAAAAATTAATTCCTTCCGAGCGGTTTCGGGGACGAATTCACTTTGAATTTGATAAGTGCATTTCCTGCGAAGTTTGCGTCCGAGTTTGCCCGATTAATTTACCTGTAGTTGATTGGGAATTTGATAAAGCCAGCAAAAAGAAAAAACTCAAGCACTACAGTATTGATTTTGGGGTTTGTATTTTTTGCGGTAATTGCGTGGAATATTGTCCGACAAATTGCCTTTCAATGACCGAGGAGTACGATCTTTCTACCTACGATCGCCATGAGTTAAATTATGACAACGTAGCTTTGGGACGTTTGCCTTACAAAGTAACCGACGACCCAATGGTGACACCACTGCGAGAATTTGTGTACTTACCTAAAGGCGTTGTAGAACCTCACGATTTACCCGCCAATAGTCGCCGCGTTGGTAAAACGCCCGCAGAAATTGCCGAACAAGAAAAACCAGCGACGAAATAGTTTTAGGTTTTGATGTTGTTAATAGCCTCAAAACTACTAGCCAATAAGGAGACTAATAAAAAAGTGAATTTAGCAGAAGGCGTACAAATTGTTTCGTTCGGCATTCTCGCATTTATGGCGATCGCCGCAGCGTTAGGAGTAGTGCTGTTATCTAATATCGTTTATTCTGCCTTTCTGCTTGGAGGGGTGTTTATTAGCATTGCTGGGATGTATTTATTACTCAATGCGGACTTTGTCGCGGCGGCGCAAATATTGATTTATATCGGAGCCGTAAACGTATTAATTTTGTTTGCGATCATGCTCGTAAACAAACGCGAAGCTTTTAAGCCGATGAAGAATGCTTGGCTGCGTCCAACGCTAACCGCCGTAGTTAGTGCAGGTATATTTAGCTTGCTAACCGCGATGATTTTGGCTACCCCTTGGAAGCTTTCACCGACTACGATACCGGGTAGTAGTTCAACTATTAAAATTGGAGAGCATTTCTTTACAGACTTTTTACTACCTTTCGAGCTTGCTTCGATCTTATTATTAATTGCCATGGTGGGGGCAATTATTCTCGCACGGCGCGAGTTTTTACCCGATCAAACTATGTCGCCGCAGAAAGAACAGCCGATTTTAACTTTGGCAGAACGTCCTAGAGAGCTTGTTGGCGTATCTAGCGATAAAACTAGCAATCTTGACGATGGTAAGCGCGGGTAGATTGGGGTAGGGACATGGCGATGAGTGTCCCTACCAGTCAGTAAAAAGCAGGAGAAAATTATGCAACTTGAATACTTTTTATTATTAGCGGCGGCAATATTTTGTATTGGCATTTTTGGCTTAATCACTAGCCGCAATGCGGTAAGAGTGTTGATGTCTATTGAACTATTGCTAAACGCGGTTAATTTGAATTTGATGGCATTTTCTAACTACTTAGATGCCCAAGAAATTAAAGGACAAGTATTTACAGTATTTGTGCTGACGGTAGCCGCAGCAGAGGCGGCGGTGGGGCTGGCGATCGTGCTGACTATTTATCGCAACCGCGATACGGTGGATATGGAGCAATTTAACCTTTTGAAGTGGTAATCGGGTGCAATTAAAGCAGGTTATTATCGCTCACAAAGCAGCAGATGCCCAAAGTCGCCAATGGGCGGAAAAATGCGCGCGGCAATTAGAAAGTCTCGATTGCCGCATTCTCATGGGACCAAGCGGGCCAAAAGATAACCCTTATCCGGTGTTTTTAGCGTCGGCAACCCAGCCTATCGATCTGGCTGTAGTGTTAGGGGGTGATGGGACGGTACTAACGGCAGCAAGGCATTTAGCCCCTCATAACATTCCCATTTTGGCGGTGAACGTGGGGGGACATTTAGGATTTTTGACCGAAGCTTTTGAGGAATTTAAGCAATCGCCAAAGGTTTGGCAGCGCTTACTCGACGATCGCTATGCTATTCAAAGACGAATGATGTTGCAGGCGGCAATTTACGAAGGCGATCGCAATAACACGCAATTAGTAAGCAATAAATTTCTTGCCCTCAATGAAATGTGCATCAAACCCGCCTCGGCTGACCGCACAATTACGTCAATTTTGGAAATGGACATTGATGGGGAAGTAGTCGATCAGTATCAAGGTGACGGGTTAATTATTGCTACACCTACGGGTTCTACAGGTTACACGGTTTCTGCAAGCGGGCCGATAGTCCATGATGGGATGAAAGCAATTATTGTTACGCCTATTTGTCCTATGAGTCTTTCTAGCCGTCCTTTGATTTTACCTGCGGGTTCGGTAGTTAGCGTTTGGCCGTTAGTCGATTACGAGCTTAATACTAAGTTATGGACTGATAGTATTTTAGGAACGTCTATTTGGCCCGGACAAAGGGTGGATGTTAGAATGTCCGAGCATCAAGCTAAGTTTATTATTCTAGAAGAAAATTATTCTTACTATCAAACCCTGCGCGAAAAACTGCAATGGGCGGGGGCGAGGGTTCATTATGATAATAACCACCGCAACAATTAAGCTTTTAACTTATAAATTATTTTATCTATGCAAGATTTAAACAAATCCGCTAGATACCTTAACCTTCAAGAAGTTTATCCTTGCCCGATTTGTCAGGTGGGAGAAATTGCTACTATGCCTTTGATGGAAGCTATGGCTTGTCAATTTTGCCATCATATTTTCACTGCGAACTTGGAAAAACAGCAGTTGCAAATGGCAGATAGACAGCCGCCTTTGACTTGGCGATGGGATGGCAAATCTTGGAGTCAAAGGCGGCTAAAAGATGTAGAAATAGGTTGGGGTTATACTTTAGGGGCGATCGCTTTTGTAATTTTGCCCACTACTCTAATTGGCATTACTGTTTACGCTAGACCTCCTTTACTTAGTAGTCCGTTATCTTGGTTCCCGGTATTTTGGATGGGGTTAACCTTTTGCTTGCATTTAGGAATTATTGCCCAGTTAGTGATTGAGTTTTTAGATTTTCCGTTTTGGGCTTATCTAAACAGAAAGTTACAAAGTATTTGGCAAAGATCCGGTTAAGGCAATGTTAGCAGCCAATTTTATGAAGAAATGCGATCGTTTTTAATTTTCATTGCAGTTAATGTATCGATTGCAGTCTTTAGGTTAGATTAAATATTAAGAATATACAAATATGGAGGTAGGCAAATGGCTATCCTCAAAAAGACAACTAGGAATACAGAGCAACATTTGGTTGGTCAGTCTGTTAGCTGGGGTTCGTTAATAATTTGGGTTTGTATGTTAGTGGGATTATTGTTAATGATGGTCAGATTTTCCCACATTTATTACTAAGCAGTTTATCCAAAGTTAAAGGCAATTTACAAAGAGATATTTTGAGTAAAGTCAATCTATTTTTCAATAGAAATTAGCACATTGTAGGTTGTGAAAGAATAACGACTCAATTAAAATAATTGGGAGAAAATTTGTGATGTTTGCAAAAATTTTAGTAGCTATCGATTCTTCGACTATTGGCAAAACGGTTTTCGATAAAGCTCTCGATCTAGCTAAAACTACGGGGGCTAGTATGATGCTACTGCACGTTTTATCTTACGAAGACGGAATGCCCAATCTGCCTACAAGTTTTGGGAGAGAATACTATACAGGGCTAAATAGCAAAGCTCTAGAACTTTATCAACAACAATATAAAGAGTTTGAAAATCGCGGTTTAAACCTATTACAAAGTTTTGCCGCTCAAGCAATTGCCGCCGGAGTTAGTGCAGAATTTAGTCAAAATCGTGGCAGTCCAGGTCAAACTATTTGTGATTTAGCCATTAATTGGCAAGCCGATTTGATAGTTATGGGACGCAGAGGCAAATCAGGTCTAAATGAATTAATTATGGGAAGTGTAAGCAATTATGTTCTGCACCATGCTTGTTGTTCGGTTCTAGTGGTGCAACATTTGGCTAATAAGAAACTAGAACCTCAACCAGAACAAGCAGTAATTAGTTCAACTTAAGATGAGTGTATAGGTTAGTGTTTGAAAGTTCGGTTGTGCGATCGCACCTCTTACCTCTAAGTTTCACCCACAGGTAAAATAACTTTAGTTTGTGGCACTATTACTTTGAGCATATCCTTAACTGCTTTTAAAGTTACAGGTAATTCGCCAATGGGATGTCCGTCAATGTGAACTGGTATTCGGACATCGGACGTAAACTTTACTTCACCAACTCGATAAGTTTCAATTTTGGGGCTGTACTGACGCTGACCTTTACTAATTGACCAAAAATGCCGCATTAGTTCCCATTTGCTGAAGTTGCGAAAAATACTAATTGTTAGCAACCCATCATCAATCGCGGCATCGGGAGCAACAGTAAAACCAGTACCGTAATACGATCCATTAGCAATTACAACTAGCAAGGCAGAAAGCCGCAACTCGTGCCTAGCAAGGGGCTTTTTCCGCACAAACCGCCGCCTTACCATTGATACACGGGCTTCTGCTATGGGGCGGTCAAACTCTATTCGTAGCCGTTGCGGTTTATAATTTATTGCTAATCTAGCTGCTTGCAGCAATTGCCCCCAACGACCACCTTTAATTTCTTCACCAATAGGAAAAAGCGCTGCATCTAGACCAACTCCCGCCGCTTCAAAAAAGTAATGTTCGTTATTAGCTTCACCCACATCAATACTTTTAATTTGACCATTAGCGATTACCTGACAAGCTGCAACTATATCGGTAGGAATGCTCAAACTACGGGCGATATTATTGTAAGTGCCAACAGGGATAATTCCTAATGTAACGGGCGATCGCAATAACCCTTTAGCAACTTCGCCGACGGTACCATCTCCCCCCGCCACTACCACTAATTCGTAATTTTCCTCAATCGCTTTTTGAGCAATCAAAGCCGGGGAATTATCGGGGTCGGTAAAAGCAATATCGGCTCTAATTCCTTCAGCTTCCATGGCTGCAATAATTTCTGGCAATTTCAACAAATTAGGCTCGTCATTGCCAGAAACCGGATTGATAATTAGCCGTATGCGTTTGAGAGTTTGTGTTTGCAAAGCTTTTGACTCACCCGGAAAAAGAACTCGCGCCTATTTATTCTAACTTGTCTCTTTATTAACCCAGAATCAACGGATATCTTCGTAGAACTTTTTTAAATAGCTGGGCGAAACACCTAAACCCCACAATAAACCAATATAAAGATATATACCTGTAGCCTTGAATGTACCCCAATGCGCCACGCGGCGATCGCTTGAAGTAACAATGCGATTCACTTGGCGTATCTTTCCCCGCCTTACTAGCTTCAAACATAAATCTGCTTCTTCTAAAATCGGCAAGGCATCATTAAAGCCGCCACAGTCCCAAAAATCCCCCCGACGACAAAACATCACCTGATCGCCAAACAACAAGCGTAGCCCTCTAAAAAACAGGTGTGGACGAAAGATTAAGGGGGCATAGTAAGTTTTTAAATAGTTATGTAGCGATACTCCCCAACGGGTAGTTTCAAAGCCTGTCATTAGAGAAATAAACCCGCCACCTGCAACACTTTTATTTTCTAAAGTAGCGACGATCGCAGCAATTAAATCGTCCGGGACGCAAGTATCGGCATGGAGAAAACACAATATATTCCCGGTAGCTGCTTTTGCTCCATAATTCATTTGCAGACTTCGCCCTGGAATTTGGCAACTTAAAACTTTAATACCTGCTTTATTCGCAATTGCGATCGTTTGGTCTTCACTTCCGCCATCTACTACTAATATTTCCCCGGCGGGAGGGTTTAAAATACTCAACTGGCGCAAAGTACGCTCTAAACAGCTTGCTTCGTTGAGAGTGGGAATAATAATTGAAACACGAGACATTTAAGGTTGATGGTAGTAGAGACGTCTTAAGCATCTCTACACTAATAGCAATTTCCTAAAACTTAAACATTTAATAAATATAGTTTTTAGTTTGCGCCTCTAATAATTGGTCGGTCGAGGGATTCTCTATACATTTCCACATCATCACCATAGCCAATCGGTAAAACCGCTTCAACGTTTTCGTGGGGACGAGGAATAATTACCCAAGACTCTAATGTACCGCCGTAAACCTTCTCAACTACCGCAATACCCGCCTCCATCGCTACCTTGACTTCCGAAACATCTCCCCGAATATTGACAGTAAAACGAGCGCTTCCGGCTCTTAAATAGCCAACTAATGTAACCCGACCAGCTTTAACCATCGCGTCAGATGCTGCTAAAACTGCTGGAAAACCCTTCGTTTCAATCGACCCGACTGCCTGTGCTGAGGACATGGGAAATCTCCTAAGTTCAAATAGATTATGTACCAGACATTAATTGTACGAACATTTGGTTGCATTAGCGGTTGTGTCGCCCATTCTTTTTAATGACAAGCAATCTAGGGACAATCACAAGGATGGGTACATTTTTGTAAGTCGCTGAGGGCTAAAATTTTATGCGGGAAGTGATGTATGGCGGCGATCGCCTGCCTTAAAAACACAGAACTGCTGATTAAAGCCTTGAGCGACACCCTATGGCAAATCTACGCAGATGCTGAGAGTTTCAGTGCGATCGCTTATTTGTTGTCGAATCTATCCCACTAATGCCAGCAATATGATATGATAATCTGCTATTGATGAAGGTAAATTGTAATAGGGTATGGCTGGGCGATTTGAAGGATTAAACGATCTGGAATGGAAGTTGTTTGAAGATAT
>JAHHGY010000080.1 GCA_019359635.1 Chroococcus sp. CMT-3BRIN-NPC107
GCATGGGCGCAAGCATAAGAGTATCTTTCGGTATGGCTTCGACCATCTTCGCCGAATTGTACTTAACTTGGAGCCACAATTTGCTCAGTTTCGCCATGCCCTACAGTTTTTGTCCTGTACTTAGATCCGTTGAATCTGCTAAAGATTGCCAGTTATTTAAAACATCCTTTAAACAACTAGCCAAAGGGACAGCAAGGAATAACCCTAGTAATCCCGCAACTTTTGTTCCCACCGCCAAAGCCGCGACAATTCCTACCGGACTTAACCCTGTGAAACTTCCCAGTAGCCGAGGAGCGATCGCTTGATCGATAGTTTGATCGACAGCTACGGCTACCAATATAGTTTTTAACCCTAACCAAAAGTCGTGAGAAGCAACAAGCAGGCTAACTAAGCTAAATCCTAATACATCTCCAAAGGGAATTAAAGTTAATACAGCGATCGCTAATCCAAAAACCAACCCAAAAGGAACTTTTAACACCAAAAACGTGACAGTCATTGCCACCCCAACCAAACAAGCTAAGGCAATTTGAGCAACAAAGTAGTTTTGAAAGTTTTGTTGCAGTGATTTTTCTATAGCGATCGCAACTTTAGGCGGCAACCACTTAAAAAAGTACGCCCAAATCCTTGCTCCATCCAATAATAAGTAAAACGATAAAACTATAGTTAGCACCACCTCCGAAACGCTATCTACCGCCCCTAAAGCTAAATTGACCAGTTGTTCGGCAATGGTTTGAAGTTCGCTAGGCAAGCGATCGCTTAGTTGAGTTACTAATTGATTAAAATTAATCGGTAAATTCCTTGCTGCTGCCCAATCGTTGAGAGTTTTTAGTTCTTGAGTTCCCGAATTAATCCATTTAGGTAGTGATAGCAAGCTTTCGTTCAATTGCTCTAACAGCATCGGTACTAAAGTGATACTAAGAGTAATTAAAATTGCTAGGCTCACAACAAAAACTAATACAACTGCATAGGTGCGCTTAAGATCCCGTTGCTGAAGAAATTGTACGGGGTAATTTAATATATACGCCAGCACTGCCGCTAAAACAAAAATAGTTACAAGTGGTTGAAAATATTGAATAACTTGCAGTGCCAACCAACCATTAAATACCACTATAGGCAAAGGCAAGCCCAGTTTTAACCACCGATCGACTTTAGTAGAACCTGTCATTTATATTAGTAATCGCGTCAATATCACCCTATCTTGTTTAGCTAACCCTAAGCTTACTGATTTTTTAAGCTAGAGCATCGCTGAGGCTGGCGATCGCACCTTGCAAGCAGTTTTCTTGTAAGTTTATCCGCACCCATAGCATTACATCAATAATAGTGCGATCGCGTTTGAGAAATTTTGCCGCCAAATTATCTATTTTGCCTATAGTTTGAAGTTCTCTAAGCATTGACGATGGAGCGACGGGGGCAATATAAAAATCTATCAGAGTTTTCTGCATAATTACTTCCTTCGTCTGACTGTAACCGAGCATCTCAATAAAATACTGGTTAGCTTCGACAATTAATCCATCATCAATACAGGCGCTAAAGATACCAACGGGGGCATTTTCAAACAGATTGCGAAGTTTGGTTTGGCTTTTAATTAGTTGTGCCTCAGCTTTTTGGCGATCGCATATTTCTTTTTGGAGTTGAGCATTGCGAAGTTTTAATTGTTTTTGCAGTCTGCGGATGGTCAAGTTATTTTCTACCCGTGCAAAAACTTCTTCTTCACTAAAGGGTTTAGTAATGTAATCTACTCCCCCCACCGCAAAGGCTTTGACTTTATCAAGTACCTCATCCAAGGCGCTAATAAAAATTACCGGAATATCGCAGGTAAGCGGGGAAGCTTTTAAGTGCTGACAAACTTCGTAGCCGTTCATATCAGGCATCATGACATCTAGCAAAATTAAATCTGGTGGCGCAGCTTGTACCGTTTTTAAAGCCGTTTGTCCGTTAATTACTTTGCGAACTTCGTACCCCAGTTGACCGAGTAAGGCAGATAAAAGCCGCAGATTGTCGGGTTTATCGTCCACCACGAGAATATTTACTTTCTCAGATTGGTTGTTCATGGTTGGGTTAAGTCAATGATTTTATCAATCCGAAAATTATTAACGGCTTCAGCTAAAGCCTTTGCTAAAGGTGCATTTGCTATAGGAATTTGCTCCAACAAGCTAAAAATTTGTTGTTCGTCAGTACGCAATGCTGCTTGGTGTAACTGTTCTATCCACTCTGGAGGCATAACCCTTAAACCCTCCTTTTGCAGCACGTAGCAAGTCGTTTCTTTAACCTGTGGTTGGCTATCTGCGTACAAGTAGCGCATCCCCAAATACTTAGCCATTTTTTCGAGGATAACTGCTTCTAAAAAAGGCTTGCAAACAAAGTCATCGCAACCCGCCGATAATACTAAGGCTCGTTCCTCGTCAAAAGCACTAGCAGTAAGGGCGATAATTATTGTAGATTGACCCTTTAAGTTGGCTTTGATTTGTCTGGTAGCTTCGTAGCCATCAATTACAGGCATTCTCATATCCATCCAAATTAGATGAGGCTGCCAGGTTTGCCAAATATTTACCCCCACTTGTCCGTTTTCGGCTTCGCGGACTTCAAAGCCAAAAGATGTCAAAAATTTGACTAATAGTTGACGATTCTCACTTTTATCTTCCACTACCAAAATGCGGTATACAGGCTGATTTGGTGCTAAAGAAATTGCTCTAGTCTGCGGTTTATTTTCCACTTCTTCCAGCATTTGAGCCTTTTTCACCGGAACATCAAAGTAAAAAATTGTCCCTTGACCGGGAGTGCTTTTTAGGGATATTTCTCCACTCATCAAACGAGCAAATTGTTGACTAATAGATAAACCTAAACCCGTTCCTTGATGGGATTTTTGTCCCGATTGGGTTTGCACAAAGGGGTTAAATAATTTCTCTAGTTCGTGGGGTTTGATGCCCATCCCAGTATCTTCAATTTCAAAATGCAGACTTAAATGTTCTTCGCTCACCGACGCGCGTAAAACTACTTTTCCCGTTTCCGTAAACTTAATCGCGTTACCTACTAAGTTAATCAACACTTGACGCAACTTACTTTCATCGGCGTAGAGGTAGTTAGGTAAATCTTGGCTGCGCTCAAAAATTAATTCCAATCCCTTAGCTTCGGCTTTGATTGCAAACATTGATGCTAAAGATCCAACAGACTATAAAGGTTAAAGCTGTTGGATTCTAGAGTTATCCGTCCCGCCTCAATTTTGGACATGGACAAAACATCGTTAATTAAGGTTAATAAGTGTTCGCCACTGCGATTAATAATTGCTAAATTTTCTAATTGATCGCAACTAAGAGTGCGATCGCGTGTCATTAATTGGGTAAAACCAAGAATAGCGCTTAGTGGTGTTCGCAATTCGTGGCTCATATTAGCTAAAAAGGCGCTTTTAGCACGGTTAGCCGCCAAAGCTTCTTGGGCTTTTTGTTCTAACTTATGGCTGTAATTTTCTAATTGTTCGCGGGAAAGTTGCAACTGTTGGGTTAACCAATATACTCCTATAGAAAGTAACCCCACTGCTACAAGTCCTACTAAAACAATTGTTGCCGCTAGTTGACGCGCTGGGGTAAAAGATTCTGCTTGCTCCATTTCCACCAATAAAGCCAAATCTTGTTCGTTCAACCAGCGATACACGCCGATGACTGGGACTTTGGCGTAGTTGTCATACAACCCAAACCCACTAATGCCACTGGTCGCAGTATCAATACCTCGGCTGCTAATCCCCATCGGAAAGGTTTTTGCATTAGTTTTTTCGGCTTTAGAAATAAAAGTTTTGACTACCAAAGAGCCAACTAAATAGGTTTCGCCACTCTTACCCAAGCCTGTACGCTCCCGCACAATGCGATCGATTCGATCTAGGTTCAAATGAGCCAAAATTAACCCCTGACGGACTCCGGCGGCATCTCTAAGGGGTGTGGCAAAAGTTACGGTAGGCTTGCCTGTAAAAGGTGAAAGGTAAAAAATTGGTGCGGTGTCTCCCGGTTCAATTTTCTCCATATAGGTCGTGTCGGCTAAAATCTCATACTGACCAATATGTTGCTTATTGGTAGATAAAATTACTTTATTAGTGCGGTCGAGAATAAAAATTTCTTGAAAATCTGGCTTAGTTTGGATAATTTCTGTTAAATAGTCAGAAATACGTTGAGTTGTTGCTAAGTCGTAGTTTTGAGCTTTGAATTGACGGATTTCGGGGAAGAAAGCGATCGCAAAAAAGTCTTGCTCTCGATCTTGAAACCAGCGAGTAATTTCTTCTTCTTTTAAAGTAGCAGCAACGCTAAGTTGATTAAAAGCTGCTTGCTTCAACGCTTCTCTGGCTCTATAAAAAGCTACGCCACCAACAATCCCAATCGCTAGTAAAGACCAAAGTAGAAATAAACTAGCAACTTTAGTAGTCAGATGTTGATTGCCAGAGCGCATAATTTACCATTGGGCGAAAATTTCTTTAATTTGCGCGATCGCATCGTCGGCGGCTAGATCCGCCGAAACACTTTCCACCAGCACCTTTTTGAGTGCTTGTCCCCAGACATTTTCCTTCAAAACTCTACTGTAGGCGGGATTATAAAAAGTATAAAATAAGCGGGTTTGACCTTCATTAATTGTCTTTGTCGCTGTAGAAACGTGAGGATCTTGGGGATTTGTCCAGAAAGGATCTTGCCAATTGGGTTTCAGCACCGGAGAGTGACGACCTCCAGCAACTTTGAGATAATCACCAATAACCTCCGGTTGAATTAAATAGGATAAAAAATCTTTAGCAATCTTTTGATGTTGAGAATTAGCAAACAAAACGACTTGCTGCACTGTTACTAAGTAACGCATTAACTTACCGCTAGGTTTATGCGGCAATTCTAATACTCCTAGCTTGTGGCGATAAGTATCAGGATCTTGGCGCAGCGCGGTAGCAATAGAAAGTGTATCGTTAGTAGTCATTAACACTTTGCGGTTAAGCAAGTTGCGGTTGTTGTCTGGATTCAACCAATGCAAAGCATCAGGTGGTAGATAACCTTGTTTGTAAGCTTGGTTGTACCAATTTAAAATTTTGACAATACCTTGACGCATTTGGGGATTATCAACATTAAGTTGTCCGTTAGCGTCTAACATTTGAACATCGTAAGCTTCTAATAGTTGCTCAAAAGTTTGATAAGTATCTCCCGCAGCGATTGATAGCGGCAAACCTAAGCCATAAATAGCAACATTTTTTGCTCGTAATTCGTCTTGTCTTTGCGTCCAATACTTCCAGAAACTATCCCAATTAGTAGGAATATCTTTGTTACTGTGTCCAACTTTTTCTAACAAGTCTCGCCAATAGTAAACATGAATTGTAGCTTGATGAATTGGTAAAGCGTAGTAACTGCGCTTTTGAGTAGTTTGATTGTAGAAGTTAACCGTTTGTAAAGTATTCTCAGAATATAAACTTTTAACAGGTTCGATTACATCAGAAACATCTGCAAGTTTTCCTTCCCAAGCTAAACGAGCGGTAAGAGATTTTTCGCTTTTGAACATAGCGATCAAATCGGGCAAATCTCCTGTCCGAAGCTCTCTTTCTGCCTTTTGTGATAGATCGTCGGTACTATAAAAAGAAAGTTTAACTTGATTACCGCTTTGTTTTTCCCAATTGCTAACAATTTGCTGGAGGGCTTCATCTTCTTCTAAAGTAAAACCTTTGTCCCACCAAATTTTGAGAACATTATTGTCAGTAATAGCAGCGTTTACCAAATCTCGATCGCTAGTAGAAATGCGATCGCAAGCAATAATTAAGAGGCTAAACATTAATGCCAAAAGCAGATATTGCAAGCGGTGCTGAATTTTAGACCATTGGGGGCGATCGCGTTTAGTTTTGAGCATGATTTTTCTGCCTCCACACTTCTACCCTATCTATCTACCGATTACCAGCGCAGACTTACGGATAATTGCATAAAACTACACAAAATTTTGTTCAAACGAAGAACGATAAAATAAAAACAAATCGGCGGCTATTAAATAGTTTTCGCACAATCTCCGCCCTATCTCGCTTCGAGCCTTTTTTCAGGATGGATGATTGTATGTCTTAATATGAATTTGTAGAATTATACTAAAAAAAATTATACTTCTGGTGGAACTTCCAGAGCGATCGCGCCTAATGCACCTTTACGAAAATCTGTCAGTAATTTCCTGGCAGTACGTTCTATATCTCCTTGATTGCGTTTAGTTGCTAGCGCAATTAAATAATCTTCCGCCGTCATCTCAGCAAAATCGAGTTCGTACCGCGCCAACAAAGGATTATTTGGTAATAATTCTGCGGAATTAATGGCTAATTGTTGTAGTAACTCAATTAAAACTATTGCTACTCGTTGATTATCGTAGGAAGCATCGCCAATATCATCGCAAATAGCTAACTTATTTGCATTTAATTGATTATTTAGCTTAAGTGGAATAATCCCCGGCGCATCTAATAATTCTAGTTGGTCAGAAATTCGCACCCAACGTAACTGACGAGTGACCCCCGCCCGTGCCGCACTTTCTACAACTCGCCGATTGAGTAAGCGATTGATTAAAGCCGATTTGCCAACATTAGGAAAGCCAATCACCACCGCCCGGACAGGACGCGGCAACATTCCGCGCTGTTGTCGCCTTTCATTAACTTCTATCCCAGCTTTTTGGGCGGCTTTAGAGACTGCTGTTATCCCCTTTCCGGCTTGTGCGTCGGTAAAATAAGGATCTTCTCCTTGTTGTCTAAACCACCGCATCCAAGCTTGTTGAGCGGCAGGCGAAATCATATCTAAACGATTTAAGACTAAAACCCGCGCCTTAGTGCCTATCCATTCTTGGACTTGGGGATGATGAGTAGCTAGAGGGATTCTAGTATCGCGCACCTCTAAAACCACATCTACGAGTTTTAGTTGTTCTTTGAGGGCTTTTTCTGCCTTCGCGATATGACCGGGATACCATTGGATAGAGGTTGTCATAGTTTTAATTATCTAAAGCTGCAAATAATGCAATAACTGTTGTACTCCTAACACATATACTCCAGCTATAGGATGGCGATCGCTTTGAACGTTAGCTCTAGAAAAAACTACCATTAACGTTACAAATTTTAGCTTCTTAAGCTCTCTTATAAACACTGCTTGATACTTGACTTGACGCAAAAAATCTTTTTCAAACTCGTACTTAAATTTGCCGTACTGTCGGTAAAGGCGATCGCTATTTACCCTAACTTCACCCTGATGAGATTTAACATCAATAACATAAGCATTGCCTTGAGGAGATAGCAAAAATATATCTACGTCTCCGCCCTTGGGAAGGGGAACCTTATATTCAATTTGCCATCCTCGATCTTGCAATGGCTGTAAAATTGCAGCAGTTTGTTCTTCGGCAGCAGCCCCGCGATCGGCATCATCAGCACGTTTCCACAGGTGTTGAGCGGCAATTGCATTTATTGTCGCCAGGAAGGAGCAAGCTAAATAAACTCCAAGTGGGATAGAGTATCTACCGCGCCCCCAAACTAATAAGCCCAAGGGTGACATAGCAAATAGCGCGATCGCAAATTAATGATAGAGCTTTGATTCGGCGCTGACGTGCCATTTCTCGAATATTTTGACCAGCACGGCGCATTTACGGAACTACCAGCACAGGACAAGGAGAAAGGTTAATTACTCGATTGGTAACGCTTTCGGATGCTCCATCTTCAGTTAATCCTAACCCCCGACAGCCCATAACTATTAAATTTGCGCCAACTTCGTCAGCTACATCGCAAATTGTAAAAGCTGGCTTACCTTCTTTTTCTAAAACTTCTGCCTGGATACCTTGCTGACTAAATAAAGCTTGAGCATCTTGCAATAACTGGGCGACAGCTTCGGGAGAAGTCATTACTTGTTCTCCTGGAGATTCAACGCTAGGCGATTCTACCACCGATAACAATACCAAGCGACTATGATACTGCTGAACGACATTTACAACAACTTGAGCCGCTTCTTGAGTTTCTCGGCTGCGATCGATGGGAAATAAAACAGTCTTAAACATTAGTAGATACCTACGATACCTTGCTCCGGTAAAATGTGGACGGTGCTAAAAATTGACATACCAAAAATACAAACGCGCCCTAGGAGATTAACCCTGTGTCCAAAAAAACTTTAGCAAATTTGTCGTCTTCCGATTTATCTGGCAAACGCGCCCTTGTTCGAGTAGATTTTAACGTGCCTTTAGATGACCAAGGCAACATTACTGATGATACTAGGATTCGGGCGGCGCTACCTACCATTCAAGACTTAATGCAAAAGGGCGCTAAAACAATTTTAGCTAGTCACTTCGGTCGTCCCAAGGGTGTAACAGATAAATTGCGCTTGACTCCCGTTGCTAAACGTTTGTCTGAATTACTCGGTACTGAAGTCATTAAATGCGATGACTGCATTGGAGAGGAAGTTACAAACAAGGTTGCAGCAATGCAAAATGGACAAGTCTTATTACTAGAAAATGTCCGTTTCCATCCTGAAGAAGAAAAAAACGATCCCGAATTTGCAAAACAATTAGCTGCAAATGCTGATATGTATGTAAATGACGCTTTTGGGACAGCCCACCGCGCTCATGCTTCAACAGAAGGCGTAACTCATTACCTTAGTCCTTCGGTGGCTGGCTACTTAATTGAAAAAGAGTTGCAATACTTGCAAAATGCGATCGAAAATCCTCAGCGTCCTTTAGCGGCGATTATTGGCGGTTCTAAAGTTTCTAGTAAAATTGGCGTAATTGAAACCTTAATCGATAAGTGCGACAAGTTGCTGCTTGGCGGAGGCATGATTTTTACTTTCTACAAGGCGCGGGGAATTAGTGTCGGTAAGTCTTTGGTAGAAGAAGATAAGCTAGAACTAGCCAAGTCCTTGGAAGCTAAGGCAAAAGAGCGCGGCGTGTCGCTGCTATTACCTACCGATGTAGTGGTTGCCGATAAATTTGCCCCCGATGCTAATGCTCAAACTGTTAGTATTAACAACATTCCCGATGATGGCATGGGTTTAGATATTGGCCCTGACTCAATTAAAACTTTTCAAGAAGCTTTAGCAGATTGTAAGAGTGTAATTTGGAATGGCCCCATGGGTGTATTTGAGTTTGATAAGTTTGCTAAAGGTACAGAGGCGATCGCTTATTCTTTAGCTGAACTCACCAAAACGGGCGCTGCTACTATTATTGGTGGTGGTGATTCAGTGGCGGCGGTTGAAAAAGTTGGACTTGCTGACCAAATGAGTCATATTTCTACAGGTGGTGGTGCTAGTTTGGAATTGCTAGAAGGTAAAGAACTTCCAGGAATTGCCGCGTTAGATGATGCGTAAAGGTTAATCAACTTGGAGTAGTAGCAGGGATTATTAGTATCCTTGCTACCACTGCTTAATCATTGAATGTATCTTTGGATAGTAGGCGCGGGTAAGACTTGCCACGTAGGATGCTTGTCAGTCTTGAATTTAATACCTGGGTTTTGAGTGCTTATTAGCACTGATTTCGTCTAGTAATTAAGAAAAACAAGGAGTGGTGTTTTATGCAGGAAGTTTTAGCAATTTTTTTGAGAAGAACTATCGTAGTTTTGCTAGTTGGTTTTATTAGTACTTGTAGCTTATTTGCTATTAGCAGTCAGCCAAGTTTTGCCGCAACTCCTAACCAAAAACTGATTCAGCAAGAAAACTTGGATAAGCAAAGTCAATCGGTAAGCGATCGCGAACGAGCTTATGAAGAACAATTGGAAGCTGAGAAAAACCCAGATAAAGTCTTTGAGGAGAACTTGAAGGAATACAGAAAAGAAAATCCTGGGGAAAACATCATTGAAAAAGCTGTAGAAGGTGCTGAGAAAGCTGTTGAGAAAGTTACAGGTAAAAAATAACTATCTTGATTTAACACTTTTATTTGCCTTGAGACGTTGATAAAACGTCTCTTGTTTTTCTAAATGTTACCTTTTGATTATTCTCTAGATTTTAAAAATATTAATTTTCGCGATCGCCCAGACCTATACCGAGTTGGCAAAGGCGAACAGGGCGTACTTTTGGTAGAACCTTACAAATCTGAAATTCTGCCTTATTGGCGATTCAAAAACCCTGAAATTGCCCAGCAGTCAAGTGAAAAAATCTATGAACTATTTTTAGAATATCTCGCCCAAGATGACTTTGTAGGCGCAGATATGGCTCGAAAATTTATTCAAATGGGTTATACGCGATCGCGCAGGTATGCAAATCATAAAAGCGGCAGAAAATATAAGCAAAATCCCCAAAAAGAACTAACAAAAGCCGCAGTTATGGCAGGAAGACAAGAGATTTTACCTAATGAAGTAGATCCAATTAAAGCAGAATCGGCGGCAATATTTAAGCTTAAATGGATGGAAGCAAAAACAAATCCTCAATACCTCCAGTTACTCGCAAAGCACAAGCAAATGTACGAAAAAGAGTAATGTATAGTGAATTTAAACTGGATAATTTTATTACATCCTCTCAGTGGCTTAGTAGTTGTAGGCTTGGCGATAATTGTTGCAACCTATGGTTGGCGCTACCGCAATGCTAGATTAGGCAAAAGCGGACTGGATGTAATGCAAACGTTTAGCCTCCAGAAAATTCACAAATATCTAGGCATTAGCTTACTATCGCTAACGGTAATTGTATGGCTTTTAGAAGTATTTGCTTTTAAGTTAGTTATAGTTGCTACTCATGCCTACAGTGCGATCGCGCTGATAATTTTACTCTCTACTACCGCCACAATTATTTTGCGTTTTCGTCGCCGGCGTTGGGCAACTCCCGTACATTTAACCTTAAATGGTTTGATTGTTCTGTTACTAATGGTGCAACTATTATCAGGATTAGGATTAATTATTTACCTAACTGAGAAGCATACCAGTTAACGGTCTTGGCTAGCCCCTCTTCTAGAGAGGTTTGAGGATGCCAACCTAGACGCGCGATCGCACTAGCAATGTTGGCGGTGCGAACTTGTTCCATAGGGCGATCGTTTAAAGCTCCAAACAACGGTCGAATATTGGGATCGATCAACTGATTAAGGTGATAGACAACCGTTGAAACTGGAGTTAATTTACTAGAACCTAGTTCAAAATTTTCGCCCTCAATTCCAACCTTTTGAGCTGCTGCCATTAAGCCATCCACGATATCGCCAACATAAATCCAATCTACTTGACGCTTACCACTACTCAATTTTGGGGTTTCACCTCGCAACAAAGAAAGTGTCACGTAGGGAATTAGCTTATTTAGATCCTTTTGCGCGGGGCCGTACACCATAAAAAGTTGCGCTCCCACCACCGGAACTTGATAAAGCTGATAAAACATTCGCGTATAGACGCTTGCCGACCACTTGGCTGCCGCATAAGGCGAGCAGGCAATAGGAAGTTCCCCTAGTTCTGGTTCTTCTAAGGAGCCTGCCACAACTACCCGCCGACACCCCATCTCGGCAACTAGAGTCAGCAAATTGACCGTACTAATTAAATTGCTATACAAGGTCGGTAGTACAGCTTTAAGACTGCGATCGCCAGAAACATAACTTGCCAAGTGAAAAATAACATCGGGCTTGACAGTAGTTAAAATACGCCGCATATCTTCTAAACTTGCCCCATTCCCTTGCCACCAGCGTAGGACATTAGTGGAGGGCTGTTCGCTTCGAGAGATGCCGTGAACTTCAGCCCCTATGTTGTGCAGCCGAGCGCACAAATGCTCTCCGATAAAACCACTAGCTCCTGTTACCAAAACTATTCGATCGGCTAAAGACACAGAAGAACATTCCATAGAAGATACTTATTATGCGTACAAGAATAGAAAAATGCTACATTCATCAATCTAGTAAATATACTAGCCCAGTTTGTATTAAAATAACATAGTTTGTAACAATTAGGTCTATTGCTCGTTCAATAACTTAGGTTTTGATAAAGTCGAGCCTTGAGATGAACTAGGATAATAACTAGCAATTAAAGCTACTATTAACCACCAAATAGTATTAATTTCAGGACGATACCAGACAGTGTCTACCGCTCCATGAGCCAGCATACCAATAATAATTGCCGTCGCCCCAATTAACCAAAACCCTTCACGATTTCTTGTTTCCCGCCAGCGCATCAATTGTACCCAGCCTTGATTTAAAGTTACGACTAATAACCACAGGAAACACGCCAAACCAACAAAACCCGTTTCTACAGCAATTTCGAGCAGCACCGAGTAAGAACTTAAAGCCGTAAACCGAGGACGCTGGTAGAGAGGATAAATTTTATTAAAAGCATCGTTACCAGGGCCAATACCTAATATTGGGCGATCGCGAATCATTTCAAATACTGCCGCCCAAACATTTTGACGAAAATTGTTGCTACTATCATCTCTACCCGCAAAAATCGTTAAAACGCGATCGCGCATTGGTTCGCTTAAAACTATTGCCGTCAATAACAAAATAGCCAAACCACCAATAAAAATTGCGATCGCCCACTTGCGCCAAAAACGCGGCAAATATTGCGCCCACCACTGACGCAGCAATAATACCACCGCCACCAACGCCACCACCGTTGCAATCCAACCGCCACGACTACCAGTAAAAGCCATACAAGCTGTATTAACGCAAAACATTGTTAAAGCTAAAGCTTTTGCCGTCCATCTTTTCCACGCAAATACTGCTACCAAACTTAAAATTAAGGCAGGTAATAAGTAGCCAGCAAGTAAATTGGGATTGCCTAAATAACTATAAACTCGTGTCGCCGTTGCTTGGCTTGAAGTCGGATCGTTCCAAGTTGCCAGAGGTTCTACTTTATCAAACCATTGCTGTACTCCATACACGCTGACAATTAAGGCAACATGGAGGTAAACACCAATTACAAAACTTCGCAGCCCAGGCAGTCGCAGAACCCGCGCGGATAAAGCAAATAGCAACAAATAAGAAGTTAGCTTCATTAAACCAGCCAAAGCTTCAGTCTTGACCGGAGACAAAGCCGTTGCCACAGTGGCAATTGCCCAATGTAGCAATACCAACCAATGAATCGGGGTAGCTTTAGTTTTGGTATCGTCTGCCACTGTCAGCAGTACCCAAAAACTAGCACAAGCAAGCAGCAATACTTTAACCAAATCGTTAGAGACAAAAGGCGCTAGTCCTATAGTCAAACTAACCAATAATGCCCCTAAGCTTTCAGACCATTGGAGCGACCAACTGCTTTGTCGCCAGTTGCGTAATAGTCCAATAAAGCGGTGCAGGAAGCTGGTATTGTGCCACTGTTGCAGTTGCAGGTTGCTGAGAGTAAATTGTTGCCAAATTGAATTCATAGGAAAAAAGCCGAGACTAGGCCAAAAGGGCAGTGTATTTAATTTACGCCAAACCCTACATAGTGCCAAAAATATTAAAGGCAGTGCTGAAGCTTATTATCCACAAAAACAATCATAATTTAGCAGCTAGGAATTATTTTTGGCAACTCGAAATCAGGCAAACTCAATAAATAACGATGTCCAGCATCTGGGGTCAATTCTATCGATATTTCTCCACTATGAATTTGCGCTGAATAACAAGCCAAACAAAGGCGTAAGTCGCTAAGGGAATGTAACTGTTTGGTAAGACGATTTCTTTGTTCTCCTGCCTCTGGTTCTAAACTATCTATATCAGTGGGTACAACAAAATCTTCGTATTGTGATGACGATAATAAGTTTGTTTCCCTTGCATCGTGACGGGTTACAGCATCATGGGCAAGTGCTGGCAACCGAGCAAATATAGGTTCAATATCTGTCAAACCATCTCCTAACCAGGGATGGGAAACTGAAACAGCAATTTTTCTACTATCGGTTGAACTAAAAACATGGACGCGAATAATACTGCTAGTAGTAGCAGATTGAATGACGCTAAAGAGCAAGTGATACAACAATTGCCTAACTTTCTCTTTATCTATAACCCAAGCACGAGAGCGATCGCGTTCGATAGATAAACGAATTTGTTGTTCTTTACGTTTTGTCACTTCTTCCAAGCTATGAGTCACTTGCTGACACAGCATTTCAATATCTACTGTTGTCAGATCGAGGTTTTCAACTTTGGTTGTGATAGTTCCAAGTTCGGAAATTTCATTAACTAGCGATAGTAAGTATCTACCGCTTTTTTGGACGATCTCTAAATATTCTTTTTGCTTGGTCATTAGCGGACCATAAATTTCCCGCCTCAATACCGTAGCCATTCCGAGTATAGATGTCAAAGGGGTACGTAGTTCTTGAATTAACTGTTCTAGTAGTTCGAGCTTAACGTTTAGAGTTTCGGTGACAAAATTTCCCCCAACGACCATTTTTTCGGAACTAGCTAGTTCAAGATTTGGTAAATCGGCGTTAGCTTTAGTAAAAATTGATTTTTCTAGGGTGGTTTGGTTGATGTATATAGGTTGAGACGAGGCAGCCGGATGTTTATTTATTAAGGTTGCTTGGCTAGAAAATTTATTACTGAGCAACCAAAGACGTTCAAATTCGCTCATACTCCAACGAGCAATAATTTCTAGACTTTGTTGCTCTTTGGGCGTAAAAGTGCGCGGTAGCTGCTCCATAATGGCGATCGCACCCAAACAGTTTCCTTGGGTATCAATTAACGGTACTCCTAGGTAAGAACGAATGCCATATTGCTGTACCAAAATCTTTTTAGCAAAATCTGAACATAGCATCGTGTCATTAATGACTAAAACTTGTTGACTTTCTACTACTATGTTGCAAAATGATTCTTCTCTAGGTAATTGGCGCTCTTGAGCAATTTTATTCATCAATCCCAAGCGCGATAAACCTACCGCCGACTTAAACAAGTGACGATGACGATCTACAAATCCTAAAGTACAAATCGGGGCATCTAATAATTCTGCCGCCGTTTGAGTTGCTTCTTCAAAAACAGGGATAGTTTGAGATTGCAGCAATCCTAACTCTGACAATGCTTTTAGTCTTTGTTTTTCTTTCTCCACCATCGCACTTCCCGATTTGACTAATCGACCAACTAGCCCATTTTCAGGTTCTACCATTAGTTATTCCTACCTTGACACGCGCCAAACAATGTGTGTTCAATCTAGACTCATCTTTGCAGCCAATCTATTGCTCTTAAGATTCCCTACATTGAATTAAAACGAACATCATTTGGATAAATCATCCAAAAATTGTTGCTCTCAGTTAGAATTGTTCCTTGTAGCGCTGGCAGTTTAAAGGCTAGAAAACGCTATCTGTCTCAATTTCGCAGCTTAAACGAGCTAATTTCTAGTTATTGAGTATTTTTTTTACAAGCAATACTTAAAATAAGCTCTCTAGAGAAGGGGTGCGACCTCGATATGATAGAATTTAGGTAGTGATAATACACTGTCTGAAAAGAAAAAGGGGGCTGGGTATGGGCGTTCAATTGTTGAGCATTGAAGGGACAAGAGTGAAAATGGAGGTGA
>JAHHGY010000081.1 GCA_019359635.1 Chroococcus sp. CMT-3BRIN-NPC107
CCGCTCTTGGTCTTTAGACTTGATCTTCCATTGGTCTTTTTGGCGCCGACACCATCAAGCTCTTGCTCGTTACCATCACTACCGTAAACGTTCCCAAGCTCCTTAAAATTATCTACAACTGTAGTGAATTAGGCGCTGGATAACAATTGCTTTAACTGCTGGCTCGTAAAAATAGCTGTCAATAATTGCCATAATTTGACGCATCCTCGCCTGAAGCATTGGAGTTGGCAAGCTAAACTTATTGTTTGCTAACGCGGTATTGAGATAGTCAGTAATAGCGCTTGTTTCATAAAGTGTTTCGCCCTCAACTTCAACAGTTGGGACTTTGCCGAAGGGATTTTTTGCTAAGTATTCCGGCGACTGGGTTTCACCATTAAAAATATCAACGGGTTTGAGATCGTATTCTATCCCTGCTTCTTCTAGCAGCAATCGCACGGTACGGACATAGGTACTTTGAGGAATACCGTAAACAGTTGGCTTTGCCATAATTTGTAAACTCCTAGTTACAAATCCAACGTTAGCAAAAATCCTATATTAGAAAACTTTAAAATTATTCAGTAATGTTTCCTCTAGTTGCCTTAATTTGCGATCGCTTGCTTTTGCTATCTAAGCGTTTTGTTTGAGAACTTCGAGATGGTTTGCTGGGTTTGCGGAATTTGATGACGATAGTGGCGCTTCTAATTAGCTCTTTTAGTCTGGCGATTGCTTCAGTGCGGTTTTGTTCTTGACTGCGGTGTTCTTGCGCTTTGATCACAACTACACCTTCTTTTGTAATTCGGCGATCGCTCAATTGCAATAGCTTCTCTTTGTAATAGCTAGGTAAAGAAGAAGCATTAATGTCAAAACGCAGGTGAATCGCCGTTGCTACTTTGTTAACATTTTGACCGCCAGCACCTTGAGAGCGAATTGCACTAATTTCAAGTTCGCTGTCAGGAATAGTTACTGTTTTAGAAATTTGTACCATGTTTTTATTTTATCGAAGTCTGGGGGTGCTTATAGGTCAAACAATTAGATTCTGGCAGTGTCACAATCAAGAGATACAGACTTTGATTGTAAATGCCGCCTTCTCCCACCTTTACCACCCAGCCTTGGAAAGAAACCTACAGCGAAATTATCGATGTTCGTTCTCCCGCCGAATTTGCCTCTGACTGCATTCCCGGCGCGATCAATCTGCCTGTATTAAATAACTCAGAACGGGCAGAAGTTGGAACTATTTATAAACAATCTCCCTTCTTGGCCCGAAAAAGAGGGGCGGCTTTGGTCGCCAATAACCTATCGCACCACTTGATTGACCACTTTGAGTCAAAAGATAAAAACTATCACCCTTTAGTTTACTGTTGGCGCGGCGGACAGCGTTCTAATAGCATGGCGCTAGTGCTATCTCAAGTTGGTTGGCAAGTTACGGTGCTTGAAGGTGGATATAAAACTTACCGCGCCTACGTGCGCGAACAATTAGCACAATTACCCGCACAACTTAATTACACAATACTCTGCGGACTTACAGGCACAGGTAAAACCCATATTTTGCAGCAATTAAGTCAACGCCCAAATCAACAAGTTCTCGATTTAGAAGCTTTAGCCAATCATCGCGGTTCGCTTTTGGGAGAAGAATGGACGAACCAACCGATTTCTCAACCTACGCAAAAACAATTTGAGTCGCTATTATTGCAACAACTACAAAGCTTCAATCCAAGTTTATCTGTATGGGTAGAATCAGAAAGTAATAAAATTGGACAAGTTCATTTACCGCCGTCTTTGTGGCAAAAAATGAAGCAAGCAAGCTGCACGGAGATTCAATTGCCATTAGAGGCTAGAGTGCAGTTTTTATTAGCTGCTTATCCCCACTTAGTAGATAACCCAGAAATTTTGAAAGCTAAGTTGCAGTTGCTTAAACCTCGTTATGGTAAAGAAAAAATAAATCAATGGGAGCAACTAATTAATAGTGGATTATGGAGCAGTTTTGTCAAAGACTTATTGCAATTTCATTACGATCCTAGTTATACCCAATCAATAGAGCGAGACTTTGCTAAGGTAGAGCGAACTTTGAACTTAGAAGAACTTAGCGATCGCGCTATAGAAAAATTGCTAGATTTATTAACTCAATAGTCTACTTAGCTTTTGGTGCAGATAAGGTAGTAGCATCGAGATTTATTAACGGTAATGCACCATCGCCAGCCATTACAGTCGGAAACCGACCATCCCATTTTTCGATTGCTTGTTTTTGCAGCAATTCTTTAGTTAAAGTTAGCCGTTGCAATCTTTGCGCTTCTGCTTGTCCTTTGGCGCGATTCACTTCTGCTACTGCTTCTTTGGAGGCTTTAAGAGCAATAAATTCTGCTTGTTTGGCTTCTTGTTCGGCTATTTGTTTAGATTCAATCGCTTTACTAAATTCTGGAGAAAAAGTAAAATCAACTAAAGAAACATCATCAATAAGTATACTGTAATTAGCTAAACGATTTTTGAGATTGTTATCAATTTCTTGTTTTAAATCGTTGCGTTTAGTAATAATTTCTTCGGCGGTTTTATTAGTAGTAGCAGCTTTCAACACTTCCGAAACTGCTGGGGTAATAATTCTACTAATTATCTCCTCTTGGTCACCAATGCGTTGAAAAACCTTATTAACTTGCGCTGCGTCAATATGCCAATTTACTGCAAGCTGAGTAGAAACTTTTTGCAAATCTTTAGAAGCTGCGTCCGCCGTAAAACTATTTTGTTGAACGCGAACAGAGAGGCGTTTAACTTGGGTAACAATAGGTAAAATAGGATGAATCCCTTCGTCCAAAACCTTGTCTTGAACTTTTCCAAAATTTAAAATTACGCCTCTTTCACCAGCATTGACAATTGTAAATGGCTTAAACACGATCGCAAGAACTAATAAAACAAAGCTCCCTACGAGCAAAGAACTAAATTTAAACTTATCAGCGCTCATAAAGTTGATGCCTAAAAATGGGATAAGTATATTATTTTTATAGTTAAATAACTACTAAAATAGATGCTCGTTACGTAAACAGTAACGTTTTAGAAGATAACAATTACTGTAATTCTATTCTAGTTATATTTTTAAGTAATCAAGGTGACGATGCAAACTCGAAATGTGGCAATTTTGGTCTTTGATGATGTAGAAGTTCTAGGCTTTTGCGAACCCTACGAGGTGTTTGGAGTTACGAGTGGACGAAAAAATTTAAAGCCGTTTAATGTTTATATAGTTGCCGAACACTTAAAACCAATAATTGCTCGAAATCAGTTAAGCGTCAACCCGCAGTACAGGATAAAAACTTGTCCGCCGCCAGATATTTTGTTAGTACCTGGCGGTTATGGTACGCGCCGCGAAATGCAAAATCAAGTTAAAACTTGATTTAGATTGCAAAATGCTCGTTGCAGTCAGAGTTATTGCTGTCGGTATGTACAGGTGCTTTGCTACTAGCTAAAGCTGGGTTGCTAGAGAACTTAGCTGCAACTACTCATCACCTCGCTATAGATTTACTCAAAAAAATTGCTCCCAATACAGAAATTAGAGCAGGCGATCGCTTTGTAGATAATGGCAAAATAATTTTATCTGCCGGAATCTCTGCGGAAATTGATATGTCGCTTTACGTTGTTGGCATTTTAGGTAAAGAAAAAGCTATAGAAACGGCTGTATATATGGAATACGACTGGAAAAGTTAACGGCTTTTTTGCAAAAGCGCAAAATAAGTTGACATTTTCCTACTAATGACTGCTACAATGGCTAAGGTGAAATCAATGGGGTGTCGCCAAGTGGTAAGGCACCGGGTTTTGGTCCCGGCATTCCTAGGTTCGAATCCTAGCACCCCAGTTTAATCAAATAGCATTGTATGCAAGGATAGACAAAAAACTATCAAGCCAAAACAATGAAGGCAGATATTTCTGGCATTTTAGCCCTAGACTTTGACGGTGTACTCTGCGATGGGTTGATAGAATATTTTGAAACCGCTTGGCGTACTTATTGCCAAATCTGGAATCCTAGTAGCGTTACGCCAGCAGCAGACATAGCAGAAAATTTCTATCGCTTGCGACCTATAATTGAAACAGGTTGGGAAATGCCAGTATTAGTTAAGGCTTTAATAGATGGAGTTTCCGAACTAGAAATATTGCAATGGTGGGGAGAAATTGCTCAAGCTACTTTACTAGAGGATAAATTAATTGCCTCAGATATTGCTCTAAAACTAGACCAAATCCGCGATGAATGGATTAGTACCGATAAACCAAGCTGGCTGAATTTGCACAGATTTTATCCCGGCGTAGTTGAAAAAATGCAAAGTCTTGTGGATAGCCAATTGCAGCCAATAATTATTACTACCAAAGAAGGGCGCTTTGTCCGCCAACTATTGCAACAGCAAGGGGTAGAAATGCCCTCAAAGTTGATTATTGGTAAAGAATCCAAGCGTCCAAAACATCAAATTTTAACAGAATTAATGGCAGAAACCAACGTTGTTAAAATATGGTTTGTAGAAGATCGGCTAAAAACCTTGCAATTAGTGCAACAACAGCCTCATCTTGCGTCTGTAAAGCTGTATTTAGCTGATTGGGGTTACAATACCACATCCGAGCGAGAATCAGCCAGCCAAACCCCCGGTATTGAACTAATATCGCTACCTGTATTTACTCAAAAAAACTTTCCTACCTGCTAACGTTGAATAGATAGGCTAGGAGCTACCAATGCTTGATCTGACAAAACTAGCAAATTCTATGCAAGGCATTAGCCAGCACCTGACAACAGAAGCGGCGGCTAGTCGCCAACGGATGAATTTAGCACAGCAATTATTATCGGCGGCTTACGCGCAACAAGCAGCTTTAGTAGAAAAACAAAATCAATGGCGCGATCGCATATTATTTAATGCCGCAACTCCTGTAGAACCCCTCAATACCTGCATCGATTTACCTGTAGCGCCTCTAGTTCATACAGTAATTGCTACTGATGGTTCGCAAATTGCTCCCAGCCATCACGAAATTGCCTACTGTTATTTACTAAATATTGGTAGAGTAATGCTGCACTACGGACAAAATCGCCATCCATTATTGGATAGTTTGCCCGAAGTATTCTACCGTGCTGAAGATTTGTATGTTTCTAGGCAATGGGGAATTCGGACTGAGGAATGGATGGGTTATAAGCGTACTGCCTCAGAAACCGTAATTTTGGCAGAATTAGCCGGAAGCGCGCCGATGTCTGTGCCAACTTTGGCAATGGTTGATGGATCGTTGATTTACTGGTTTTTAGAACAATTACCCCACGAAGCGCGCGATCGCATTTTACCGCCAATTATTGCAGCTTGGGATCGGTTGCAAGAATTTAATATTCCAATTATGGGTTATCTTAGCGCCTCAAGGAGCGGGGAAGCTCTCAACTTTTTACGCTTGCAAGCCTGCATTCACGAAAATCCCGATTGCATTAGTTATTGCCCGAATCAATTAGAAAAACTGCCATGTCAGGTACTAGAACCGCTTAAAGATGCGGCTTTGTGGACAATTGAGCTAAAACCTGGGCAACGCAGCGCTTTTTGGCGGAGTTCGGCGCGAATTACTGAGTCTTATAATGCTCACGTTATTTATTTTTGCTACGTCCACGTTGGTACAGAAATCGCTCGCATAGAATTACCCGCTTGGGTAGCCGAAGATTCGGTACTTTTAGAACACTCTTTGGGGTTGATGCTGGCACAGGTGCAAAAAGGCTATGGCTACCCCGTAGCATTGGCAGAGGCGCACAATCAGGCAGTAGTACGAGGAGGCGATCGCGCTAGTTTTTTTGCGCTGCTAGAACAGCAAATGATTAAGGCAGGCTTACAAAATGTGGGAATTTCCTACAAAGAAGCCCGAAAGCGCGGCAGTATTGCTTGAGTTATTGATAATTGGTCATTGGGATACTCTTTATTACCCATTACCCAAATTATGACTATCGATGGCGGCTCTCAAATTACCCTGATGTCGGGACAATAAACGATCGCTCTCTGTTTTATCTAAGCCCGTCCAGTGCATGGCTAGAGCAAGTTTGACCGATTTACCACTTTGTTCTAGCAATAACCCCGCATCGTCTCGATTTAAGTCTGTTAAGTCCTGCAACATTCGGATGGCGCGGTCGCGTAGCTTTTTATTGGTAACTGCTACATCAATCATGCGATTGCCGTAAACTTTGCCTAGCTGTACCATTACCCCGGTAGATAAAATATTTAAAGCAAGTTTAGTCGCCGTACCAGCTTTAAGCCTTGTAGAACCTGCAAGGATTTCTGCACCAGTCAAGAGCCGAATGTCAATATCTGCGTCCGTACTTACTTGTTCGACGGGGACGCAAGCTATAAAAATAGTTGTTGCGCCTCTTTGTCTGGCGGCTTGTAAAGCCCCATGTACATAGGGTGTGGTTCCTCCGGCGGTAATGCCGACAACGACATCTAACTCGGTAACTTGACGCACTGAAATCGCACTATATCCATCTTCAGCGCGATCTTCCAACTCTTCCGAGCTTCGCAGTAAAGCTTCCGCACCCCCAGCAATTATACCTTGCACCAATTCCGGCGGACTGCAAAAAGTTGGCGGACACTCGGCGGCATCTAATACTCCCAATCTGCCACTGGTTCCCGCACCGATGTAGAATAACCTGCCACCGTGTCTTAGAGCCTCGGCGGTGCGTTCGATAGCTGTGGCGAGTTGCAACTTTGCTGATGCTACGGCGGAAGTCGCATTTTCATCTTCGCGGTTAAATAACTCTACCAACTCCAAACAACTTAGCTTGTCTAAATTTTGGCTATTGGTATTAACTTGTTCTGTTAATAAGTATCCCCGATCCAAATTACTCATTTTTATAGCAATCCTTCAAACTGGCGACGAAGGCGATCTAATTCTGTATCTGGCAAGTCTCCATCGCTTTCGGGTGGTGGGTTTTTGCCTTCTGCTTTCCAGTCAGTATCTTCAACATTGCTTTCTGGTGGTACGGCTAAAGCGCCATCAGGAACAAGTTCCCAATCGTAACCCGCACCTTGGCAAAATTCCTCTACTTCATCGCTATCCATCCTTTCTACCGTAGCGGGGGGAAAGTCTTGAGCTTCTAGCATCAAAGCAAAGCGAGTAGCATCGTCTTCTGACTCAAACATCAAAAGCTTATTGCGATCGCCTACTTGAATTGTATGGATACCCTCGTTTTCGGTACGAGCATTAAATAATAAAACAAATACACGCATAGGTGCGACCATTTTTAGTTTCGAGCCTCAATCATTCATTTTAGGGTTTCATCATTGTCTAACAAAAAGAACTAGCGTTAACTTAAAATAAATAAATTTAGTGTCCTAAGTTTTACCATAGCGCGATCGCGCTATTAATCCTTCTTTGTACTACTTGCCCTCTGAACACACCAGTTGTAACATCTATGGACAGTTCAATCGTTCTTGCTAATGGGGTGTAATGACGAAATTGTTCGACTCTGATAGCCAAACTACATCATCTAATTCCCGTCAGCGTTTTTGGTTTGTTTTACTAAGACGCACGGGAATATATTTAGGCATTCCGCTTGTAATTGGCACTGCGGGGGGTGCTTGGTGGTTGTGGGTATTTGTGCAAGAGCGATTAGCGCCGATAGTTCAAGCAAATTTAATTCAAACCCTAAATAGAAATGTTCAATTAGGTCAAGTTGAAAGAGTTTCGCTCACTAGCTTGCGTTTTGGTAAGTCTGCTATACCTGCAACCCCGACAGACCGCGATCGCGCTACGGTGGAAGCTGTAGAAGTTAAGTTTGACTTGTTTCAACTAGCTTTTACTCGTACTTTGAAGCTAGACGTGACCTTAATTAATCCTGATGTTTACATCGACCAAGATCGAACAGGACAATGGATTGCCACTACTATTAACGCTCAAGAGAATGAAGGAGCTTTTAAAACTCAGTTAGATAATATTCGAGTACAAAACGCTAATGTTGTCCTAGCGCCAAATATCCAAACTAAAGGCGAAAATCAAGTACGAGTTGCCATAAATAGTGGTTCGGCTCAACTTCTAGAAAATAATCAGTTAGTTAGGTACGATTTAAGCGGTCAATTAGCTACTAAGGGTAGCATCTCAATTCAAGGAGAAACTCGCCCTAAAACTGAAGCAACAAATTTACAGCTACGCGCTCAAGATGTTTTAGCATCGGAATTAACTCGGTTAATAAAGTTACCTATAGACCTCCAATCTGGTAGAGTTAGCGGAAGCTTAAAAGTTCAAAGCCAACGCGAACAACCAACATTATTATTTGGCACAGCTAATTTAAACGCCGTTACCGCCAAAGTTAGGCAACTACCCCAAGCTTTTAATCAAACCAACGGTACTTTGCGTTTTAAAGAAACACTTATTGGACTAGATAAAGTTACTACTAGCTACGGTTTGATTGCTGCAACCGCAAATGGAACTTTAGACACAAAGCGGGGTTACAACATCAGTGCTGTAGCGCCATCGGTAACAGTAGCTGAGGCTCAAAAAACTTTAAAACTCCAGTTACCCGTACCTGTAAGCGGTACAGTCCGCGCTAACGTGCAGTTGGTAGGCGCTCTTAACACGCCAATTTTATCCGGTACGGTAGTTAATACAAAAATCGCCCGCGTTGACAAAATAAATTTTAGTAAAATCCGCAGCGAGTTTGCCTTTGCACCCGCAAAATCGGTAATTGCTTTGAGAAATATTCAAGCAATTCCCACCGCCGGGGGACAAATTACTGGAAATGGGATTATTAAACTAGGAGAAACACCGCAACTAGGGTTTGATACTGTAGCGCGAAATATTCCAGGAGATGCGATCGCCCGCCAGTATAATGTCTCGCCACAATTTAAACTGGGTACAGTATCGGCGAAAACTGTTGTTGGTGGTGCGATCGGTAACTTACAAACCGTTGTCAATTGGCAAGCACCCCAAGCAACTTACCCCGGTAGCGGACAAATAGTTATTAATAACGCCGATACCTTCACTTTCCGCAATACAACATTAGCTGTAGGTGGTGGTACAGTCCAAGCGGCAGGCAGATTAGAAGGAGATGTTTTTAGAGCATCAGTTATTGCCAACAAAGTGAAGTTAGGACAACTAACTACCGTTCCACCAGCTTTGCAAGCGCCTTTAAGCGGTCGATTTAACGTTTTAGGTTCCATCAAGTCTTTAACACCCGAAACCCTCACAGCTACAGGGATTGGTCAATTAGGTATTGGTGGCGGCACAGTTACGGCTACCAATATTCAGCTAAATAAAGGTAATTGGCAAGCGGTAGTCAGACCCCAAAACGTCCAGTTGGGTAGCCTTTTAGAAGTACCACCTCAGTTTCGTAATGGTAGACTAACAGCAATATTTAATGCGTCGGGAACAACGGCATCTTTTCAGCCAAACGCGATCGCAGCTACCGGGATTGGACGCTTGAACATTGCCGAAGGAACCGTTACCGCTACAAATATCAAACTAAATAAAGGTAATTGGCGTGCCAATGTCCAAGCTCAAGAAGTTCAATTACAACAAATAGTTCCGACAGAAGTACCGCCGCAGTTTAGAGGCAAAGTAAGCGGGGTATTTGTAGCGGCGGGAACTACTGATTCTTTTGCACTAGATGCAATTTCTGCCACTGGTAGAGGACGCTTAAATGCTACCAGTGGTAAGATTGTGGCAACAAATATTGCTTTAAATAAAGGTAACTTTCAAGCACTTGCTAATCCTAACCAACTGCAACTAAGTCAATTTTCTCCAGATTTGCGCGGAAGTCTAAACGGTCAATTGCAGATAACTGGGAATGTAGCAAATATTAGCTTGGCAGGAGTTCGCGCTCAAGGACAAGTACGTTTATCTCAAGGAGTTTCTTTAGTAACGCAACCACTACAAGCGGCTATTGAATGGGATGGCAGAAAAATTACTATCTTACAAGCTACGTCTCAAGACACTTTGGCTAGTGGAGTTGTGTTTGTAAATCCGCAAATTCCTGCTATTGAATCGCTAAACTTGCAAGTTCAAGCCAAAAATTACGCTCTGCAAGATTTACCTTTCAACTTACCTAATACTGTAGCTTTAGCCGGACGAGGAGATTTTGCTGGGAGAATTAGCGGTAGTTTACCTACTCCTAATGTAGTCGGTGCGTTGCGCCTGCGGGACTTGGTAGTAAATAACCTGGCTTTTGAAAGAGTTTTAACCGGAAACTTGCAAGTTGCTACGAGTAGCGGCGTGGATTTGGAAGTTAAAGGCACGAGCGATCGCATTACTTTAAATTTAGATACTAATTATTTTCCAAACTCTTTTACAGTACAACGCGATCGCGCGATCGCCACCGGAAGAACTAACGGCGAAAATCTCCTTTTAAATATCGAAAACTTCCCCTTAGCCATATTAAAATTGCGCTTGCCTAATACGGTTTTAGGTTCCGAACCTGTAGCAGGGTTGCTAACTGGAGACTTTACAATAAATAAACAAACCTTTGCCGTTGCTGGTGATGTGGCTATTTCTCAACCTGTTTTAGGACGGCTTAAAGGTGAAGAATTTACCGGACAATTTGCTTATAACAACGGCGCTGTAAGTTTAACTGATGCGCGCTTTAAAATTGGTGAAAGTCTTTATGCAGCAACCGGAAGCTATACGCCCAACGGTTCTGGCGCACCTCAAGTTAAAGGTCAACTTAAAGTAACAAATGGAAAAGTTGCCGATGCGATCGCTGCTTTTCAATTAATCAGCTTACAAAATTCTCAAGGGCAAGTATTACCAACTGCCGGAGGAGCAAGTATTCTTAACACTGTACCTGTAGGCTTACCGGGCGCATCTTTACTTGCTCAATTGCGCCGCTATTCCGAAATTAATACGCTACTCCAGCTACAGCAACAACAGCGTCGTGGCAATTCCCCAACCATACCTAAACTAGAAGATTTAGAAGGCATTTTTAATGCAGACATCGCTATTAATGGTGCTGTACCCGATGGCTTATCAGTAAAGTTTGATATCAACGGCAAAGACTGGAAATTAGGCAACTATTACACAGCTAACCAAGTAACCGCCGCAGGTAGCTTTATGGGAGGCGAGTTGACCTTTGCACCCTTGCGCCTGCAATCAGACAAATCTTTAATTGCCTTTAGCGGTCAAATTGGCGGTAAAAGGCAATCAGGAAAGTTGCAAGTTAACAACTTTCCCATAGAAACGCTTAGTAGTTTTGTCAAATTGCCTGTAGATGTAACGGGAAACTTAAACGCTCAAGCAACTTTAACAGGTCAATTTTCTAATCCTCAAGTCACAGGCAACCTTAGTTTAGCAAACGGTACTCTAAATCAAAAAGCAATTAATAGCGCCATTGCTAATCTTAGTTATGCTAATGCTCGGTTAAACTTTGACAGCAGTATTAAAGTTGATAGTCCCGAACCCGTGACAATTAGCGGCAATATTCCTCTAGCATTACCTTTTGTAACCGTTAAACCCGACCTAGGCGATCGCATTACTTTAGATATCAACGTTCAAGATCAAGGGTTGGCGCTGCTCAATTTATTTACAAACCAAGTAGCCTGGCAAAACGGTCAAGGTACAGTTCAACTCCAAGTTCGGGGAACTCTCAACCAACCTGTAGCTACAGGGGTGGCGGCAATAAACAACGCCACTATTACTTTTCAAGCTTTACCAGAACCCTTAACTAATGTAACTGGCACTGTAGACTTTGATTTTGACCGCCTTGAAGTTGAAAATCTTCGAGGCAGTTTTTCTCAAGGTCAAGTAGTCGTTCAAGGCGTTTTGCCAATTTTTAGAAGATTGCCAGCCAATGACCCCGATTTAACTAATCCTTTAACTGTAAGTTTAGACAGATTAGCGCTCAATCTCCGCAGCTTGTACCGGGGTGGTGCTAGTGGTAATGTGATAATTAGCGGCGCTGTTCTTAGTCCCGTCATTGGCGGTGAAGTGCTATTAGCCGATGGTCAAGTATTGCTAGGTGAAGCTCAAGCAACAAATTCTTCTAGTCAACAATTAGCTAATTCTTTACGTCCAGCTAATTCTAGTCAAGCATCCACTTCTTTAGAATTTAACAATTTACTTTTAACTCTCGGCGATAATATTGCGATCGCTCGTCAACCAATTTTGCAGTTTCAAGCGGGTGGTACGCTTACTCTCAATGGTTCCTTAGACGATATTCGTCCTCAAGGTAATATTCGCTTGCGTAGTGGTGGCGTGAATTTGTTTACTACTCAATTTGTTCTCGATCGCAGCTACGAAAATCGAGCAACTTTTATTCCCGATCGCGGCTTAGACCCCAATCTTGATGTTCAATTGGTGGCGAGAGTTCCTGAAGTTACTCAATCTAGGGTTCCAAGTTCACCGATTTCTTCAGAAATTAATGATACTTTGGCTACGGAGTTTGGCTCTCTGCGTACCGTGCGCGTTCAAGCTAGAGTTGCAGGTGCGGCTAGTCAAATCTTTGACAATTTAGAATTAACTAGCGATCCTAACCGCAGTCAAAATGAAATTATTGCGCTGATTGGTGGTGGCTTTGTCGATACTCTAGGACGGGGTGATAGTACCCTCGGTTTGGCTAATTTAGCAGGTTCGGCAATTTTGGGCAATTTTCAAAGCACGTTTAGTCGTATTGGTAATGCTTTTGGCTTAGATGAATTGCGTTTGTTTCCCACGGTCACTACTTCTGAAGAATCACGCAACTCAACGTTAGGATTGGCGGCGGAAGGTAATGTCGATCTTTCTAACAATCTTTCGGTGTCGGTACTCAGAATATTAACAACTAACGAACCTACACAATTTGGTTTAAGTTATCGGTTGAGCGATCGCGTCCGTATTCGTGCGTCAACTAACTTGAATGCTGAAAGTTTGGCAATATTTGAGTACCAAAATAGCTTTTGAGTTATTATTTGTACGTAAGTTGTATCTTCACGTATAAATATATACTTGTGTGTTTATTAAAATTCAAAAACAAAAAACTGTTTGTTTCGCTTGGTGATTTTATTTAGATTAAAAATAACAAATTAAAAAAGTGTTACCCAACACGCCTAATTTCTATTCCAATCCTGGCTCGTCAAGTTCTACAATAAAGCCGGAGAGATGTTTCAAGCTCCATTCTTTGCTTTGAGATAAAGCTTTAAAGTGAAAAAAATCTTTGCTCGTGTAAAAGGTTTAGTATACTTTTGCACGAACCAAAAAATATCTAAATTTTAATTACGCTTGCTGGAGATTTTCTGCATTCCCAACTATTTAGAGAAAATATAAAGTAACGATGAAGTTAGTATTTTAGACAGGATTTATTTTATCGATATGCAATAATGATTTTAGGATTTTGTGAATAAAAAACTAAATAGTTTTGGATATAGCATCCCTCAACATCTTTCCATGGCTACAGTTATCAATAAATTATGAATCGATCAAAATTTAATTCAGGGAGGGATTGACAACTAGAATAAATTTCGCGTAAACAAAAGAATAATTATAGCTGTCTACTTAAAAATTAATATTTTTTTTATTAAATAAGTAACTTTAAATAGATAAAAAAGCTATTTAACAACAGGCTAGTTTGATTATTTTATTAACTTGTGAGAGGAGGGAAAATCATGTTTTCAGTAAAGCAATTATCGTTGGCTACCGTCGGAACTGTTGCACTCGGACTTGGAAGTATAGCCCCTGTTAGTGCCGCTTCATTGTATGAAATTACTGGTCTAGATTTTCTGCCTTCAGACATCAATGACAGCGCTCAAGTAGTAGGAGAAAATTATTTGTGGGAGAATGGCAACGTTACCGACCTTAATACCCTTGCTGGCGCTAACAAAAGCCATCTTTTCGCCACATCTATCAATAACAACGGTGCGATCGTCGGCGGTGGCTTAACTACGAGTAATTCAATCGGTCAAGCTTTCGTCTTTAACGGTAGTACAATTTCTGCTGTAACTCCTGCTTTCAACTGCAGGAGCAATTGTGGTTATGTTGTGGCTGAAGACATCAACGATTCTGGTACAATAGCGCTAAATTACGACGGTCGCGTTGGTTTAGTTCAAACCAGCTATGGGACAACAACTCAGGCATTATCTACTAGAACTCTTTTCAATATTGCTATCAACAACCAAAATCAAGTAGTTGGTAGTGCTGTCTTTACTGATGGTAGTAGTCTCGGTCAATTTTCTGAAAACGGTCAACAAACCGATTTGGTGGCGCAGGCAGAACCAGATTCTATTTATCGTCTAAATAGGTCTACTGCAAATGATATAAACGATGCAGGTAATATAGTCGGATCGGGTTTAGTTAGTACATTTCCAAGTAATTCTGCTCTTGAAGCTACTTTGTGGACAGATGCCGATGAGCCTGGAGTTAGCTTAGGAACTTTGGGTGGTGCAAATAGCGAAGCTTTTGGTGTTAATAACTCCGAGCAAGTAGTTGGTGTTTCAACGCTCTTAGATGGCTTAACACAACACGCTTTTTTGTGGGAAGGCGACGAAATCCTCGATCTTAATAGCTTGATTGACCCCGCACTAGGTTGGGAACTAACTTCAGCCTTTGAGATTAATAATAGTGGCGATATTATTGGGATTGGTTTTTATAACGGCGTAGAGAGCGGCTTTATCGCCAAAGCAGTACCAGAACCAAGTTCGGTTTTAGGGGTATTAGGTTTAGGAGCGTTTGGTCTTAGTAACTGGTTAAAACGCAAAAAATAATCCTTAAGGAGAGACGTTGTGGTACAACTTCTCTCCTAATTTTCCACAGCACCTAGAGCTTTTAAAGTTAGTTTTTGTGCCTGAGTCAAGCCTTTAACTTTGGTAATTTGCATTCCTTCATAGGGACGAGGCGATCGCATTGACAAAAAACAATGCTCCGTTTCTAAATTCCAAACTTTAATACTTTCGTCAAAACTGCCACTAAAAACAATTTCTTTGGGAATCGACGCAGACATGGCTATGGAATAGACAATTCCTGTATGTCCGGTCATTTGGGTACATTCGCAAGTTTGGAGATTCCAGCGGCGAATAGTTTGGTCAACGCTACCGCTCACTAATTGCCAATTATTGGCGGCGAGAATAGCGTTTTGTATTGGTTGATAGGAAATCGGCACTACAGTTGTAGATAGAATGAGGGGTAAGAGTGAACATCAAGGGTACTGATGCAGGAAGAGTTCAACCTATTTGCGAGCGGGCAAGCTTTGGAAACTCTGTGTGCATGGAGTGATAATCT
>JAHHGY010000082.1 GCA_019359635.1 Chroococcus sp. CMT-3BRIN-NPC107
CCATGTAAGCGCATGGGAATAGTAGGATTCCGCTCCAGCCTACGAATACAAATCTGTCGCGCTTTAACCAGTCGTCTACGGTATCGAATATGCCGCGACTCGGTGCGCTTCCAACTGCAATTGTCATCGATCTAAAATCCTCTCGTTTACTAAAAATTGCAACGTTTCTGAGGAATTAACATTAAGACGTTCTCAATTGCTAAAAGCTTTCGAGATTTATGAGAAAACTTTAAAAATCTTCTCTTTTGGTTTGCCTAACCGCCACCGCCAGTAAATGGCAGTCCAGTGTATCGCTGCTTAATGTTTGTTAATTTATCACATTATTTATGCTTATATCCCGATCGCACGCAGTAATGATCGGGTGTTTAGCATCCGCTTATTAATATAATAAATATCAGAAATATTTACAAATTGACACAAGTTTCTCCAGCTTTCGCCCTATTTATGCCGCTAAACTTGCAGTGAATCCTATTTTAAATACCTTTTCAGCTAAATGAGCGTATCTACTGCTAATCCAGGCAATTCCCCGGTTGGGGACATAACATCGTCCGTCCTGCGTCAAACTATTTTAGGATCGCGCCGATTTAGCAATTACTGGTGGGCAACGGTTGTCTCCATAGGCGCTACAGGCTTTTTCTTAGCATCGCTTTCTAGCTATTTGAAAGTAAATTTCTTACCTTTTGCTAATCCCACCGAGCTAGTTTTTGTTCCCCAAGGGATTGCAATGGGTTTTTACGGTGTCGCCGGGTTGCTTCTAGCTGCTTACCTCTGGATGGTAATTGTTTTAGATGTAGGCGGCGGTTACAACGAATTTAATAAAGAAACGGGCGCAGTCAAAATCTTTCGTTGGGGATTTTTAGGGAAAAATCGCCAAATTGAACTCAATTGCAAAACCCAAGACGTACAAGCAGTTAAGGTAGACATTAAAGAAGGCATAAACCCGCGTCGAGGTTTGTACCTGCGCGTCAAAGGTCGTCGAGATATTCCTTTATCTCGTGTTGGTCAGCCACTATCATTAACAGAGCTTGAAAATCAAGCGGCGGAACTAGCGCGGTTTTTGGGAGTCCAAATTGAAGGACTATAAAATTTCAAAGAAAGACTGTAGTTAAATAACAATGGCAATGCAGCTAAAAATTCAAACCTGTTTAATATCGTTTATAGTGTTGGCGGCGATCGCCATCGGGGGATGTACGGAGCGTGATCGCGTAGCATCGGAAACTACTCCTCCAGTCTCACCAGTACAAGAGAGTACAAGCACCCCATCAAGCTCAGAAACGCCAACATTACCTACTCAAGCAACTAGCCCCCTAATGAAAGATTTACCAACCCTAACAGGCAAAGCAACGGTAGTAATGACCGTTAAAGGCGCACCTATTACTATTGAAGTTGACGGCACTCAGGCACCGATCACGGCGGGCAATTTTGTAGACCTGGTGCAAAGAGGCGTATACGATGGCTTAGTATTTCATCGCGTTGTTCGCCAACCCCAACCTTTTGTAGTTCAAGGCGGCGATCCTCAAGGTAAAGATCCTAGCTTTCCCACCGAAAGATTAGGTACAGGTGGTTTTGTCGATCCCAAAACAGGTAGAGATCGTAATATCCCTTTAGAAATCACCCCCGCAGGAGCAAAGGCTCCCCTTTATAGCGAGATTACAAGTTCGCCCCAGTTGAAGCATCTTCGCGGCGCTGTCGCGATGGCGCGATCACAATCGCCCGATTCAGCTTCTTCGCAGTTTTACTTTGCCCTAGCAGATTTAGAATTTTTAGATGGTAGCTATGCAGTTTTTGGTAAGGTTACTAGCGGCATGGATGTCGTAGATAAAATTCAACAAGGCGATCGCATTGATTCGGCAAAAGTCACCTCTGGGGCAGAAAATTTAAAAAACGGCGGTAAGTAAAACTAATTTTACCAAACCTCAAAATTTCTCATCAAGGCATGGCACAACACCATGTCTTTTTTTTAACACAGTGGACGATCTCGACGTTGTTGTTACAGGTATTGGTTTAGTTTCGGCTTTGGGTGAAAACTTAGAAGCTAATTGGCAACAGCTAATAGCTGGAAATTCTGCTATTAAATTACATCAGCCTTTTCCCGAACTTCCGCCCCTCCCTTTAGCTCTAATTGGCGAGCGACCAATTTCTTTAAAAACTTTAACTGCCCTTGTTGTCAGTAATGCGATCGCCGATTCTGGATTAAATCTACCTTTAATTGATTGCGGTGTTGTAATTGGTTCTAGTCGAAGCTATCAAGCCTCTTGGGAATTATTAGCTAAAAAGTTTTATCTTAATGGCGAAATTAACAGCGATTGCTTAGAGATTTTACCCCATAGAAATGCGATCGCTGTGGCTCAACAAATTGGCGCGTCTCTCGTTCCCGTCCTTGCGCCGATGGCAGCTTGTGCAACGGGCATTTGGTCAATTTTTCAAGCTTTTGAACTAATCAAAACCGGGCATTGTCAGCGCGTCCTAGCAGGAGCCGTTGAAGCCCCAATTACACCGCTTATCTTAGCTGGATTTACGCAAATGGGAGCTTTAGCACCAACGGGATCTTATCCTTTCTCTAGGAACCGTCAAGGTTTGGTGTTGGGAGAAGGTGGGGCGGTATTGGTATTAGAATCTGCTAAATTAGCTTTAGCGCGATCGGCACGAATTTACGGACAAATTCGTGGTTTTGGCTTAACCAGTGATGCATATTATGCTTCTGAACCTGCACCAACAGGAGAAAGTGCAAAGTTAGCAATTAAGCAGTGTTTAGAGCGATCGCGTCTTGTAGCTACAGACATTGATTATATTCACGCTCACGGTACGGCAACTCAAAAAGGCGATCGCCATGAAGCACAATTGATCGAGGGGATTTTTCCCCACGTAGCTATCAGTTCGACCAAAGGAGCTACAGGTCATACTCTAGGAGCTTCAGGAGCTATAGGCGCAGCCATAGGTTTAAAAGCCTTAGAGCAGCAAATACTACCGCCTAATGTAGGTTTGCTGACACCAGAATTTCAGCTAAATTTAGTAACCGCATCTTGCCAAAATAATCTCAAACAACTAATGTGCTTTAGTTTTGGCTTTGGCGGTCAAAATGCAGTGATGGCAATTTCTAAACCTAAGTGATTTAAACTTTTAAAATTGCGATTAATAAGTTCTAAATGCTACCTTTTACAGTATTAAATTAGCAGGTAATTTATCTAAAAAGTTAAATATTTGTGTTCAAACGGGTAGAAAGTGCGATCGCTTTTTAATTACACCATTGGAAAGATGCGAACTTAGGCGGTCCTTATCTACTCTTAAATCAAGATAAAAAATTCTCAATTAAACTTATGAGTAACGAAAAAGAAACCCACCGCTCAGTGAACCCTGGCGATGTAATCAGCGATAAACCCGAAAGTATTGAAGAAAAATCACAACAAATTGCTGTCGATTCTCCTGATATTACTGGTGACCATATTACCGTACCTACTTACTTTGTAGTTGAAGAACCAGACGGCGAAGAAAAAGCCCTTCATCACGTTAAAGATGCTGAAGAAATCTCGGACGTGATTCGTCAAGCAAGAGTGGACGAAAACGGCGAACGAGTCTGGTAATCATTAAAAGGCTTAACTTTTAAGCTAACCGAAACCCATTGTAAAGGTTTAAAATAAATGGCAGCTTGCAAGCTGCCATTTATTTCGAGATAAACATCATTCAACGGCAACTTGAGGTACGCCCATGCTGTAATTAATCGCCCGTCCGTTTAAGTTATAACTAATTTGACTATTCTGTAAAAGACTGCGAACGAAATGCTCCAAATCTGAGCCAATTCGACGCAAGTTATAATCAGTCAAATCTGCTCCACTATTTGCTTCTACCAACTCATTAAACTTGCGATAAACCTTTTGCAACGCATCTTCGTTCCAGTTGAACTCGTTATCTGGATCGACATCCAAGGTTAAAACTTGATTGCTCGGAACAAGTTCTCCTTCTTTGTTGACTTCTGCCGAAAAAATCCGAATATGGCGGGTTGTAGACTTGAGTAACTGGTCTTCCATAGGTAAACAATCTAAATTCTTGGCATTTCACTTCATCTTAAACTATCACTTAGCCTTGGCAATCATGCCTGTTTGACGCGCATAGGCAAAAATCCCACCTGCATCAATTACGGGCTTAACATCTCCCAAGGGCTGGAGTTGATAAACTTTGTTTAGTGTGTGGTTAGTAAGCTGATTTTGCTCGAAATCAATCGTAACTTCTTGTCCGGTTACAAATTCATCACACAACCGCTCTAGCGATTCCCAAGGATAAAGCTCCCCTGTAGCAGTACAGTTACGGAAAAAGATCCGCGCGTAAGATTGAGCAATTACTGCTTTTACTCCCGCAGCACCTAAAGCAATCGGTGCGTGTTCCCGTGAAGAACCACACCCAAAATTTTCTCCAGCCACAATAATTGGATAAATCGTCTTGATTTCTCCCAATGCAATAAATTTTCCAAAGCGATCGGGTAAACCAATCATGGCGTAACTACCTAGCTTTTCATACTCATCGGGCTTAGAGGGAACTAATGTCAGATACTCTGCGGGAATAATTTGATCGGTGTCTATATTATCATCAACAACGAAAATTACCCCCCGAATTGGGTTATTCATCAAAAAAATCTCACCTCAAGCGCAAATTTAGTAAACCATCAAGCTTTATCTTATATCTTTTGTTTATTTTTTTCTGCTATTGTCAGTGAAATTACTTTGTTAGCTGTAATAAAGTACCATCTCAAATACTACTTTATTGATTAAATTGCGTGTAATTACTGTAGCAATTTTTTAAAATTAGTGAATGAATATAAATAGTTATTAGCGTATTTTGTATTATTACTAATAATTTGTATAAAATTGCAGCTTTAAATAATTAACATTTCTAAGGTTATACTCACAATGACAGTAGCTTATAAAGTGAAGTCTTAATTAATTATTTAGCTAGACCTTAGCATTGGCAATGATAAATAGAAATTTTATAGTTCTCATTAGTAGAGATATCTTATTGGCTAGCATCAATCTATACCAGTAGCATCAAAAGATTTTGTAACAACTGTAACCTGTGCCTTTACGTACACTAAACGCTTTTAAAAGTATTTTGAAAGACTTACAAATTCCTTACATAAGCTTTACTCTATTTTCCTGTAAAACCTGAATAATAGTAATCGTAAGCTCAAGTAAAAAGTGCTTAGAGTAGCATCTACTTTCTAAGCAAAAAGAATAATTGAGCTTTGGCTACAACTAATATCAAGCTAGATAGCTTCATGACAAAATTACTAACCAAAAATTAATTTTGTCTCTCCTACCTATCCTAGTTGAAATAAATAAAAAGCCAACATACTTTTACTTCTAAAGAAGTCTACTGTTCACCTACTGCAAAATTAGGATGTATTTAAAATGAAATTTGACAAAGCATCGCCACAATCTGAAAAATTAGAAGTTAGTGTTTACGAGTGCGAGATCCACTTAAAATTTAGATTGATCGAAGACAAAACTGCATTTAGCGATCGCAGCGAACTTTTAGACTTTTTGATTGAATCATTTATAATTGGTCCAGATGAATATCTTGAGCCTCTACAGTCGTTAGTTACTACTCAAGAAATTTCAGAAGTTGAAGCGTCTCCACAAATGCGCCGCCAACTAATGCGCTTGCGTAACTCCTCAGAGTTGGCGTAATCAAGAAGCTATGGAAATATCAAGTATTCTTTATATTTAGCAAATTTGGGTGTTGACACTAGCGCGTAAATTTATTATATTTGTAAAAGTGCGAGTTCAGGCCCCCATCGTCTAGAGGCCTAGGACACCTCCCTTTCACGGAGGCGACGGGGATTCGAATTCCCCTGGGGGTATAGCAAAACAAGGTAGTGTAGATAAAATACACTACCTTGTTAAGTTTTGTGGGTCATTTCCTGGTTTAGGAGTGCAATGTTCTGTTTGCTAGCTATTGGTGGTTGTAGTTCCAAATAAATTGTTTACTCGTTGACGAATTGCCAAAAGATTTAAACGCAAGTCGTTAGACAAGCGACGCTCAATAATTGATACTGGCATAGTACGCTTAGGTAAAACGCATACCGTATAAAAAAGATTAGTTACAGCTTGTTGGGAGCGATTATTGGGCTGTAAGCGCCAGCTACCAGAAAAAGCTTTTAAGTCTCCCTCAACTAAATTAAAATTAATCTCGTGAGGAAATTTTTCTTCTAAGTCTAAAACCACACGGGCAGAAAAATTGAGACTCAGCAAACGTTGCGTACCAACTTGTTCTAGGCGAATACCTCCAGTTGGATGCTCTAATCTTTGGCTAGTAGATAAATTAGGAATAAAGTCGGCTAAAGCTTCATAGTCTGTCAATACTTGCCAAATTGGTTCTACAGCTTGAAAAATTGGAATTTTGGCAGAAATTTGTCTTTGCCTTTGGGACAACTGCGCTACTTGCACTTCTACCGTAGCTAGCAGTGACGACAATTCTTGAGGAGATAAACTAGATAAAATCCCCATATCACTACTTTCATCGGGAGATAAATTTGAGGTTGATTCAAAGTCTGGTGGTTTAATCACAGAAATTTAGCAGTTTTTTAATTGGGTACGGGTAACTGAGGTAAGGTAAGAGTAAAGCAAATTAGAGCAGATGATGACTGTTCGATAGGTGTACTCGCAACTTCAATAGTTCCATTTAAGTGCTGCACTAAACTTTTGACAAGAGCTAACCCCAAACCCGTCCCTTTGATAGCTTGGTTTGTGACTCCATGACCGCGACGAAATTTATCAAAAATATAAATAGCATCTTCCGGTAAAATTGCTGCGCCGATATTAGTAACAGTAATAATCAGGCGATCGCCTTGTTGAGTAGCTTGTACTACTATATTGGTATTAAAATCTGCATATTTTCCAGCATTAGTCAACAATTCGTGCAATATCCGCTCGAAACTATCTGCGTCAGTTTGCAAAAGTAAAGGTTTTTCAGGCAGATTTACTGTAACTGTTAATTCTTTGGCTAACCAGGTTTCTGTGTGAATTTGAACTAAGTCATCAAGCTTTGAGTTAATCTTTATTATTTGTAAATTTAATGGCGTTTGATTAGACTCCAGTTTTTGCAACCTTAGTAAGTCGTTAATTAAGCTTATTTCTTGGGTGCATTGTTGCTCTAAAATATCTAAATATTTTGATTTGCGTTCTATAGAGATACCTGGTGTGCGTAGCATCCGAATCGCTAAGTTCATGCTGGTTAAAGGAGTACGTAATTCGTGACTAATTGTATCGATAAAGTCATCTTTCAGCTTATTTATTTGCTTTAACTGGTCTATTTGTTGCCGAGTTTTTTCATATAACTTTGATTGCACCTCTAAGCTGCGTTGTAGTTGAGCCGTACGTTCTTCTACTAAGCTTTGCACTTGGCTTAGGGTTTGGTTTTGGATAATCGCTGTACTAACTTGGACGCTAACTAACTCTAACAAGGCTAATTCTTCTGCTTGCCATGTGCGAGAAGTAGAATTTTGCATTAATAAAAAACCAAATACTGTCCCTTGATTTTCTAGGGGAAACATTAATAACGAAGGTAGTTTAGTAATATTTAAAATTGGATTGATTTCTGAGCAATCGGTAATTAAATTAGTCTCTTCATTACAGTTTAAAAGAAATGGAGCGGGAGCATTGATTAATGCTTGCTGACATAATGAACACTCATTTAACCAAAAAGATTGATTCAAAACCGTTGGAATATCAGAGGCTTGATTAAGTAGAGCGTTAATACTACTTAACTTATTTGAATTAAGAGTGTTATTCCATTCAGAGATGACCGTAACTTTCGCTTTGGGAATAAAGTTTTTGGGCAGATTTTTAAAAAGTAAGTTGCTATACTTTAAAGTAATAATTAATCCCCGCTCGACTTTTAGAGCTTGGGATGTTCCAGCGATCGCTAATTGAAGAATTTGGTTTAAGTCTAGAGTGGTTCGGCTTGCCATAATTAGCTGGTTGACCGCATTTTGATACTGAATAAAGGTGGTTGCAGACTTTTCTAACGATGCGATTTCCTCAACTTGGGCAATTTGCCTCAGAGCGATCGCTACAGATTCGGCGGCGATTTGAGCGCGCGATCGCTCGCAATCGCGCCACTGATAAGGGTGAAGTTGACCTAAAACTATCGCTCCGTTTTGTTTGCCTTGAAAATAAATTGGTATGCTTAAAACTGCCCGAATAGGCAAGGCTAAGTCTCGCCATTGGGGTAGACTATTTGATACTGCATGCACGTCATCAATTGTCAATAATTCGACTTGTGATAGCAACGACATTAATTCACTTAATTGGAGGTACTGCAATGCTCTGGCATTAAAAAATTCTTCCCTACTCCAATAACCTGTTTGATTAAGCTGTCGATTCTCATCTATTAGTATAATTAAGCAGCAGTCTACGCCAAACCCTTCTCTCCAGGCTTGAGAAATCTGCTGTAGCGTTGTTTCGGTATCAAAGTTAGATAAGACTATTTGATTAATTTTTCGATCTAACGAGCAAAAATCTGCTTGACTGTGCATCAATATGATTGAGGATCTTTGTAAGGGAACTAATTGACTTAAATAATTTAGTGATAATTGTAAAGATTGTTTTGTTGCTGGTAGTTTTGGGCTTAACAACTCGATATTTTCTAACGCTATTGCTCTATCTTTATTTTTTATTGAGTAGGTGGTTACAGTAGATTTTTGGCTTGCAGTTGTTTTTTGACTTATACGCTTTCTCACTTTTATTGTCTCCCCTCTACCCTTCCAAATCAATTAAATTAAAATATAAAACTAGGTATAAATAAACTAATTATTAGCTCAACATAGTTTCGATTATCTTTGCTCTAGATTATCCTTTTTTGACTAGCTGAGAATCGGTAATTTTGCTGATTATTAAAAACTTTAATTAATAAACTACGTATAGTAGTAGAGATATTTTTTAAAAAATTGTGTTGATATTTGCACACTCATTTAGCAGGCGAACAGAAATAGTTTATCTGTTCGCCTCTATTTAGGTTTTTTTACTCCGAGAAATTACTTGGATAAGCTCTTTATACTTAAAGGAACTAAATCGCCGCCGTTAGTAAATCCTAATAACATTGCTTCTTGCGGACGAATTAATTGACCTGTCAGTACGCAACGAACCTCTTTTTCGGCAGTAGCTGCAACACTCGCGCGAATGTCATTAGATGAAAAAGCAGGTTGATAATCACCAGATTTTTGCTGTACATAATTCCATAAAATGTCTCTAATTAATGCTTGATAGCCAACATTGCCAGAAAGTTCCTTAAGTTTGTCTTTTAGTTCCCGCTCTAAGCGGATGCTAGTGACTTCCATTTCAGTAGTGGTGGTGCGAGTTAATGTATGCACGGGTCTTTTCTCCTAAATATCTAGACAGGATAGTAATACAAGTGTAGTATGTTTAAAGGAATGTTCAAGTCGCGGATGTCACAGGTGAAATTTTCTTTGCAACGTTTATCGCCCTCTAACTTATTGCCCCCTAATTTTCTAAAAAATTGGAAATCGGCGGCTTGGGGCGTGGAGTGTTTATTTATAGGTAGCGATCGCTTAGAGCAAAAGCAAATGACACCAAAGCAGAGCGATGACTTGGCATACTTGGGCAGTAACGAACTAAATTTGGCACTGCGAAGCAATCGAAGAAGTAGGGGGTATAGGCAAAAAATAGCCTTGCCAATATAGCAATAAAAGACTTTAGTCATTTTTAGCCCCCGCATCTTCAACAGTAGAAGCGGGGGTTTTTATATAAGGAGTAAAGTTGTGACGAGCGCAACTCAACTGTTAGAACATTCGGTGGTGGTATTTTCGAGAAATTATCTGCCAATTTGTCGCATTAACATCAAAAGGGCGATCGTGCTATTGGTATTGGGTAAAGCTGAGGCGCTAGATTTGGCAAGGGAGACTTGGCTTGTGAAGTCTCCTAATTTGGTAATTGCTGTTCCCCAGCACATCCGGCTAACAATTGCCAGCACCGAACGAATTTGGAAAATTCCCTCAGTAAATCGGCGCGAAGTTTTAAAACGGGACAACTATCGTTGCCAATATTGCGGTAGCAACAAATGCTTGACGTTGGATCATGTAATCCCAGTATCTAAAGGCGGCGAGCATAAGTGGAATAAGGTCGTTACCGCTTGCGAACCATGCAACCAGCGCAAACGCGATCGCACGCCTTCGGAAGCTGGTATGCCGCTACGCACCAAACCAAAAGCCCCCATGCACCCAACTGTAGCTTTTGCCGAAAACTTTTGGCAGGGCGAAAATGCCTGCTCTCGAGAAAAGGACACTCAAGGATAATGCTAAAACTAACTTACATTGAGACTGGTTTTTATTTGGAGTATTTGACCAAATCCTTAGAGGAGTGGGTACAAGGGCGGGTAATTTTGGCGCTGCGCGTTGGCGAATCTGTGTACATCGAACCTAGTACGGCTTCATTTTTGCTACCTGCCGATTTACCAGGTTTAAAGACCTTGACGCTGGAAGTTAAAAAGCTTGAGCTAGATTTTATTAGTTTGAGTTTCTGCGATGCAGATTGTGTCGAAGTTACTATCAAAGGTACTTGGATAAGCGCCAAAGCCGATAGTGAGGAGGGGGTGTTTGTCGCGGTAATGTCTCACTCGATTGAATTTTTTTTGCTGACATTATGGCAAGACGCTCAAGTTAGTGCTTCGGTTTTGAGCGATTGAAGCTTGTAGCCGTATAGTTATGCAGGGCTGTTTTAGCCTTGTTGCTATTTATAGTAGTAAGACTAAAAGTCACAGAAGGTTTTAGAATTTTTATTCTAAAACCTTTTTGCCGTTGCTGAAAGTGCAATGAGGCAATTCGTACAACCCAATTCATACCGAACAAGTGTTTAAAGTTCTGGATGGATAATAAAAAGGTGTCTAAATATGACCTCAACAAATATAATGCGGTATTAGCGGATGAATTTAGCTTTGCAGATAAACACGGGTTCGATGGCTAGGCAATCTGCGACGGAACGCGCTTGGAGCGCCATAAGTCGGTTCTACGAGAATTGTAAGAAAAAGGTAGCAGGATTAAAAAGCTATCCGCAGTTTCAAAAAAACTTACTACAGCCGTTGGGCATTAGTCGTTTTTCCCCTAACAATTGGGGAGCGTGTGCTGATGCCATTTGGCAAAGCAAAAACTTATTATTGGGAAACAAAACAGGCAAACAATAGTTAAAGTAAGCAGGGAAATTTGCGCACCCGGACTAAAGGTTTAGCACGCAAAACCATCGGCGGAGAGCGCGTCAGTTATCATGCACGATATTGCGATTGGAATATTTATTAATAGATAGGAGTTTGGAGTATTTATTTAAAAAGCTGCCATCGACAAGCATTTTCAAACCATACATTTTTTGGAATTTGTGCAAAAGTTTACGGAAATGATTACTAGCCCGCCAATTATTAAAATATACGAGGTTAAGGAAATAGAACAACTATAGCAAACCTAAATCAATTAGGAGCATTGTAGGGGGCGCAATGCATTGCGCCCCCTACAGGTAATTTTCACGAATCAAATAGGATTGCTGTATAGCTTATTTGTATTTAAGAAAATAAGTTAAATCGTTGCAACTGAGTTTCAATTACTTGGGGTAATACATTATCTAGTTCGGTGCTGTCATTAAAGGGTAAAGATTGGTAACTAGGTAGTTCAAACGGATATTGTCCTGATAGTTGAACTTGCATCTTTTGAGCAATTAAAATTTGCTCCGAACGTTTGCTCGTTACTGCATAGCCAATTTCTACACAGACGCTCGGACTTAAAATTAATTGGGGTATTTTGCCCTCAACAAACGCAATTGGCGTACCATCAGCGATAAATAACAGACATTTACGGATTTTGCGAGTAGCAGTGCTGCTGAGGCGCATAGGACTATTGCCGGGACGCGGAGATTCAACTAAAGTTATGGGGAAACGTGATCGCTTATTTAAGTTTTCTAGTACCTTAACTAGGGATTCTCTGATTATCTGACTAGATTCTGCATACTCGTTTTGATGGCATAAAAAAATTGTCGGCTCCATCTGAGCAATGGTTGTTTGCTTGATAAAATAAATTTCGTGGCTGCTAAGGTCAATATTTGCGATCGTATAGCCGCCGCTACCTTCAACATAAAACTCGACAACTTCCCCGTCTAGGTAACGTTGAAACCATCCCGATTTTTTGATCTCGGTGCTATCTTCTAAAAAATCTGCTCTTAGCGCCGATTTAAGTAAACTATTTTTACTCAGCCTCAAGTCATGAGGGCGTTTTTCTAATTCTTGAAGTGGCTCGTATTTGCTTAAGTACCAAGCTTTGAGGGCAATAATCGCCATAACACGGATTTTATTTGAAGCTGCTTTTTAATTATATTGACTCAGCTTTTAGTTGCGGTGAAAATTATCAAACAACACCCAACCTGCTAATAACTGGGGGATTTCCTCTCTTGGGCGATTTGATTTAGGGTTGCACTGAATAATTACTAGATTAAAAAGCTCAGTAGTATTACTTTCAGTTGTAGCGCCCTCGATAATAACCAACTTAGAAAATATCAGTTTTAATGAAGTTGAGTGTTGCTGTAGTTTGACGAGACAGATAATAATTTAACAGCGTTTTTTACCTCTTTAGTTAGTGTGAATAGCTGTTGAATCTGCCAGAAAAGCTTTTTAGCTTCACCTTACATAATAGACTTTTAGAAACTAATCAAGCTAGTAAATGATACTAAAGTTTACTTTTTATTTCTTCACGAACGCTCATTAATATTTTGCCTAAATGGTTGTTGCCAGTGTTGGTTTCTCCGCAACCCCAGTAATAGTCATTGGGTGAATTTTCTACTATGATTAAGTTGGCGGTAGATAGTAATACTGCTTGAATATCTTGATGGGTAAGAAACTTTTGCAAAACTGCCTTTCGCATTACTTGAACTTTAATTTGTTCCCAATTTGAGCGCAATTGACGGTTACAATCACGTCCCAAGGCGGCGGCTTGTTCGGGGGTAGGTGCAGCTTTAATTATGGCTGTGAGTTCTTCGTCTAGAGAGCCGATAAACTTTTGTGCCTGATAGTAATGCTCGACAGTTTGCCAATTTTCGCCATGCAATTGAATACTATGGGGTGAAAAGTTGGAAAAACACCCGTAGGGTTCATTCACCTTATAAAAGTAAATGGTCATTGCGATCGCACTTGTTAGCTCCAACTTTAATTAATTGTAAATAATAACAAAAACTATTTGCTTTTAACTCAATTTTATTAAATAGCTTAATAAACCCTTGACTCAAAATTAATTATGCTTTTAAGTTTGACTTTTACAAAAGTTCAAGTTAATTTTTATTGATTATAAGCTTTTAGTTGATTGTAATTTTGTTAATAAATATGAGTTAAAAGAGTAAGTGTATAGAGTGCTGTTAATCAAATAATTATTTGAAATAGCCCTCTTTCTAAAAGAGGGAAATAAAATAATTGTTTTTATCTTATTAGTCAGGCGAAAGCTCTTTTTGGGCTAACCAATCTCGGTTGAACAAGCGCGACTGGTAGCGAGTACCGCTATCGCACAAGATAGTAACAATTGTATGCCCTGGCCCCAATTGTTTTGCCAACTCTACTGCGGCGCTGACGTTAATACCTGTAGAACCGCCTAGAAACAGTCCTTCTTCGGTTAGTAATCGATAAACCACCCGGATGCATTCAGAATCGTGAATTTGAATCGCATCATCGATAGGAGCGTTAACTAAGTTGAGTGTAACGCGGCTGTTGCCAATACCTTCAGTAATTGAGCTACCAATAGCATGAGGTTTGCCCGTTTTAACGTAGCTATAAAGCCCGCTACCCATAGGATCGGCTAAAACAGTTTTGATTGCTGGATTTTTTTCTTTAAGGTACATCGAAACCCCTGCCAGCGTTCCGCCAGTTCCCGTTGCTGTTACCCAAACATCAACCTTACCATCGGTTTGTTCCCAAATCTCTTTCCCAGTAGTTTCATAATGCGATCGCCTATTTGCCAAATTATCAAACTGATTTGCCCAAATAGCATTTTCCATTTCTGAAGCAATTCGACCCGAAAGTTTGACGTAGTTATTGGGATCGCTATACGGTACTGCGGGGACGGTGCGAACTGCTGCACCTAGAATTTTTAGTGCCTCAATTTTTTCTTGCGACTGGGTATCGGGAATCACAATGAGGCATTTGTAGCCTTTGGCATTGCAAATATGAGCAAGTCCAATACCTGTATTTCCGGCGGTTCCCTCAACTACCGTACCACCGGGCTTAAGCAAGCCTTTTTCTTCTGCTTCTTGAATAATATATAGCGCTGCACGGTCTTTTACCGAGCCACCAGGATTAAGAAATTCAGCTTTACCAAGAATTTCGCAGCCAGTTTCGGTACTGAAACGATTTAAGCGAATTAGTGGCGTATTGCCTACAGTATCAGTGAATCCATTTTTGATATCCATGCCAAAATTACCTAATATATCGCCTATAAAGATTTTGGCGTAGATCGGGGTTAACACTTCTACTCTATCGAGGATTTTCTACCTTGTTTCCTCGGAAATCTATGTAAAAACTTTCCAAACCAACTTATCAAACATGAGCCTACCCCACTAACGTAGAATTAGCATAAAGCGGAAACAAAATAGACAAAAGACAAAATGGCAGGTAGGTTTGAGAGGTTGAGCGTTCTCGAATGGCAGTTGTTTAAAGACTTACTACCTCAATCCTCAGCAGATATGAGGGCGTAGAATGCCACAGGTAGCTTTTCCTAAAGTTCTGGTTTCCGCGCGTTAGTGAGATAGGTTCATTGACATATCAATAAAATTGACCGTTCTTTTGTCATTGGTATGAGTAGCGAAGCAGCAATTCTCATTATGGAATTTAACTAGAGTTAGGCGGGATTTGCAACTCTAGTCCCTCAATCATAAAGGTGAGCAAATGCTCCCAACTCTCAAAAACCCAGTAACGAGTCAAGGCACGCAGATC
>JAHHGY010000083.1 GCA_019359635.1 Chroococcus sp. CMT-3BRIN-NPC107
CTGAGATTGCCTTAAGCCTGCGAACCTTAACTTACACCCAAGGTCGATGGCAGCAATTCTGGTCAAAAATTAATCGCTATGGGTTTACTCTTGCTGAATCTTTACATTAAATTTTGGTCATACCCTTGCGAAAGGCGCGATCGGCTTGTTGTTCTGTTATTGCCATGTAGCGCAGATCCGATAGTTTAAGACGGTAGTGTTCTGCTAAAAACAAAAAAGACTTGTATTGACCGCCTCCTTCGGGCGGCAGGGCGATCCTTTTGCCTCTAAGATCGGAAACATCCTGGATACCAGACTTTTCTGTTACAACCAATTGAAAAGTATCGGGAAATAAAAACGATACAATTCTTGCTGAGGGCAAAGTTGGAGTATCTGCCTGTGCCATAGCTAGTTGCACTTTTTGCTGTTCTAGCAGTTCTATATTTTCCTCAGAACCTTTGGTTTGAAGAACTTGAATTTTAATATTTGGCTGATATTTAGCCACAACTTGCGCCATTGCTTGACTAAAAATGTAACTTTCGCCTTGCTTCGATCCTGCGGCAATAGTCAGGTTATGTACCTGAGTGCGATCGCCTACTATATAAATTCCTAAAGCCACAACCAAGCCAAGACTCAAAAGAATGAGGAAGGTAAATCTGCGATTCATTGTGACCTTTTATCAAAGCGATGTTTTTGCTTTGGGGTTTTGTATCGGTTCTAACCAAAATAAAGCAGAGCGTCAAGATTAAGGTTTGGTGCGAAACCACTCAGTAACGCCATCAGAAATTGCTTTTGCTAATTTTTGCTGTTCTTGCGCGTTTGTAATCCACTCAAACTCTGTCGGATTAATCATAAAACCTAGTTCTAGCAATACCGAAGGTGCAGCAGTAGGGCGAGTTAGAGCTAAGTTATTCCAATACACGCCGTAGGAAGGACGAGCCAGCTTTTTGACTAAATAATTGTGCATAAATAAAGCTAGACTGTGGGCTTGGGCGTTGTACCAAAAAGTTGCTATTCCTTTAGTGTTCATGGCATCGCCGCCATCGGGTAAAGCGTTGTAGTGAATCGAAAGAGCGATCGCCGGGTTTAATTTGTCAATCATACTTGCGCGATCGCCTAAACTAACATCAATATCTGCTTCCCGCGTCATATATACTGTTGCGCCTTTTGCAACTAAATGCGATCGCACTAATTTAGACATCAACAAATTAATATCTTTTTCGGCATAACCTGTAGCGCCTCTAGAACCTAATTCTTTACCACCATGACCGGGATCGAGTAAGATTTTGATTCCTTTAAGGGGAGTATTTTGCTCTCCTTGTCCTTTCGGTGGATGGCGCAGAGTTAAAACTAAGCTTGTCCCATCGTATCTAAGCTTATATCCCCATTGTTGAGCATTTTTGAGGTTAAAAGTATATTGCACCTGTTTGGGAGCTACCTGTTGCCAATCTAGGCGAGAAATTAGCGGATCATCGTCCAAGCGGATAATGTCGGTTTCGGCGGTAGTGTTGTAGAGGGTTAGGATAAAGGATTTATCCCCTTGTTGGACGCTTACAGGTACGGGTACTTGTAAAGGAAACACAACTTCGGTTGCTCCTGGGATTTGCCGAGCGCGGACGCTACGAATAATAGAATTTGGCGGCGTTACACCTTTTAAAATGCGCGTTTCATTACTATTAATCCAACCGCCGTAATCTAAACGCAACCATTCTCCAACTTTTGCGGTAATTATCGCCTGCGTACCCTTGGGTAAAGGAGTAAGCCGAGAATTATCGGTACTTGCACCCGTTCGTGCTACGCCAGAGTCGGCGGTAACTTCGGCAATTTCTAGCTCTAACGGCGAAAGGATAGTTATTTTACCTGTACCTAGCTGTTTGGTTGATTTGCCATCAATTGTTAGCTGAAACTCTGGCAATCCTAAACTAGCTGGTTGGGAAGCTGTGGTACACCCTGCGTACTTGCCTGCTACGACGGCCGCAATAGGTCGATTTTGCTCTGTCAGTGCGGCAGAATTGGGCGGTAGTTGGACGTTTTGCGATTGGGGAAGTAAAGCAATAGTTTGATTGGCTAAGTTGACACTAACATTGGCATTAGTTGGTGCGATCGCCCCAAAACAAATAATTTCTCCTGGAAGCTTTGCTATATCTACCGATGGGGTTAAAGAATTGGCAGCAAAAGCTAATCCTGTTGGCGGTACTTGAACTGTAGATAAGCGCTTAACTTTAATTTCTACCTGTTGATTTTGGTAGCGCAAAGTAAACAAGTTATCGCCCACTTTTAAAGGAAAACTAGGGGCAAAATGTCCCGCCGGACTGCGTTGGATAGGTTTGCCATTTACTAATACTTCGCCTTTTGGCGCTGTTCCAATCAAAAATATTTGGTTAGCGGTAGTTTGATGTTCAGAAGGAGGATAAACTACTGTCAAAGCTTGCTGTGCTAACGCCGGGGATGTCATAGAAACTATCCCAAATACTGCCGACCCTAAAAGTTTTCTCACGCCAAAATAGTAATAGATATTTATAGTATCGCTTTGCGGGCGATCGCGTTTCCCGACAAAAGCTAACAGCGAGTATTGTGGCACAATTAACGGGGTGGATTTCTATAATTGTTTTTACGGCTAAAATTATATGACTAAATTTGTGTTTGTTACTGGTGGCGTAGTCTCCAGTATTGGTAAAGGTATTGTGGCGGCGAGTTTGGGTAGATTATTAAAGTCGCGGAATTATTCAGTATCTATCCTCAAATTAGATCCTTATATTAATGTCGATCCCGGTACAATGAGTCCTTTTCAGCATGGAGAAGTATTTGTTACTGACGATGGTGCGGAGACAGATTTAGACTTGGGGCATTACGAAAGGTTCACCGATACGCCCATGTCGCGTCTTAATAGCGTCACTACAGGCTCAATTTATCAAGCCGTATTAAATAAAGAGCGACGCGGCGAATATATGGGGGGTACAGTCCAAGTAATTCCTCATATTACAACCGAAATAAAAGACCGCATTCAAAGAGTTGCCAAAGATACCAATCCTGAAGTCGTGATTACAGAAATTGGCGGGACGGTAGGGGATATTGAATCGTTACCTTTTTTAGAAGCAATCCGTCAGTTTCGTAAAGATGTCGGGCGACAAAACGTACTGTATATGCACGTTACCTTAGTACCTTGGATTCCTTCGGCGGGGGAAATGAAAACTAAGCCAACCCAGCATTCGGTTAAAGAATTGCGCTCGATTGGCATTCAACCAGATATTTTAGTTTGTAGGTGCGATCGCCCGTTACCTGTGGGTTTAAAGTTAAAGATGTCAGAATTTTGCGATGTCCCCGTAGAATGCGTAATCACATCCCAGGATGCCAGCAGTATCTACGAAGTACCGTTAATGTTAGAGCGGGAAGGACTAGCAGAGCAAGCAATAAACTTACTCCACCTCGAACACCGCCAACCAAACCTTACCCAATGGCAAAATATAGTTGACCATCTCGTTCGCCCCACCCACAAAATAGAAATTGGCATTGTTGGTAAATACGTGCAGTTGAATGATGCCTATTTATCCGTTACCGAAGCCTTGCGCCATGCAGCCTTAGCCACCGGAGGCGATTTACAATTGCGGTGGATAAATTCGGAAGACTTAGAAACCAACGACGCAAAGAAGTATCTAGAAGGAATTGACGGGTTAGTAGTACCGGGAGGTTTTGGGATTCGGGGTGTAGATGGCAAAATTGCGGCGGTAAAGTACGCGAGAGAATCGCAAATTCCTTTTTTGGGTTTATGTTTGGGAATGCAATGTGCGGTGGTAGAATGGGCGCGAAACCTTGCAGGACTAAAAGACGCTAACAGTTCCGAATTTGACCCTACAGGCGCTCATCCAGTAATCAACCTATTGCCCGAACAGCAAGATGTAGTCGATTTGGGCGGTACAATGCGTTTAGGGTTGTATCCTTGCCGCGTTGAGCCAAATACTCTTGCCCACAAGCTATACCAAAAAGAAGTAATTTACGAACGGCATCGCCACCGCTACGAGTTTAATAATGCCTACCGTAACTTGCTTTTAGATTCAGGCTACGTTATTAGCGGTACATCTCCTGATGGTCGATTGGTAGAAATTATCGAGTTGTCCAGCCATCCATTTTTTATTGCTACTCAATTCCATCCAGAGTTTAAATCAAGACCAAGTGCGCCGCATCCGTTATTTAGTGGCTTTATTGAGGCTGCAACGGCGCGTCTAGCACCCTCACCATTGCAAATCCCTACCCCCGTACAAGTGTAAACGTTAGCTAGAGACGTTGCACCGCAACGTCTCTCTCGACAATGGCGTACAACGTTTCTACCGCAACAAAGATCTACCGCAACAAAGACAAAGCCAATTTAGCCGCGCCTACCATACCTGCTTGATTACCTAATTGCGCCCGTAGTATCTGCAAACCTTCACGGGAACTAGGCAATACTCGACGTTCAATCTCTGCTTGCATTGAGGGTAAGAAAAATTCAAAACTAGCGCCTACTCCACCACCAATTGCGATCGCTTCTGGTGTTAAAACATAAATTAAACTGGCAAGTCCTGCGCCCAAATCTTTGCCGTATTCGTGCCAAAAAGTTAAGGCTTTCTCGTCGCCAGAACTTGCCAAAGCGCCCAACTCGTGCGGTTCTAAACCTGTACAGCGGCGAATAGCAGGTACAGAAGCGTACTGTTCTAAAGAACCTTGATTGCCACTATTACATTTATGACCATCGGGCTTTAAAGTAATTAGTCCTAATTCTCCCGCCGCGCCGCGATGCCCTGTAAACAATTTACCATCAAGAATAATTGCCCCACCCACACCCGTACCGAGGGTAATTAAAATTAAATTTTGAAACTGTTTCCCTGCACCTAGCCAATATTCCCCTAAACCCGCGCAATTGGCATCGTTAGCTAAAAGTGTCGGCAGATTTAGTTTAGCTTCTAACAAGTCTGCTAAAGGTACATCATGCCAATTTGATAGATTAATTGCTACTACCGCAATGCGTCCCGTAGCATCAACAGGACCTGGAGTACCAACTCCAATCGCTTTACTATAACTTTGGGGGTCAATTAAGGAAATCGCGTCTAATATAACTTCCACAACGGCGCTTGGTATCGCTGGTTGAGGTGTAGCAATGGTTAATGACTGCAAGCAACTACCATCTTGTGTAAACCGTCCCAATTTAATGGCCGTACCACCCAAATCAATCCCAATTACTTGAGATGTATCAACATTACCCATATTGCGATCGCTCATCAAGGTACAAAATTACTATTTTCTTTCCGCAACCGGGGATTAATAAAATCATTTAACCCCTCTCCCACCAAAGACAAACCTACCACCATTAAAGTCATTGCTAATCCTGGAAATAGCGCCGTCCACCAAATGCCCGTAGGTAAGGCTTCCAAGGCTTGGCGCAAATCGTGACCCCATTCGGGTACTTGTTCGGGCAATCCTAACCCCAAAAAGCCCAAACCACCCAAAGTTAGAATCGCATCCGCCGCATTTAAAGTAAATAACACGGGGACACTAGCAATTACATTCAAAAACAAGTAGCGCGACAACACCCGCCAAGTAGAAGCACCCATCGATTGCGCGGCTTCAATAAAAAGCTCGGTTTTGACGCTGACAGTGTGATTGCGAACAACTCGATAATATTGGGGTATGTATGCAATACTAATTGCGATCGCAGCGTTCAATATCCCCCTACCCACAACAAACGCTAAAGTCACCGATAGCAATAGTCCTGGCAGCGTATAGATAGTATCCATTAAAAATAATAATATGCGATCGAGTCTGCCGCCAATATAACCGCTTACAAGTCCCAAGGGAACGCCAATTACAACACTTAGCACCGTTGCCAAAATCACCACTTGCAAGGCAGCTTGAGTCCCAAATAAAGTCCGGGAAAACACATCGTAACCTTGCTGGCTTGTACCAAAAAAATGACTGATTGACGGCGGTTCGTGAATCGGGTTAGTTAACGACTGGGAAGGGTTTTGCAACCATCCCCAAGCTTGAAATACCGAACCAAATAGAGCTATTAATAAAAAAAATAGGCTCATAACTAAGCCTATCAGCATTAATCGCTGGGAGATACTAGGACGCGCCGCCGAGGAGAAAATGTTTGGTAGCTTCTTGCGTTTGGTGGCAGTCATAAATTAAATTGCAGTAGTATTTGCGGCTTGCGCGTGAGGCAAATATACAGGATTTGGGAGGCGAATTCAATCCGCCCCCAAAACAGCTGATTACAAATAACTTTCTACTAACTGGCGATACTGACTTTTTGGCTTAATGCCTTTAGATTCCGCCAACAATTCCTTATTCTTAAACAACTGAATCGTTGGCGTACCATTAACTCCAGCATTTTCAGCAATATCTCGGTCTTTTTCGATATCAATCTCTACAAAATGAATCAACCCTTCAAACTCATCTACTACCTTATTCAAAATCGGCTTCAAGGTATGACAAGGGCCGCAACCTGGGGAAACGTATTTAACTATTAACAAGCGATCGCTATCATGAAATAATTTACGCAAAGCATAGCCTCCTTCATGGCGTGTCGCCTGTACGTCAAACTCTTTTGGTTCTGTACTTGGCTTCTCGGCTTCATGCTCTAACTCATTATTGGCCGTTGCTAGGACTTGATGAAATTCTTGCAGTAAATCGTTTACCGATAGCCACCTTTCCGCCAACATCGCCGCCATACAACCCGTTCCCGCCGCCGTTATTGCTTGGCGAAATTCATGGTCCTGCACGTCTCCCGCCGCAAATACGCCTTCAATGCTCGTTTCTACAGAACCGGGCTTGGTAACAATGTAACCAACATCATCTAGTTCTAACTGACCTTTAAATAAATCCGTGTTAGGCTTATGACCGATCGCATAAAATAATCCTTTAACGTGCAAATTGGTTTCTTCATTAGTTTTGAGGTTGCGAATTTTTACTCCTTCCATGTGCTTGTCATCGCCAAACACATCTACAACTTCACTATTCCAATGGACGGTAATTTTAGGATTGCTCAATACGCGGTCTTGCATAGCTTTACTTGCCCGCATTTTGTCACCGCGCACTAGCATATTTACTGTATCACCGTACTTAGTCAAATAAATCGATTCTTCCGCCGCCGAATCACCGCCACCAATTACCGCTAATTCCGCGCGATGGAATATAGGCGTAGCACCATCGCAAATTGCACAAGCAGAAATACCCCGACTCCAAAATTGATGTTCTCCGGGTAAACCTAACCTTTTAGCCGTTGCTCCCGTAGCAATAACAATACTATGAGCCTTAACTTCTCGTTCCTCCGATCGCACTACAAAAGGACGCTGGCTAAAGTCTACAGAAATTACATCTTCTGTATATAGTTCCGCTCCCCAGCGCTCGGCTTGAGCTTTCATGTTATCCATTAAATCGGGCCCTGTTATCCCTTGAGGAAACCCTGGAAAGTTCTCTACTTCCGTTGTCGTCATCAATTGACCCCCAGGCAATCCCCCCGCTTGAAAACCCTCAAATACCAATGGTTTTAAGTTTGCCCTCGCTGCATATATCGCCGCCGTATAACCCGCCGGGCCAGAACCAATAATTACTAGATTTTCTGTTGTTTTATCTGCCATAATATAATAAACTCATAACGACTACGTCTTAGTTAGTATAGCGTAGATTGAGGAAACTGTAATGCTGTTAATTGGATTGACGGTAATTACTAAACAGGTGTTTTTTGTAAAACGCGACAATAGAAAAAAGGATAAACGCTAATTTAGCTTATGAGTACAACCACTATTACTGAAAATCCCTTGCTTATCGGTAAAGGATTACCACCTTTTGCCGAAATTAAGCCAGAGCAGATTGTCCCCGCTATGACGCAGTTATTGGCGCAAGTAGACCAAGAACTGACGGATTTGGAAGCTAAGGTACAGCCGAATTGGAGCGGTTTAGTAGAGCCATTAGACCGCCTGAGCGATCGCTTAACCTGGAGTTGGGGTATAGTAGGACATCTAATGGGTGTCAAAAATAGCCCCGAATTGCGGGAAGCTTACGAAAGCGTCCAACCGCAAGTTATCCAATTTTTTAACAAACTCAGTCAAAGTCAACCAATTTACAACGCTTTCAAAGCGCTGCATTCTAGTCAAGATTGGGATAGCCTAGAACCTGCCCAAAAGCGGATTGTAGAAGCAGCAATTAAAGATGCGGAACTATCTGGAATTGGTCTAGAAGCAGAAAAAAGAGAACGTTTTAATGCTATCCAACTAGAATTAGGCGAGCTTTCGACTAAATTCTCTAATCATGTTTTGGATGCAACCAAAGCTTTTAGCCTAGATTTGACTACAAAAGAAGAAATCGACGGTTTGCCACCTAGCTTAATTAGTTTAGCGGCTCAAACTGCTCGTGATGCTGGGTCAGAAAACGCCACTCCAGAAAACGGCCCTTGGCGGATTACGCTAGATTTTCCCAGCTTTGGCCCATTTATGCAGCACAGCACCCGTAGCGACTTACGGGAAAAGCTCTACAAAGCTTTTATTAGCCGCGCTTCTAGTGGCGAATTAAATAATACTCCTTTAATTGAACGCATTTTACAACTGCGCCAAGAAAAAGCTCAATTGCTAGGCTTTGATAGTTTTGCCGAACTGAGTCTAGCGCGAAAAATGGCTCCTAGCGTGGCGGCGGTGGAAGAATTATTAGAAGAATTACGCGCCACTAGCTACGAAGCAGCGAAAACAGACTTAGCAGAATTAAAAGCTTTTGCAGCAGCCAAAAACCCAGAAAATGGCGACTTAAAACACTGGGATATTAGCTTTTGGTCGGAACGCCAACGGGAAGAAAAGTTTGACTTTAGCGCCGAAGAATTGCGCCCCTATTTTCCTTTAGAGCAAGTATTAGAAAGCTTGTTTTCTTTAGTCAATGGCTTATTTGGCATAACTATAACGGCGGCGGATGGTCAAGCTCCAGTTTGGCACGAAGATGTGAGATATTTTCAAGTAGCAGACGAAAAGGGAGAAGAAATCGCCCATTTTTATCTTGACCCTTATAGCCGTCCCGCCGAAAAGCGCGGCGGTGCTTGGATGGATGATTGCATGGGTAGAGCAAAAATTACCGAAAACGGTACAACTACACTGCGGAAACCCGTAGCTTACCTCGTTTGCAACCAATCACCCCCCGTAGATGGCAAACCCAGCTTAATGACCTTTGGCGAAGTAGAAACGCTATTTCACGAATTCGGTCACGGTTTGCAGCATATGCTAACTAAGGTAGATTATGCCGATGCTTCTGGCATTAACAATGTCGAGTGGGACGCAGTAGAATTGCCCAGTCAGTTTATGGAAAACTGGTGCTATCACTATCCAACTTTAATGGGGATGGCGAAACACTACGAAACTGGGGAAGCTTTACCAGAGCATTATTACCACAAGCTAGTAGCCGCTAAAAACTACATGAGCGGTAGTGTCATGCTGAGACAAATTCACTTTAGTAGTGTAGACATTCAACTGCACTACCGCTACCAACCAGGTAATGGGGAAACTGCTAACGATTTCCGCAACCGCATCGCTAAAAATACTACCGTTTTGCCACCATTACCCGAAGATGCGTTTTTATGCGCTTTTGGTCACATTTTTGCTGGCGGCTACGCTGCGGGCTACTACAGCTACAAATGGGCGGAAGTTTTGAGTGCTGATGCTTTTGCAGCTTTTGAAGAAGCGGGGTTAGATTCCGATGATGCGATTTCTTCCACTGGAAAACGTTTTAGCGATACAGTATTAGCATTAGGCGGTAGCTTGCACCCAATGGAAGTATTTAAGGCTTTTAGAGGACGCGAACCCAGCACTACACCGTTGCTTAAGCACAGTGGCTTAGTCAAAGCGGCTTAAAAATCCATGAGTTACCGATATATTTTGTTTAATAAGCCCTACGGCGTTTTAAGTCAGTTTACTGACAGTAGCGGCAAACGGACTTTGAAAGACTATATATCGGTAGCAGGGGTTTACCCAGTGGGACGTTTAGATTGGGACAGCGAAGGGCTAATGTTGTTGACAGATAACGGACAATTGCAGCACAAGCTGTCCCATCCTCAATTTGGACATCCTCGCACTTACTGGGTGCAAGTAGAGCGGATTCCTGACTCTAATGCCATAGCTCAATTGCAATCTGGAGTGATGATAAGCGGACTTTTAACTCGTCCTGCGATTGTCAAGTTATTAACCGATGAACCTCCTTTACCACCTAGAGAAGTCCCAATTCGGTTTCGCAAAAATATTCCTACCGCCTGGCTAGAGATGACTCTAACTGAAGGACGCAACCGCCAAGTAAGACGAATGACTGCTAAAGTTGGGTTTCCTACTTTGCGTTTGGTGAGAGTCGCTATTTCTCATTTAAGTTTACATAACTTACTACCAGGAGACTTACGCGATCTTACGACAGAAGAAGTTAAAAATTTACTTAATTAAAATTGAATACTTAGATAGAATTAAACGATTTTGCCATGTTACCAATAGGTAGAAGCTAAAACTTCTTATTTTTTATTTGTGAAAATTAGTACCTATCAACTAAAATTAGACTTATCATCCATGTAAAGTTACCATATTTAATTAGTGTATTTTGCTTTTATTACAGGCAAAAAATAATTAATTGTGGCAACTTAAATGTATTGCGTTAACCAACGCCATTAATCTAGAGGTTACAAGCCCTGCAAAGCGGCAATAGAGGATATTAGTAGATCATGCTGATTTGCCCCCAGTGTAGAAGTGAAAACCCAGATAGTAACAAGTTTTGTCAAAATTGTGGCACATCATTGAGCTACAAAATTTGTCCGCAATGTAGCAACAAAGTAGCGTTAAATCAAAATAAGTGTGACAATTGCGGTACTAAAACGGGTTTAGTTTGGTGGGCAATTATCTCCAAAAATCAAAAACAAACACCGATAGCCTCAACATTGGAAGCAAATATCGATGTTTCAAGTTCGCTACTATCTGTAGGATTATACTTAGATTCTCAGCAGCGCTATCAGGTACTAGAACCTTTACCGCCTCCTGCACCTAACGAAATTCAGTGTAAAGTACTAGACTGTCAACCATTGCAAATATCGCTACTAAAAGCCGATATCAATAATACGGTAAAAATTGGCGAAACTGCTAGAATCTACCTACTTTTGCAATCCAAATTAGGAGACGTAATACCGACACTGCACGATGCTTGGCAGCATGACAGTAGACAAGTAATGTTATTAAGCGATCGCTCTTTATGGAAACATCTATTGGAATTATGGCAAGATAACGCCACTACATCGTTACAAATTAATCAGTTGCTATTGGCACTGACCGAACTATGGAAAGAATTGACTCCCTTAAATGCCTGCCGGAGTTTGCTGGAATTAGCTAATTTACGAGTAAACGAGCGAGGTACATTAGCTTTACAGCGTTTGTACTTTGAACCTCTTGATAGTAATAATAATAGTCAAGCAACTCTACAAGAACTAGGAAAAGTATGGCAACATTTATTTGGCGAGTCCCAACGTACTAAAGTTGGAGCGATGGTCGAATTATTGGCACAAATGCAAGCAGGGGAAGTTCACTCTGTAGAACAATTGCAATCTCTTTTAACTGGAGTAGCAAATCAACTATCTTCTCCTTCTATACCTGGTGCAGAAGTTACTGCTAGTAGTAATGGTAATTTAGTCGATCCTTCCACCTTTATTCAAATTGATAAACCCTCTACCAATAACGTTATGCAGACAGATGATACACCAACTATTGTTTTGCCGATGCAATTGATTGGCTTAGAAGATGCTGGTCTTACAGACGTTGGTGGTCAACGTCAACACAACGAAGACTGCTTTGGGATTGAGACGGCTGTGAATAAACTAGAATTTCCGCGCGGTAAAAATATTCAAGCACGAGGGTTGTATATTCTTTGTGATGGCATGGGCGGACACGCAGGCGGCGAAGTTGCTAGTAGTTTGGCGGTAAAAACACTCCAACAATACTTTCAAGCAAACTGGCAAACGGCGCAATTACCTAGCGAAGAAATTATCCGCTCTGCTATTTGGTTGGCAAATAAAGCAATTTACGATACCAATCAACAGGATGCTCGTTCTGGGGTAGGACGGATGGGAACTACTTTAGTAATGGTGTTACTGCAAGATAATCAAGTAGCTGTAGCTCATGTGGGCGATAGCCGTTTGTATCGACTCAATCGGAAAATCGGACTAGAGCAAGTAACTTTAGATCATGAGGTAGGACAAAGAGAAATTTTACGGGGAGTAGAACCATCTCTTGCCTATGCGCGTCCCGATGCTTATCAACTTACCCAAGCTTTGGGCCCGCGAGATGAAAATTATGTCAATCCTGACGTGCAGTTTTTAGAACTCAATGAAGACACTTTATTTATTTTAGCTTCCGACGGTTTATCAGATAACAATTTAGTCGAACAGTACTGGAAAAGTCACTTAGACCCACTTTTGAGTTCTAGCAGTAATTTAGAGCAAGGAGTCAATGCCTTAATTGATTTAGCAAATCAGTACAACGGTCATGATAATATTACGGCGGTTTTAGTGCGGGCAAAAGTGGCTCCTAGGCACGCTTCGCAATTTTAAATACACGACGATATAAATGTGGTCACGCTGTCGCTGTTACACCCTGGACAAAATGCCCCTCTCCAAGAGTGGAAATTTAGTGATGAAAAGTCGATAATTCGGATTGGGCGATCGCCAGATAATGATGTAATCTTAACGGAGCCTTTAGTTTCGCGGCATCATTTAGAGTTGCGTAAAACTAATTCTTCGCTTAGTTTCAGTTCTTGGCAAGCAATTAATCAAGGCACAAATGGAACTTTTGTTGATGGCATCTTGGTGGCTCAAAGCCCAGTAACTAATGGTTGTTTGCTGCAATTGGCGAAGGGTGGCCCGATTTTGAAGTTGGAGCTTGAAGCTAGAATCCCAATCGCAGAAAGAGTAATTAACCCTTCTGCCTCTCACTGTCGGCATACTGGCAACCCACCCAACAATTTATTTTGCATTCATTGCGGCGAACCAATTTTGGTGCAAAGAGTAGTTCGTCAATATCATATCTTGCGAACTTTAGGACAAGGAGGGATGGGGACTACTTATTTAGCTTGGGATAAAGCTAGATCAGTTTCTGGTACGCCGCAACTGCTAGTCTTAAAAGAAATGAATGCAGACATGGCAAAAATTCCCAAGGCGCAAGAATTATTTGCGCGGGAAGCCCGAACTTTAAAAACGCTAAATCATTCGGGGATTCCTAAGTATTACGATTTCTTCTTAGAAGCGGGGAAAAAATACTTAGCAATGGAGCTAATTCACGGTCAAGATTTGGAACATATAGTTCATGATAAAGGTGCAATAGAGCCAGAAAAAGCGATCACCTGGATGGTACAAACTTGCGATGTATTAAATTATATCCACAACCAAAAGCCACCTCTAATTCACCGCGATATTAAGCCCGCAAACTTGATGTTACGCCCTTTCGATCGGCAAATCATTGTTTTAGATTTTGGCGCGGTTAAAGAGATTGGTACTTATGCCGGAACGAGAATCGGCGCGGAAGGTTATTGCGCTCCCGAACAGGAGCGCGGACAGCCATTAATTCAATCAGATTTATACGCCATTGGACCAACGCTGATATTTTTAATGACGGGAGAAACCCCCTTTAAGTTTTTCCGCCAACGAGGCAAAAGTTATCGTTTCAATATTGAGAGTTTGCCAATGATTACATCTCAGTTGAGGGAGGTGATCGATCGCGTTACCGAACCCCTCCCAGGCGATCGCTATGCCAGTGCTAAAGAACTCTCTGAGGCTTTATCTGCTTGCCTTTGAGTGGTTAATCGTCGTCCCAATTTTCTACAGCTAAGAGGTCGCTAATCGAGTCTTGAGTTGTGAAGCCAAAATCTAATAGTTCTTTTTTCCAGTAAGACCACTCGCTACCGTAAAGCAGGGCAATTTTTGAGATGCTATCTGTTAGCTTAAGTATTTTAGAGTCTACAAGTGAGTGCGCGTGGCGCTGCAACTTCACCATTGGGTGAATAACTTGTTGAGCCATAAATTCAATTAAATTCCGATTGAGTTGGATAAATGTTTTTTTTAGAAGTGTTCCCTGAGTGCGGATTATGGTTTCTAGGGATCGCCTTTCTACTTTTCTACACTATCACAAGACTTCGCTCTTAGCGCAAGGGGGTGCGGTAATTACTACCCTAGAAGTAAGTTTGCGGTGATTGGCTAAAATGCCTAGATTGAAAACTCATGTTTACTACCTCCTAATCGACGGAGCGATCGCCTTCTTCTAGTTGATTAATTCGGCGTTCTAGTTTTTGAAGACGTTGCAGCAAGTCTAATCTGTCGCTCTCGCCTGTGATTGAGTAGCCTACCAATTGCGTGAGCCGCTTTTCACGATCGCTTGCTATTTGGGCAAGTGTAAAAACGGTATCTTTAAGATCTCTAATTTCATTACCCAAAACTGTAAACCTTTGCTCAAACCTTTGCAAAGATTGACTACTTTCATTCGCCAAAGCTTCAATACTTTTAGCATTGCTTTCAACAAGTTGTTTTAATTCAACAAATTCCATATTTTTATCCTGATTTAGATTGAAAACCCATCTCTACTAACTCCTAATCGACCAAGCGATCGCTAATCTCTATTTTATTTGTTTCTGTCCTTCACAAAGATTTGGTCGAGTGCATCCCGCTTTTGTGATGAGCATAAATACTTAGGGTTGATTTTCTGAAGCAGAGCTAAACTTTGAGCAGTTCACCTCTGATCTAAAAATACTGATGGACGCTGACAAACAAGCCCAAATCCA
>JAHHGY010000084.1 GCA_019359635.1 Chroococcus sp. CMT-3BRIN-NPC107
AGCATGGACGTAAAGCTAAGAGCATTTTTCGCTATGGCTTTGACCATCTGCGAAATATTGTTCTCAATTTGGAGCAGAAAATGGATGATTTCTTAAATGCTCTACATTTTTTGTCCTGTACTTAGAATCATTTGACACAAATAGCCACTTCTCTAGTTCTGAATCAAAGATTTTTAGCGCAATTTGGGGTTACTCAAGCCTGATAAAATAATCTTTGCCTATATTAATGACTTGAGACAAATGAACCCAGACGCAAAAACCACCACTGGCGCGGATGCAATTGATGAAGCGATCGCATCAGGAACCGATTTTGATGGTTCTCCCATTCCCCAAGCCAAACTAGGCTTGTATCATCAAGTAATGGGGTTGGAAGCAGGTAGACAGCGCAGTGGCGTATCTAATACTATGCGATCGCGCATTGTCCGCATTGGTGCAAAGCACATTCCCCAAGCTGAACTCAATCAAATGCTAATAGATGCTGACTTTGCACCTCTAAAAGATAAAGAAATTGCCTTTTACTATAGCGGTAAATAGTTGATTTTGTACTAATTTTGCCAGATAGTATGGGCGATCGCACAATACTATCTAACTTACCTTTACTAATTGCAGGAGCTACATTTATGACAATGGATCGATTATTACAACGCGCTTTTGATTCTTCCGCTGTACTCAAAGTTATTAGCGGCTTAAATAACTTTAATGCCGATCGCGTCGCTGCTACAATTAGAGCCGCCGAGCTTGGTAGTGCTACTTTTGTCGATATTGCTGCCGATCCTAATTTAGTTACTTTAGCCAAACAATTGACAAGTTTGCCTGTTTGTGTGTCTGCGGTAGAACCAGAACTATTTGTGCAAGCAGTAGCCGCAGGCGCAGACTTAATTGAAATTGGTAACTTTGATAGTTTTTACGCTCAAGGGCGGCGCTTTGAAGCAGTAGAAGTATTAGCACTAACTTATCAAACCCGCAGTCTGTTACCCGATATTACTTTATCTGTAACCGTTCCCCACATTTTAGCCCTCGACTTGCAAGTCCAACTAGCCGAAGACTTGGTTAAAGCTGGAGCCGATATTATTCAAACCGAAGGCGGAACCAGCACTAGCCCCGTGCATGGTGGGACTTTAGGACTGATAGAAAAAGCTGCTCCTACCTTAGCCGCCGCCTATGAAATTTCTCGCGCTGTAAGCGTTCCCGTCTTGTGCGCTAGTGGCATATCAAGCGTTACTGCTCCTCTTGCGATCGCATCGGGAGCTTCTGGAGTCGGCGTTGGTTCGGCAATTAACCAACTAAATAGCGAAGTTGCCATGATTGCAGCCGTTCGCAGTTTGGTAGAATCAATGGCTGGTACTCGTCGCCGAACTTTTGCCTAAATATTACTAGAGACGTTCCGGCGGAGCGTCTCTACATTAAACAATCTTTGAGACTGTAAACTACTTGCTGTTGTTGCAAATGCGAAAGTTCGGGAAACATTGGTAAAGATAATACTTGATGAGATGCTTCTTCGGCTACGGGGAATTGTCCTTGTTTGTAGCCTAGATGCTCATAAACGGGCTGCAAATGTAAAGGACGGGGATAGTAAACCATTGAGGAAATCCCACGCTCTTGCAACAAGTCGCGTACTTCATTGCGCCCCTTTAGTACCCGAATTGTGTATTGATTCCAAACAGCATTAGATCCAACTAATTCTTGGGGTGCAACTATTCCCGGAATCGGGCTTAGTAACTGCTGATAGTTAGAGGCGATCGCGCTTCTTTGAGAATTCCAAGAGTCGAGATAGCGCAATTTAACCATTAAAATCGCTGCTTGCAAGGAGTCTAGACGGCTATTAATACCATTTTCATCATGAATGTAGCGTTCTTTTTGTCCGTGTTCTCGCAGGCTTTTTATGGTAGATGCGATCGCCGGATCGTTGGTTGTTACCGCTCCCCCATCACCGCAAGCACCGAGGTTTTTGGTAGGAAAAAAGCTAAAACAGCCTATGCCAATACTACCGACTTTAAATTGTCCCCAAGCAGCCCCGGTAGACTGGGCGCAGTCTTCAATTAAAGCAATTTGATGTCGAGAAACGACTTCTAATAATCCCGTCATGTCTACAGGTTGCCCAAATAGATGCACGGGGATAATTGCTTTTGTTTTAGCGGTAATTGCCGCTTCTACGAAGTCTAAATTAAGGTTAAAAGTAGCGGCATCAATATCGACAAATACTGGGGTTGCGCCTACGGATGCGATCGCTTCAGAAGTAGCGATAAAAGTAAAAGGAGTAGTAATTACTTCGTCGCCTGCACCAATATTTAAAGCTCTCAGCGCCAAGTACAGCGCATCTGTACCAGAATTACAAGCTATACAGTGGGATACGCCAATATAATCGGCAAACTGTTGTTCAAATCCTTCAACTAAAGAGCCGCCAATATAGCGCCCCGATGCTAAAACCTTCGATACAGCTTCATTGACTTCCACTTCAATACTTTTGTACTGCTGCGTTAAGTCGAGAGGAGGAATAAAATTCACGCTTTGACCCATAAGTTTTTATTTTAATATCAAACCAAATTTTGTTTAGTAAGAAAATGTTATTGGTACATTTTTAGTTTTGAGAATGAGTAAAACTGTAAATTGTTTCCCATCGCAAGGAGTTTAGGTAGTGGAAGGTTTAATTAAGCTAGATTTGCTAGATTTAGGTTTAGCGCTGGGCATGATGGTTATAGTTATTGGTTTATCGGCTTGGCAGCAATTGGGCTTAGAGTGGACGCTTGCGATCGCAACGGGGCGGACACTCCTGCAATTGCTAGTAGTTGGGTATATATTAGCGTTCATCTTTGCTTTAGATAATCCTTGGGCGGTTTTAGCAATTTTGCTGGTTATGGTTTCGATTGCTGCTATTGTCGCTCGCAACCGAATTAGTAAAAAAATTCCTCGCGTTTTGCCTTTGGTGTGGGGAGCAATTTTTATTAGCACGGCTTTAACTTTGGGCTATACAACGCTGTTAATAATTCAACCTCAAAGTTGGTATGAGCCTCAGTATCTTATTCCCATCGGCGGAATTATTCTAGGTAACTCCATGAATGGTGCGGCGATTGCGGGAGAGCGATTAGTAAGTACAATCAACGCCAGTCACCTAGAAATTGAAACACATTTAAGTTTAGGCGCAACTCCTGGGCAAGCTGTGAATCGGTATCGTATCGAAGCAATTATTGCTGGGCTAATTCCCACTATTAACGCCATGATGGTTGTGGGTATAGTTACTTTACCAGGAATTATTACCGGGCAATTGTTGAGCGGTATTGAACCGTTAGATGCCGCCTCCTACCAAATACTGGTGATGTTTATGCTGACTTTTGCTAATCTAATAACTGCTTTATTAGTGACTCAAGGGCTATGCCGTCAATTTTTTAATAGTGCGGCACAGCTAGTCAAGTAACTTATCGATTAGCAAAAATGTTTAATTCACCGCCTAATTTAGCCGAGCAAGTTGTATTAATTACTGGTGCGTCTACAGGAATTGGAGCCGCTTTAGCACAAATTTTGGCCCAGCAATTTTTGGGAATTAGATTAGTATTAGCCGCTCGTAATGCCGAAAAGCTTGAAGAAATTGGTACTTTTTGCCGCAAAGCTGGAGCAGAGGTATTAGTTGTACCCACCGACTTAGAAAAGAGCGAAGAAATAGAGAAATTAGTCACAAATGCGATCGCTCATTTTGGCAAAGTAGATGTTTTGGTAAATAATGCAGGTTACGGTCAGATGGGTCCTATAGAACTCATCCCCGACCAAGCCGTAAAGCGACAGTTTCAAATCAATGTTTTAGCACCTCTTGCTTTAATTCGAGCTTTAGTCCCTACCATGCGCGTTGCTGGTGGCGGCAGAATTATCAATATTAGCTCTCTAGGCGGACGCTTGGCTTTTCCTTTTGGCGGAATGTATAGCGCCTCAAAGTTTGCTCTAGAAGCTTTGAGCGACTCTTTGCGTATGGAACTAGAACCCTTTAATATCCAAGTCAGCGTTATTGAACCGGGGCCTGTAAGTACAGAATTTTTTATCGCCGCCGCTCGAGCCGTAGAAGAAACAGTAGTAAATCCCGAAAATACTCCTTATCGCGCTGCCTTTGAGCGCTTAAAAGGACTAGAACATCACACCAAAAGCCGCGCTTGGACATCAGAGCGAGTCGCAGAAGTTATTGTTATTGCTTTGACTGCTCGCCGCCCTCAGCCCCGATATATTGCTGCTACTGGAGGTAAATTTTTGTTATTCATGATGACCAAAGTATTGCCAACTAAGCTTGTAGATTTATTTTGGCAGCGCTTTTATGGCATTAATCTTGTTGCTCAAGAATGGAAGAATCGTTAAGCTCGATATTTAAAGCTAGAAAAACTAGACGATAGGCTGTAGGGTAAGGTAGTTGAGACTAAAAGCTGAAGATGGATTTATTAGAGTACCAAGCCAAAGAATGGTTCCGCGAAACGGGCATTCCAGTATTGCCATCTCAACGCATTGACCGGATTGGCGATCTTAAGGGGTTGAAAATTCCCTATCCAATCGTGCTTAAGTCTCAAGTTCGCACGGGCGGACGTGGAAAAGCAGGGGGAGTTAGGATTGTCACAAATACTATAGATGCGATCGCGGCAGCCCAAACTATATTTCATCTCCCCATTTTAGACGAAATCCCCGAAGTGCTACTAGCGGAAGCAAAATACAATGCAGATCGAGAATTTTACTTAGCCGTAGTATTAGATAGCGCCACTCGCAGACCAGTATTATTAGGTTCTCATCAAGGGGGTGTTGATGTAGAATCATCCCAAGAATTACTCCAGCAAGTAGTAGTAGAGAAAGAATTTTCTCCTTTTTATGCCCGCAAATTAATTATCAAAATGGGGCTGCAAGGGGTTTTAATTCAACCCGTGAGCGATATTGTCGAAAAAATGTATAGGTTATTTTTGCAAAAAGACTTAGATTTAGTCGAGATAAATCCGCTCGGCGTTAGCGCTACTGGGGAACTAATGGCGCTAGATGGCAAAGTAACCGTCAACGGCCGCGCGATCGCTCGTCATCACGATATTAGTCTAATGGCGCAAAAAATGGCAAATCGTGCCAACTGCCAAAACTACTTTGATATTTTAGGTAATGCAGATTTAGTCGATCGTTCCGGCAATATTGGTATTTTAGGCAATGGTGCGGGGTTAGTAATGGCAACTTTGGATTTAGTTAGCGATGCTGGAGGCAGAGTAAAAACTTGCTTAAATATCGGACATGGCAGCAACTTAGATCCTGCTAAACCTAGTTTTGGCGATCGCTTAGAACAAGGGTTAGAATTTTTAGCGCGAGACAAAAATATTCAAGTTGTATTGGTAAATATTCTTGGCAGCGTGCTTAAAGGAGTAAAAGTAGCAGAATCTATGAGTAAAGTTGCCCTCAATAATAGTACGCCCAAAACCCGCAACCCTCTCCATCCCCGGATAATTGTCCGTTTTGCTGGTTCTGAACTAAGTTCAGCCCAAGAGCAGTTTTCAGCTTTAGCAATTCCTTTAATCGAAAACTTAGATGAAGCTGTATTGCAAACCGTTCGTCAAGCGAAGTCTTCCCCGGCTAAAAAGGTATGAATTTACAGCCAGATAGTAAAATTTTATTTCAAGGCATCACCGCCGAACTTTGCGCAACTCATGGCGTACAGATGAAAGATTACGGCACAAATCTAGTTGCAGGTGTTAACCCTGGTCTAGGGGGACAAACTTTTGAGGATATTCCTGTATTTGACTTAGTAGAACAGGCATTAGCCGCAGTTGGGGCAATTGATACAACGCTAATTTTTGTTTCGGCCTACCAAGTTTTAGATGCGGCGCTAGAAGCTATAGCTGCGGGGATTCGCCAAATTATTATTGTCTCTTCTGGAATGCCACCCTTAGATATGGTGCATTTATTGCGTAAAGCTGAAGCTACCGAAACGATTATTATTGGTCCCAATAGTCCTGGCATTATCGTACCGGGGAAGCTGCTATTAGGAACCCACAGAAGGGAGTTTTATACTCCTGGAGGAATAGGAATTGTTAGCCGCAGTAGTACCCTAACCTATGAAATTGCTTTAGAACTAACCAAAGCAGGTTTGGGGCAATCTATGGCGGTGAGTATTGGCGGCGATGCGATCGCCGGATCTTCGTTTTTGCAATGGCTGCAAATATTTGACGAAGATGAAACTACAAATGCGATCGTTTTGGTAGGCGAACTTGGTGGAAATAGCGAAGAAGCAGCCGCTCAATACATCGCTGCCGCGATAGACAAACCCGTAATTGCTTATATCGCAGGCAGAAAAGCCCCCGCCGGAAGACACTGGGGACACACAGGAACTTTAGCCGCCGTTGTGGGTAGAGGTGGGGATGTGGGTACAGCACAAAGCAAATTAGCCGCTTTCAAGTCGGCGGGAATTCCTGTTGCCGAAAAACCTTCTCAAATTTCTGAATTAGTTAAAAAAGCTTTAAAAGTTAAATAACAGATTGACTGCGATTACTTTTTCTAAGTTGCTTGAGCTTTTCTCATCCTATTTTTTTCGCGATCGCTAAGGCTTACCGTAGCTTATATTAGTTTTCCGGCTTTACTTGTATAGACTTGAAATATCGCCACAAGCGCCGCTCGTTTAAAGATTGATTTTGTTGCAGGGCAAACCGTCAAAATCGTAGCGCGATCGCTAATTTTTTTAATGGCTATACCACCTCTTAAATTTCTCATCGTCGTCCCAATTCTGTACTAATTCCGGGCTAAAAGTGTGTTAATTGGTACGTTTGGTGTAGGATAGAAAAGCGTGAAATGTCAGCATTTCTTCGCGGGATGTGGCGCAGCTTGGTAGCGCACTTCGTTCGGGACGAAGGGGCCGCTGGTTCGAATCCAGTCATCCCGATTTAATTAAATTTGATATTAATAAGTTTATTGCCCCTTGCTATACTCGCGCTAGGTTGATAATAAATAAACTCAAAATATATAAAGCTATAAATCTCCCTGCACAGATTTAACCTAAAATGTTCTGCACCAGTTATTTGTCCTATGACTCAAACTATTTGGATTGCTAGACACGCCAACCGCCTAGATTTTGTTAATCCCGATTGGTTTTTGACGGCGCAAAGACGTTACGATCCGCCGCTTTCTGAGGATGGCATAGTGCAAGCATCGCAACTAGCCCAAAGGTTGAAAAAAGAGAATATTAAAGCTATCTTTTCCTCCCCGTTTTTACGCACCATACAGACAGCAAACCAAGTAGCAGAAGTTTTAGATTTGCAAATTAAACTTGAATCGGGATTAAGTGAATGGCTAAACCCTGAATGGATGAGCGAAACACCGGAAAAAATGCCTATTCACGAACTGGTGACGTTATTTCCTCGAATTGATCGTAACTACAATTCTCGCGTTGTTGCTCAATATCCCGAAATTGGTAAAACTGCATTTTTGAGAGCAGGGGAAACGGCAAGAAGACTCGTAGGCGAGTTTTCTGAAGATATATTGTTGGTAGGACACGGCGCATCGGTACTCGGTGCGACAATGGGATTGGTTGGGGACGTTGTCGAAACCGAAATTAAAGCGGCTTTGTGTTGCTTAATTAAAGTTGTGCGTCAAGAGGCGCGCTGGGTATTGGAATTAAATGGAGATACCTCCCACCTTGCTCAAGTAGAAGAAGTAATCCGGTTTAACTAGCATCATGAATTTATTATTAGCGGGAGATATAGGCGGCACTAAAACCGTCTTGCGGTTAGTTGAGGCATCAAACGAATCAGTTTTGCTGACGTTGTACGAGGAGCGTTACCGCAGCCGTGATTTTGGCGATTTAGTGCCAATGGTACAGCAATTTCTCGCCACTGCTGCCCAAAAGCTAGGAGATTCATCGCCACCAGAGAGGGCGTGTTTTGCGATCGCCGGACCAGTGGTAAATAACGCTGTAAAGCTAACTAATTTAGCCTGGTTTCTCGATGCCAAGCGTCTAGAAGCAGAACTAAACATCAAGCGCATTAGTTTGATTAATGACTTTGAAGCGGTTGGACATGGCATTTTAGGCTTAGATGCGTCGGATTTGTATTCTTTGCAAAGTGGTAACTTACAACCAATTGCCCCCATTGCGGTAATTGGCGCGGGGACAGGTTTAGGAGAAGGTTTTTTAATTCAAAATGGCGATAATTACCGGGTTTTTGCTTCTGAAGGCGGACACGCAGACTTTGCCCCCCGCTCGGAATTAGAATTTCAGCTATTAAGATACTTGTTAGATAAGCACGATATACAGAGCGTTTCTATAGAACGGGTGGTGTCGGGGCAAGGAATTATTGCAATTTATCAATTTCTGCGCGATTGGCATTTTGCTAACGAGTCAACGAGTATTGGGCAGATTGTCCGCACTTGGGAAGAAGAAGCGGGTAAGGGAGAAAGGACGGTAGATCCGGCAGCAGCGATCGCATCTGCAGCTTTAGAAAAACGCGATCGCATTTGCGAACAAGCCATGCAAATTTTTGTTGAAGCTTACGGCGCAGAGGCGGGAAATTTGGCTTTGAAACTGTTGCCCTATGGAGGTTTGTACGTGGCTGGAGGTATTGCGGCAAAAATTTTGCCGTTGTTAGAAGATGGCTCATTTCTCCATGCTTTTACTCATAAAGGGCGAGTCAGCTCGCTACTAAAAAGCGTCCCCGTATACATTATTCTCAATCCTCAAGTTGGGCTAATTGGGGCGGCAATGAATGCGGTGAATTTGTAATTGTCAACGGCGAAATTCATTGACTACGCGATCTAATCCTATAGAATGAGAGGCCTTAAATAGCAGGCGATCGCCTGGGCAGACAAATTCTCGCAGTCGCGCTACTAAATCTTGATGAGTGGTAAAACATTCCACCGCTAGAGGCATGGCGGCAGTAGAAATCGCTTCAGCATCAGCACCATCAACTAAAACAAATAAAGCATCTAAATTTAGCTGCTTTACTTTTGTTCCTACTTGGGTGTGAAATTCTATTGAGAATTCCCCTAATTCTTTCATTGCCCCTAACACTGCAATCTTTCTGTTCCCTGGAGTTTGGGCTAATAGTTGCAAAGAAGCCAGCATTGATTCGAGTCCAGCATTGTAGGTTTCATCTAAAAGCACAATGTCATCTGCTAGTTTGTAGTGCTGACTTCTCCCCGCAGGCATATTAACTATTAAGTTGGCGGCTATTGAACTCCAATCAATTTTTAAAGCTTCAGCTACAGCTAACGCTGCCAAAAAATTAGAGGCGTTGTGCGTACCTGCTAGAGGTAATGGTAAGGTTTTTTGACCGACGCTGATAGTTTTGTTATCGAGCAATTGCCCTTGCAAGTCACCGTTGTCTAAACCATAAGTTATAGTTTTTCCTTGCCAAACTTGGGCTGAAACCGTCATCAAACGCTGATTGTCGGCGTTGAGAATAGCAATACTACCAGTGGGCATCTCGGCTAGTAGTTCGCATTTGGCACGAGCGATCGCATCTTCCGATCCTAGTCGCCCTATATGCGCTGTGCCGACATTAGTAATTACTCCAATAGTGGGACTTGTTATTTGAGTTAATAAAGCAATTTCTCCAGAGGCGCGCATTGCCATCTCAATCACAGCAAATTGGTGTTCGCTTCCTAGTTCTAGTAGGGTTTTGGGTACGCCGATTTCATTATTATAATTTGCTCTAGTTTTCAAGACTTTGCCAAAAGGTTCTAAAACGGCAGCAATTAATTCTTTGGTGGTGGTTTTGCCTACCGATCCTGTTACGCCAATTACGGGTATAGCAAATTGTTTGCGCCACCATTGGGCAATTTGTTGATAGGCGTGGAGGGTATCTTTAACTTGTAATAGTGGTAAATCGGTGCTTTCAAAGTCATCAGTGACAATTGCGGCGATCGCACCAGCAGAAATCGCTAATGGCACAAATGCTTGCCCGTCAAAGCGATCGCCACGCAGGGCAACAAATACGTCTCCCGGCTTGATATTGCGGGTATCGGTGGTAATGCTGGCAACCTCTGCTAAAGCAGTTGCCGATAGATTTATAGATTTAGCTGCTAAAATTTCAACAATCTGGTTAACAGTGGCACTAAAAGGCATAGTTTGGGTCAAAAATTCCTAATTTCCTCGTGTTATTGTCTCAGGAATCTGCGCCCCTACACTTGTTTTGTCTACCCACAATTAAAATATCACGGTAGATAACCGCTCGTTTTGCTATTTGATCGATTGTTACCTATTCAAAATTACTTTTTTGAATTACTGGGCAAATTGTCCCGGCTTGCAAAGTGTTAAAATTCTCCCACCCAGAAAGTATACCGCCAAGTTCAGTTCGTAAAGTTAGTAATTCGTCTATTTGCTTGTCAATTTCGACAATTTTATTTTTCAATCTAGCTTGGATATCATCGCAAGGTAGTTGTCCGCGATCATAAACCTTTAGCAATTCGCCAATTTCTTGTAAACTTAAACCCAAACCCTGACTGCGCTTAATAAACGCCAGCCTTGCTAGAACGCTCTGGTCAAACTGCCTAAAACCGCCTTCGGTGCGACCCGATTCAATTAATCCCAAACTTTCGTAGTAGCGAATAGTTCTAATCGGAACCTTGCTTAAAGCCGTTACTTGACCAATTAACAGTAATTTTGGCATTTTTTTGAGTCAACACGATAGCTCACGATAGCTAATTCAACTCTAGTATTAGTCTAACAAATACGCCAAAAGCCTCGACTTATCTACCTAAAACCTCCTAGGGCTGGTATTCTGCAATAGGTAACTATTTGTTACATTTACGGGGAGCAGAATTTTGGGCATAGAGTTACGCAGTTATGTATTTCTAGACAACTTACAGCCTCAACACGCGGCTTACTTAGGGACAGTAGCGCTGGGGTTTTTACCTTTACCGGGAGATACATCGCTGTGGGTAGAAATTTCACCAGGAATTGAAATTAATCGCATTACAGATATCGCTCTCAAAGCTACTGGGGTGCGTCCTGGGGTGCAAGTTGTGGAGAGACTATATGGATTGCTTGAAGTACATTCTAGCCGCCAAAGCGAGACGCAAGAAGCCGGGAGAGCAATTTTAGAAGCTTTAGGAGTCCGCAAAGAAGAATGTCTCAAACCGCGCGTGATTTCTAGTCAAATTATCCGTAACCTCGATCCTCACCATACCCAACTTATTAACCGTACCCGCCGGGGACAGATGATTTTAGCAGGGCAAACTCTTTATGTGTTGGAAGTTCAACCCGCCGCCTACGCTGCTTTAGCCGCCAATGAAGCCGAAAAAGCGTCATTAATCAACATTCTTGATGTTCTTGCTGTTGGTAGTTTTGGCAGACTGTATTTAGGCGGACAAGAAAGAGATATATTAGCAGGTTCTAAGGCGGCGCTGGCAGCCATTGAAAACGTAAACGGGCGCGAACAGCCCTCCGTTGGCGCGGAGTAAAAAACATGGCAAATTTAGACCATCTTGCCTTATTAAATTCGGGCGCGGTGAGATGGACAAAATGGAGAGAAAAGCACCCAGACGTAGAACCAGACTTAAGTTTTGCGAATTTAAGGGGAACAAATTTAAGAGGCAGCAACCTGAGTAAATGCAACTTAGCTTCTGCCAATCTTAGTAATGCAATTTTAGTTGCAGCTAATTTTGAGGACGCAAATCTTACTCTAGCTGACCTTTCCCATACTGTTTTAATATCAGCTAATTTAAGCAACGCTAACCTCAGTATTACTAACTTTCAAGACGCTAATCTCAAAAAAGCGGTTTTAAGGGCTGCTAATTTAATAGCAGCAAACTTGCAAAGTGTAAATCTCAGCCATGCCGATCTTGAAGATGTTAATTTAATTGGTGCTAACTTACAAGGTGCGAATCTCAAAGATGCTAATTTAAGTGGGGCAAAACTAATTCGCGCTAACTTGAGCGAAGCTAACTTAACCGAAGCTCATCTTAATTACACCGACCTTAGCCATGCTAACTTGTGGAATGCTTCATTAATTGGCGCTAGGCTTTACAAAGCCGAACTTTGTCAAGCTAATTTAAACGAGGCTTATTTGCACAAGGCTTATTTATTTGGTGCAAACTTGAGCCAAGCTAAACTTATAAATGTCGATTTACGCTGGGCAAATCTCCGCAGTGCAAATCTTACCGGAGCTAATCTTAGCGGTGCTAATATTACCGGAGCTAATCTTCAAAATACCATTAGTGAGGAACTATGACGATCGCGATCACCCTTGATGCGGAAATTATCAATAGTTTGGATCTTGCGCCCGTACAAAAAATAATCGATAACTTGCTTACTACTGGAGTTGTCGCTGCTTACGAACAGCAACTAAGTTTTAGTATAAACTATCCCCTAGACGAAGACGATCCGCGCGAATTGCCAGAAATTCCTGAAATCCGGCTATGGTTTATTCGTCTCGATTCTCGTTACCCTTGGCTGCCATTTTTGCTTGACTGGAAAGCTGGAGAACTGGCCCGTTATACTGCAATGCTCGTACCGCACCAATTTAGCGTCTCTGAAGGACTCCAGTTTAATCCCGAAGCTTTAGAAATATTTTTAATGTACAAACTTTTTGTTTTGGGCGACTGGCTGCCTCAATATAGTATTAATAGCCCATCGCGGTTAAAATCAATGGCGCAAATGCTAGGTTATGACTTAGAAGACGAACTCTTTGCCATGTTTTAATATGATATTGTGTTGTCAGCAACATCTCGCTTTTCATCAAATTCATAAGAGTTTCGTTTTCTAATTAAACTTTCCCGTATATTTAGACGAAAACTGCTTGTGGATACTCAACCTCAATTACAGCGCTGCTAGGGTACGAAATATATATTATTGATGACTTACAACTGTAATATTAAGGAATTAACCAGTCTGGAATGAGAAAACATACTATGCAGACATTATTTTTAAGTCAGATGATTAAGTTTACGGGAGTAGCGCTAGTTATCGGTTTGACTGTACCAGTCTTAGCCCAAAATCCTCCTGCACGTACTTATCAACCTGGTTATTGGCAACCAATCGCTAGAGTAAATTCAAACAGTCCTGTTACTTGTTACTTTAGTAAACAAAACAAAATTTCCTTTAACCTATAGCCTTTTAGACGAACGTGGAGAAAAAAAATTAGCTGTAGGCGCGAGCGCCCAAATGAAAATTACCACATTGCCAGTTAATATTGCTATTTATGATGCCTCCCCACAAGCTTCAGCCGGGGATGATACTAAATTAAAGTATGAAACTTCTGTCACAAAAAATTCTATAAAAGTTAATGTTGTGCCTACCACCGATGAAGGTTCTAACGTTCTCAATATTTCTAAAACAGGCGCAGTGTACGCTTACTAAAATACTTAAGGCAAAGTTATACAACTTTGCCTTAAATTCTGTGCTTCTATCAACAGGAACTGTAAAGTCTTATCGGATGAGAATCTAAACTAAGTTTCTTGTGGACTGAGTTTCCTCTAAAGCAGCTTCTTCAAATACGGCGGAGTAAAGAAACCCTGCTAATAATGCGCCAACAATTGGTGCTACCCAAAATAGCCAAAGTTGAGCAAATAGTTCTGTACCCGCAAATAGAGCAACTCCCGTGCTACGAGCCGGATTAACAGAGGTATTAGTTACAGGAATACTAATTAGGTGAATCAAGGTAAGTGCTAGCCCGATGGCTACCGGGGCTAATCCTTGAGGTGCGCGGCGATCGGTAGCACCCAAGATAATTATTAGAAACATAAATGTCAATACTAGCTCGGCAACCAAGCAAGCCAAGAACGAGTATCCACCCGGAGAATGAGCGCCATAACCGTTAGTTGCTAGAGGATTAGAACCGGAGAGTGCAAAACCTTCTTTGCCACTAGCAATTAAATAAATAACTCCTCCTGCAACAATTGCCCCAATAACTTGAGCCGCTATATAAGGTAGCAAATCAGAGCCAGGAAACCGTTTACCTGCCCACAGCCCAAAAGATACAGCAGGGTTGAGATGACAACCAGAAATGTGTCCGATCGCAAAAGCCATCGTCAACACCGTAAGTCCAAAAGCTAGAGATACGCCGACAAATCCTAGCCCAAGCGGAAATAAAGTGTTATCGCCAATTTTGACGCTATCAGCCGTGAAGGTAGCAGCTAATACTGCACTGCCACAGCCACCTAAAACCAGCCAGAAAGTACCAATCAATTCCGCCAAACAACGTTTTATTAAAGGCATACTGGGAAGTTTCCTTAGTTAGACACTTTTGCTTGAGACTATAGAACCCATTTGGGATCTTGATTAGACCTTTCCGAAAATTCTCAAAAGCTTACTATAGCTGGTTTGAAGAGATGTGTTTCATCTTGTTGTTCCAAGCCAGCCTCAACCAAAAAATAGGCATTTGAGATAGTTGCAGTTAGTAATGCTGG
>JAHHGY010000085.1 GCA_019359635.1 Chroococcus sp. CMT-3BRIN-NPC107
ACTTCTTTGCCAAGCTGAAGCAGTATCGAGCGATTGCCACCCGTTACGATAAACGGGCAAGGAATTTTCTAGGTGCGATTTATTTAGCTGCTTCCGTCATTTGGCTCAATTGATGACACGCCCTAGGAGCAGAAAACTAAGCGTCTAATTACTTAGCAATGCTTCAACAAATTCGTAGCTAGAAAAGGGGCGCAAATCTTCTATTCCTTCCCCAGCACCAATAAACCGAATTGGTAAACCAAGCTGCTGCACTACGGCTAAGGCAATTCCCCCTTTAGCCGTACCATCGAGTTTAGTTAAAACTACACCGCTTAACTGCGCGGCTTCAGCAAAAACTTCCGCTTGCCTAAGTCCATTTTGACCGAGAGTAGAATCTAATACTAAAAGCGATTCAACCCTTGCATCCGGGGCTTTTTTGTCTACAATCCGGCGAATTTTACTAAGTTCGTCCATCAAATTTTTCTTATTTTGCAGCCGTCCCGCCGTGTCTACTAGCAACAATTCTGTAGAGCGAGATTTTGCTGCCGCGATCGCATCAAAAACTACGGCGGCGGGGTCGGTATTTTGTCCGGGATTAGCTACTACTTCCGTTCCACTTCTTTCGCCCCAAATTTTCACCTGTTCTACCGCCGCCGCTCGAAAGGTATCCGCCGCGCCAATTAAGCATTTATAGCCAGATTTTTGGGCAATATGGGCAAGTTTACCAATAGTTGTAGTTTTACCTGCACCATTTACCCCCGTCATCAGCCAAATATTGAGAGTTTCTTTTTCAGGGACAAAAACGCGGGAATATTTTTCTAGAGGGCGATCGAGCATATCGCGGAGGATTTGCTTAAGGTAGGCGATCGCTTCGTCGGCGGGTAAGGCTTCTTGTTTTAGCCGCTCTTGCAAGGCATTAATAATATAATCGGTAGCTTGTACCCCTACATCAGCTTGCAATAGTAATGTTTCTATTTCCGTTACAGCAGCTTGGTTAAGCGGCCCTTGACCGACGATGGCTTTTAGCTGATTAACTATACTACGGCGAGTTTTATCTAATCCTTGCCGAAGTTTTTTCAGCCAAGTGATTTCTTCAAGGGAAATATCTTCAGGACGACGACCTTGAGAAGCTAAAATTTCTGCCGACCACAAAAAGCCCTCATCAAAGGCAACGGTTATATCTTCTTTTGGTTGAACTTGTGGTAATACTTCTGATTCAACTTCTACAATTGCTGTAGCTTTGAGTCTTTCGATTCTTGCGAGTCTGTCAGCTTCCGTTTGCGCCCAAAATGGCAGGGGAGCTGTTTCCTCTATTTCTAGCTTATTACTAACTTCTTCAAAGGGAGCTAGGGGCGTTTTTGAGTTTGGCTGGTCTGCTACTTGCGTTTCTGGCTCTGCGTCTGGTTCGTCTGTTTGGGGAATAACTGGCGTTTCTGTTGCTGTTACTTCTGCCGTGGAGGGTTCGGTAATGACATTTTCAACAACGCTTTCTTGAGTAGGCTGTGCTTGCTGTTGGATATTTTGATAAGCCGCTTTAGCCCATTTTAAGTATTCTGCCGCCTTGTCTTCCTCAGAGGCTATTTGAGCTTCTAGTTCTTCCTCTATCGGAGTAACAATAGTTTGTTCTTCTGGGGTAGAGGCATCTTTATCGTTAAATTGACGGCGGAACCAATTAAAAACCATTGGACTAACTTACTTTAATTTGGGGCTATTTTTGACTAAATCTAGTACGGGGAATATTATGAAGTTGGAACGGTGGGAGCTTTTAGTTGTTCTGTGACTCGGCGCATAACACCATTAATAAACTTATGGCCTTCGTCGCTGCTGTATTTTTTGGCTAGTTCTACCGCTTCGTTGATGGCGATGCGATCGGGTATACCTAAAAATAAGATTTCAGCGATCGCAATTCTGAGCATATCGCGGTCAATTTTAGCTAGTCGATGCACTTGCCAATCTACTAAAGCTGCTGTTAGTATTTCATCTATTTGCTTAACTTTGGCGCTTACTGTGCCTACAACACTAATGGTATAGCTGCGGACTTCTTGCTGGTTTGCTAATTGTATCCACTCTGGCAATTCTAAGGCTGTACCCAAACGATTAACGGCACTTTGAGTTACTTCTACAGCTTCATGAACCATCACCCGCGCCGATTCTACATCGGTAGAACGAATTTCGCTGGCAAGCAAGCGATCGCTACTTCGTTGTAGTTCTGAAGCAGCATTAGTCAGCGCGTCTTGGGCTTCGGTCGTCAGAGTACGGATAGCGGCTAATAATAAATCTGATATTTCTTGATTTTCTAGCTTTTCTAGCGATTGAGTACGTTGACTCAAGCTCAACAGTGCTAGTTCGCGGGCTATTCGGCGGGGTTGTTGCATGATAATTAGGGGCGAGGACGATACAAAACGTGCGACGTTTAGATTTTTTCGGTGTAGGGTGCTTCGAGTTTTAGCTCGTTAGTGGCAGGTAAAGATGTTATTAGTGTACTAGGGGCAACAATTCCACCCGATATCACTACTTTAAAAGCATCTTCAATCGACATTGATAAATTGATTACTTCGTCTTCTGGGACTATTGCATACCAGCCTGTAGTTGGGTTTGGAGTTGTGGGAATAAATACACTCAGCACTGGGCGAACCATTTGCGATTGAATTTCATTACTCATGCTTCCGGTGACAAAAGCGATCGCCCACATTCCCGGTCTAGGATACTCTACCAAAATCACCCGGCGAAATCTGCCATTGGTGTCTTTAAGTAAAGTTTCGAGTAACTGCTTTAAAGTTTTATAAACTGCTCCTGCTAAGGGAATTGCCTCTAATACATCTTCGCCTACATCTAGCAGCCACCGCCCAGCGATGTTACGAGCCATTAAGCCAATTAACAATATACATAGTAGCGGTACAGCTAAACCAACTCCCAAGTTTAGCAAATTTACTAAAATCGGGTTCATGTCATCAAACGGATTTATTTGTTTAGGAATCCGCGTGAGAAAGTTTACAACCCAATTGGCGATTGTAATAGTTAGCCAAATTGTAGTTGCCAAGGGAATTACTACCAATAACCCGGCAATTAAGTCATTTTTTAAATTTTGTTTGAAGCGTTCGAGCACTAATTGCTCACTCTCCTTTAATAATTGCTTTTGAGGTCTTGCAGACACTTATTTAAACCCCAACCTATATAAAATCTATGTTCTCACTTTATGTCCTACGGACGATATGCTAAGAATTGCTTTTAGTTACAGCCACTCAGCATATTATTAGTTTCTCTATTAACGAGCGTAACAATTATTTTTATTGTAGAGTAGATTGAGTTCAGCTTGGGTTTTGTACCGATTTATTGGCGCTAAATAGACTTCTTAAACCCATCCAGCCAATAAAAATATAAGCAATGGAGATCAGCAAGCTGCGGATAGTCATTCTAATGCTCGATTGTAGGGCTTCTTGTTTTGCCTGGCTTACTAGCTGTTGTTTTTGCGTTTGCAGTTGAGCTAGTCTTTTGCTGCCAAGAGCAACCGGATCGCTTTGCTGTGCCAAGAATTGCTCTAAGGCTTGGGGATTAGCTTTAAATTGGCGGAGTAAGTTTTTTTCGGCTTCGGGAGTGCGATCGCTATTTATTGCCTGATTAAACTGCTGTTCGTTTTGGAGTAAAGCTGTAACTTGGGCTTTAAATCTACTTTTTTCTGCGTCTACTTTAGCGCGGACGTTGGGATCGCCTAACTGAGCTTGGGCTTGGTTGAGTTCGTTTTGCAACTGGGCTTCTTGTTGCAGGGAATTTTGATTGATGCGCTCTACGGCTCTAACGCTTTCAGTATTTACATTGTTGATATGGAGGGGAATCATGATCAAAAACAGCAAACCCAACAAGCTAGACAATAACAGCGCCCAAAATTTTAAGCTCAACCATAGTGGCGGCTGAGTTAAAGTATCGTTACTGCGATCGAACCAATAGCCCACCATTAAAAAAGCTAGTCCAATTATGGGGGTAATTCCCCGATCGATGGTGGCAGTAATAAAACCGATTTGCCACAAAGCGTCTCGCGCTCCCGCCGGAAAAGCCAGAATCACAAAATCTAGGAGAAAAGACAAAATTAATACTATTCCCACCAGTTTTAATGTCTGAGCAATAAAAGGAGATGGATTATTGGTAGCGTTCATTGGTTTTGATTAAGTTTAAGATTTGCGATCGAGACTAATAGCTTGTTCTAAAGCTAATTTTTCTTTGACTCTACGAGCATAAGGCTGGAGCTTGCTCAAATGCAAACCTGTAAGCATACTCAAATTTTCTAACGTTATGCCCTTGCTCAACATTTCTACACACCACGTCTGTGCGGCTTGCTCAATGATTGGCGATCGCCCTTCCGGTGTCAACAAGCCCTCAGTTAATTCTTGCCAACGCAAATCTATATCTACAGCAGTCATTGGCAACCCTGCATCGTTGAGAAACAACGCTGGATGCTCGCCAGTGCGGCTTCTCAGCCATCCCGTTAAAGGATTGCGAGTATAAGATCCATAGCGTTTACCCATAATCCATTGATTGACGGGAACTTGTCTTGAGTTTACTTGCAATAAGTGGCGAGTAGTTTCATTAATTTGGTGGGATTTTTCTAAACTAGCTATTTCCTCTTTTGATAATCCAGAGCCAAATAAAACGTACATCAAAGCGTAGTCTCTTAGCTGTTCTTTTTTGGCTCGGTGCATAATTTCGTGAACCAAAGAAGCTGGTAAATCGTTGATGACAATTTCTGTAGTTTCAGCTTTTAGCAATATTACCAAGTTGTCGATAAATTCAGAGCGATCGCCCCACAATTGTTGTTCGGTACAAGTGTTTTCAATCACAGCGTAGCCCAATAAAGCGGTATTGAGCATACTTGCTAATTTTTCTGGGGCTAAGGGAGATGTTTCTACGGCTAGATACTTTGCTACATAGCTATTTGCTTCGCTTATACCTTTTCCTAATGCTTGACGATTTTGGGGGGAATAATGCCTAGCTTCGCCAATTACAGATAATAATAATTCTGGTGCTTGAGCGATCGCGCTGAGGTAGGAATTCGCATAATTAGTTACAGCCTCTCCCAAACTACTTACTGAAGAAGGAATTTGTAATAATTCCCCTGGTTGACTAAAAGCTGTAGATTCTTCCAGCACTGCTAGTAGCAAGCCTTGTTTATTGCCAAAATGCCGGAACAAAGTTACTTCGTTTACTTGCGCCAATTCTGCTACAGCCTTGGTTGTAGTCTCAGTAACTCCTAAAGAGGTAAACAGTTTCAATGCCGATTCTATCAATCGCTGTCTAGTGGAATTTTGAGTAGCCATAAAAATGTAAGTGTTACTTGCATTTTCAAAAAGTTGCTGTTAGACTAGAAATGTAAGCAGCACTTGCACATCTGTAATTAATATAGCGTTGCTGGCGCTGACAAGTTTTGTATAGGAACATTTATGACTGCACGCTCAGTGTTAACTGAGGGTAAGCCACCGCTTGCTCTTAGCTGGATTAGTATCGGTTTTTTTGCAACTTTTCACGTTTTAGCGGTGTTGGCGGTGGGATGTTTTTCTTGGTCAGCGTTGGGATTAACATTATTTTTACATTGGCTGTTTGGTAGCATTGGCATTTGTTTGGGATACCACCGATTATTGAGCCATCGAAGCTTTCAAGTGCCAAAATTATTAGAATATGCGATCGCAATTATCGGCGCATTGGCAATTCAAGGCGGACCAATTTTTTGGGTAGCGGGACACCGCTTGCATCACGCCCACACTGAAGATGAAGAAAAAGATCCTTATTCTTCTAGACGTGGTTTTTGGTGGAGTCATATAGTTTGGCTTTTCTACCCACGTCCAGAGTTTTTTGACTATAAACAATACAGTAAATTTGCCCCAGACTTAGCCCGCGATCCTTTTTATCGGTTATTAAATCGTTACCATTTATACTTGCAAATTCCTTTAGCTGCGTTGCTGTACCTCTGTGGTGGAATGCCTTTCGTTATTTACGGTATCTTCTTAAGGTCTGTCTTGCTTTGGCATAGCACCTGGTTAATTAATTCTGCAACGCACATTTTCGGCTATCGCAATTTCACCGACTCTAAAGACGATTCCCGCAATTTATGGTGGGCGGCGCTTCTAACTTATGGTGAAGGTTGGCATAACAATCACCACGCTTATCCCAAAGTAGCTAAAGCTGGATTGCGTTGGTGGGAAGTTGATGTGACTTGGTGGGCGATTAAAACTTTGCAGATGCTTGGCTTGGCTAAAAAAGTTGCAATGCCACCAATCAAGTAAAGTCCGAAGTCTCAAACTTTCCTCTTCAATACAACTAACTTCTGCACGATATTTAAAAATCTTGTGGATTTTTTTTGTATTTACTTAAAGATACTGATAAAAAATTGCCCTACAAATAACTGATTGAACTTTTATCAGTAATAAAACGTACTTTTATATTGTGCTTTACAATTTTGCGTTTTTGCAATTAGTGCTTAACTAAAAACACTTAATATTTGGAAGCTTTATTTTGTCCTCTTTAGTATTTTTAGTAAAATTTTACGTATAGTCACTCAGGCATATTATTTAAAATAAAATAGCAAGCTATTAAAATTGTAAAAACTTTATGCAAACAAACTTAAATTAAGTAGATTTACTATTACTGTATTCTAGGCAATAAAGTTAAAGTTAGGTAGATTCAGCAAAGTTAAAGTTAGGTAAATTCAGCGAGGCAAAAAAGCTAACTTTACCCAGCAATATTTAAGTCAAATAAAAATGCTGAGCCCAATTAAATTGCCTAATAGTTTAGTAGTGATTGTCAACTTTATAAGTAGAGAGTAATTGTGGTTGTAACTCAGAATTTGTCACGTCTCAATAATTACGATTTAGAACAGACTCCGAAGGAATACTTAAAGAACGAGCATCAAAATAAACAAGCTACAAAGACAAAGATGTTCCCTTTCCATCTTTCACTGTGTATACATGACATGGAAGATGCTCGTCATTTCTACACAAATATTTTGGGAATTGAAGAACGCCGCGCCTCAAAAACATCGGTACATTTCGACTTTTTTGGCTGTCAACTTACCTGCCATGAAGTTCCAGGATACAGTGCCAAAAATATCCAAAGAGAAGTAGATGCTGAAGATGTGCCAGTTCCACATTTTGGCGCAGCTTTAAGCTACGAAGTATTTGAAGCAGTTAAAGAACGTTTGCTTGCTCACAATACCACCTTTATTAAAAAGCCCCGCATTCGGTTTCTAAATACAGGACACGAGCAGCACGTAATGTTTATTGAAGATCCTTCCGGTCATGGAATTGAAATTAAATCTTTTACCAAAGCACCCGTAGGAACTTGGGCTTAAATATAACAAAGCACTTAAAAATACTTTGTTACAAGCAATACAAACCAAAAAAACTGTAGAGAGAGTACCTAAATTCTCTCTACTACCAAAAGAGCATTAAACTTAAATGATGCTCTTTTTAAATGTAATTAAATTAACTATTATGACTACAACAGATATATTAATTCTAGCTATTGGTGGGCTAGTTTCAGGAATTATGGCTGGCTTATTAGGTATTGGCGGAGGTGTAATATTAGTACCTCTTTTAGTAGCTTTAGGTAATGAGCCGATTAAAGCCACCGCTACCAGTAGTTTAGCAATTGTAATTACTTCCGTTTCTGGTAGCCTTCAAAATTGGCGCATGGGTTATTTTAACTTAAAAAAAATATTGTACTTAGGAATTCCAGCTTTAATAACTGCTCAACTAGGTGTGGTCTTAGCAATTAATATTTCCTCTTATCTGCTACTATTTTTGTTTGGATTTTTATTACTTATAAATATCTATCTAGTTCAACTGCGGAAACAATTGCTTGCTAAAGGAGATACTGATAAAAACGCTTTTAATCCAACTATTTCTAGAATAGCAACAGGAGGCGCAGGAGGGCTTCTAGCAGGCTTATTTGGTGTAGGTGGCGGTGTAATTATGGTTCCCTTACAAATGTTACTATTAGGGGAACATATCAAAGTAGCAATTCAAACTAGCTTAGGAGTAATTATTAGTACGGCGGTATCATCTTCTATCACTCAAGCTTATGCAGGAAATGTGTTATTTATTCCAGGGATAATCTTAGGTTGCGGTGGATTATTGGGAGCGCAAATTAGTACGCGAGTTTTACCAAAGCTACCAGATAATGTTGTTAGTATTGTATTTCGCAGCTTTTTAGGAATATTATCAATCTATATTTTTTATCGTGCTTGGTTGAGCTATCAAGGATTAGCAAGATAAAATTAACTAAAAGTTTGCAATAGCCAGCGATTAATTGCGCCATCATCTTCAGTTTGGCTGCGCTTTAAAGCTGATTCTACAAGAGAAATTGCAAGTCCTGGTAATACCAATGATTCTTTCACTTCTCCACTACGTCCTTCGGAAATAGAAAAAGCAATAATATCGTTGTTATTAACGTCTACTACCCAATATTCTTGTATTCCTACGCGATCGTATATTAGCCGTTTGTGTCCTAAATCGTCATTTATTGATGTTGCACCAAATTCTATTACTAAGTTAGGTGGACTAAATTCTAATAGATTGATAGGTGAATTATTACGAGGTGGAAAATTAAATTCATCACCAATATAAAAAGCTAAGTCTGGCTGAAATTCTCTAATATTCGGTTGACGAAAACTACAATTAGTTAAACCTTTGATTCTGATATTTTTTACAGTTGCGTACAGGCTAATAATATTGGCAATTAGATGATTATCTTGGCTGTGACTAGAACCAATTGGTGGCATTTCAATTTTTAAGTATTTTTGCTCATAGTAAAATTTACCACCTTCGTATTCTGGATTATCAGCTAGATTTATAAACTCTTCCCAGCTTCTGCTTACCCAGCTATTTATTATTTTTTGTGTAGATGCTGTACTAACCATGACGTTGTACCTCAATTATTTCAGTATATTCAAACTCATTAGGACTTTGCTTAACTAAAGAATAGCGATCGCTATCTATTACAATTGAATCTTCTTCACAATCTAACTTAGGCGAGTTGTAGGTAAGTATATACTCTCTACCAATATAATTTGCCATTTCTTCAGCAACTTCGCCGCGCCATTGGGTTTTAGTAACTAATACAACTAATTGATTAGCTAAATTAGGAATTGTCTTAGCAATCTGTCGCCGATACATTTCATCTAACGTACCAAAAGGTGAATCCATAACTATCGGAAAGGCACTACTATCAGAAACCATTAATAATTTATTTTCGCTCCATTCTCGCACTCGGTCGATAATTGCACCAATAAAAGATAAGCTTAGTATTTGATTTTCACCTGTAGAAGCTGCAACGGCGGATTCTTGCCAAGTAGTATTTTCTATTAGTGATAATTCATATTTTTCGCTAAGTTTGGGAATATAAGGAGTAAAAGATATTTGAGCAAATATTTGTTGTACTTTCTGTTCTAATAACACGCGAAATTGCTGTTCTAACCTCTTTCTAACTTCAATTAAACATTCAGCAGCTTCTTGAGTTGCGATAATTCTACGCTGTGCTAAAGCTTGCTTTTGTTCGTTCATTTTTTGTTTAGCAACTTGTTTAACTATTTCTCCTACTTCTCTAGTTAAATCGTCTATTTTTTGCTGCTTTGCGCCTTGCTCTAAAATCAGTTCCCGAATTGTTGTATCTGTAACATCTAAACGGTTTTGTAACTGTTGTATATCTTCGTTTGGATAATTTATTAATTTCTCTTTAATCTTATCCAATTCATTCTCTATCTTTGATACTTCTGTTCTATGTTGCTTAATATTGTCTTGCTGCCTATCGACTTCTTGCCAAAATTCAGGAACTTTGACGAAAATTATTTAGTTGAATTGATAGCAGTTTCATTGCACTACTTCCTTGATAATTTTGAGAATATCGTCATTAATATTCCAAGGACTTTTCATGTATAACTTGTCTTTTTCTGCTTGTAATACTTGCTCAACGATGCTTCTAACTTCTGGTGGTGCGTTGGCAATCGGTGCTTGAATATCGTTAATATTTGTTTCTTGAGTCATTTTGTATCTAACTGCACCACAGAAAAGGAATAAATATCTAGATTGCTATTTTAACTAGGCTTACAAGTCTAGCAATCCGTACTGTTTTTGTAATGTTAGTAAAGTTCTTCTTGCTTCGCCAGCATTGTCTGCTAAATCGGCAAATTCTATAAATCTTTTTAGCTCTTTTCTCAGTAAATTGCGTTCTACTTCCCAAGTTTGCCGATCTAATTCGGGAGGCATAACTATCATGTCAAATAGAGTAGCGCGTTGTTTGCCAGGATAGGGACGCAAAATTCTACCCCGCCTTTGAATAAATTGGCGTGGGTTGCTGCTACTAGCTAAGATTACGGCGGATTTAATGGCGGGAATATCTACCCCTTCATCTAAACAGCGAATGGCTACTAATCCTTGCAAGTCTCCATTTTCAAACTGTCGGCGCAATTCTTCACGCTGCGCTAAAGATGTTTCGGCGGTATAAGTATTGACGCGATAATTTAAGTCTGCACCCAAAAGCTTGACGACAGCGGCTATCTGGCGGGTATTTTCGTTGCTAACCGCCCCTTCAATCGTGCCATCTCCACAGTAAAATAAAGTATGGTGCGTATCTGTGCGATCGCTCATTAATTGCTTTAATGCCACTAGCTTGTTAGCCGCACAACCAACTAATCTTGCTCTCTGCATCAATAATGCTGTTAAAGCCTCGTTATTTTTGATGTTTTCTTTTGCGCTTATTATCCAGCCAATTCTAGTAGTTAACCGCGAATACGCATAAGACTCTGATTCGGTTAAATCTACGAGAATTGGGTAATAAAGGTAATGAACTAAAGCCCTTTGCGCGATCGCATCCTTTAGCGTAAGCTCTGGTTGTAATACCTTGCCAAAGTAGTCAAAAATAAATTCTGTACCAATCTCGTCAAAATAACGCTCAGGAGTAGTGGATAAAGCTAGACGCAAGCCAATAAAGCGAGGTAAACTTTGTTCTAACTTTGGCGCACCTAAATTGTGCGCTTCGTCGCCAACTATTAAAGTTTTTTCGGGAAAGTATTTTAGCTGCGACTGCAAACCATCGCCCATTAAAGTTGAATTTGTAGTGATAACCGTGAGAAATGCCTGGTTGCCAGCACGGATATTATAAAGTTGGGTGGATAGTTGACTTTGCCAGCCAGTGACGCTTTCAAAAGCTAAAATGGGTGCTAGTCCAAATTTTTCACTCTCACGCGCCCACTGGCTGACTAAATGGCGGTAAGGGCAAACAATGAGTAATACCTGCAAGCCAATTTTCTGATATAGTTCGAGGGCGATCGCTAAAGCAGTAATAGTTTTACCGCTACCCGTCGCCATTTTTAAAGTTCCTCTACCAGAATTGCCAAACCAGTTAGCGACTGCTTGTTTTTGATACTCCCGCAATTGGATAGATGGTGGTAGATAGGGGCATCCTGGCTGCGGTGTAACCCGGTAATTGCCGCGATTTTCTGTAACTAATAGCTGGAGTAAATTGGGCAGTCGCTGGGCTGAATTCTGCGTTAGGTACATCTGAAGGAGAATGGGTGAATTGGTAATGGGTAATTGGTAATGGGTTATCACCAATGACCAATACCATTAAATCTAGTACCGTTAATTTACTAGGTAATAATTTATACTTTTTATTGTAAGCCTTTGGAGAGGCTTTGACCTCCCCAAAGTTTCCGCTAATTTAGTTATAACCGCGCCAAACTCCAATTAGTACGCCTTGGACCTCTACTTGCATTGCTTCTACTTCAATGGGTTTGTATTTAGCATTGGCAGGTTTTAGGGTGACGCGACTTCCTTTACGGTAGAAGTGTTTTAAAGTTGTACCGTGTCCGTTTACCATTGCGGCAACGATTGTACCGTTTTTTAGCTGATCTGGTTCTAATACGGGGCGCATTAGCACTAAATCGCCTTCGGTAATATGTTCGTCAATCATGCTGTCGCCAACAACGCGCAGCGCGAAAGTTTTTGGCGGTACAAACTGGTGCATAAAATCTATTTGCTCTACCGCATCAGTAAATGGTTCAATTAAACCACCTGCTGCGATCGCACCTAAAATTGGCACTCCTGGTTTAGTATTTTGACTAATCCGAATTGTTCTTGCTCTACCTTCTGTCCATTCTATATATCCTTTAGCGCGTAAATGTTCTAAACGACTTTGTACGGGCGCAGGCGACTTTAATTCCATCGCTTGCATCATTTGTCTAATCGATGGTGAATGCTGGTAAGTGCGGACATAATCCACCAACCAGTCATACAATTGTTGTTGAGCTTCGGTTAAGGGTTCCATGAATATTCAAAGGGCGAAAAATAAAAATCCCTCTAGAACATTCGTACTACATAAATGCCCTTTTTGACAAAATGATCAAAAGAAATTTAGTTTTCTTTCAAAAAAATCTGATTAATCTGCACCTAATAAACTTGCAAGTAATGCTTTTTGCGCGTGCATCCGATTTTCTGCTTGATCCCAAACTTTTGATTGCGATCCTTCCATAACTTCGTGAGTAATTTCTTCGCCGCGATGGGCTGGCAAACAGTGTAAAACGATCGCGCTCTTGTCGGCAATACTTAATAACTGCTCGTTGATTTGATAGGGTTGAAACAAGGGAATTCGTGCCGATGCTTCTGATTCTTGCCCCATACTTGCCCAAACATCGGTATAGAGTATATTTGAGCCATTCACCGCAGCGATGGGATCTTGAGTAATAGTTATTTCAGTTTTGTTTGCGGCGATTTCTTGAGCATTTTCAACAATGGTAGGATCGGGTTGATATTCGCTTGGTGTAGCAATTCTGACATTTATTCCTACTAAAGCACAGCCTAATAGTAGGGAATGAGCAACATTATTTCCGTCGCCTAAATAAGTCAAAGTCAAGCCTGTAAGTTGACCAAAACAGTCTTGAATAGTTAATAAGTCTGCAAGAATTTGGCAGGGATGCCCAGAATCAGTTAAGGCATTAATTACCGGAATGTTGGCATATTTAGCAAAAGTTTCTAGTTGTTGCTGTTTAAAAGTCCGAATTGCCAAAATATCTAAGTAACGGTCTAAAACTCTAGCTGTATCTTCAACGGGTTCGCCGCGACTAACTTGAGTTACGTTTGGATTGAGATCGATTACCTGTCCACCTAATTGATACATGGCTACAGAAAAACTTACTCTTGTGCGAGTAGAAGCTTTATAAAAAAGCAATCCCAAAACTTTGTTACAGCGAATATTTACCTGTCCAGATTTTAGCTGTGCTGCTAGGTGCAAGAGTTCAAGCACTTCATCGGTTGTCAAATTTTGCAAACTTAATAAATCTCGTCCTTTCAACGCTGCCATGTTTGTTTTAGAGTGAGTAAATATTTTTTGAGCCTTTTTTTAACCCAGGGCGAGAACTCATTGCTCGTTTACCCACCTGTGCCACAAAATGACTGTTTTAAAACAGTATCAAACATTATTCAAGCTTGCCTAGCTTTTTGTCATGTTTTTCTCAAATAGCTTGCCAAAAAGTCAGAATTTAGTTACATTGAGTTCTTAGGCTGGTGTAGCTCAGGGGTAGAGCAGCTGATTTGTAATCAGCCGGTCGCAAGTTCAAATCTTGTCACCAGCTTTTCGGAGAAACTTGCCACTGTTAAGGTTTTGAGGTTTGAGGACAAACTTAAACTTGTAGATGAAACCGTTGCAATAACTATTTTTCGCTTTGTTTGATGACGGTAGTTTATGATAGAATCGCACTTCGCACATTGACAGAGCTTTACACATAAATATTCTTGATAAGCAGACACCCAAGAATTGTTGGCGTTGCCCAATTGGTAATGGGATAAAGAAGGTGAAACCAGAAATTCTGTCTTTTTCTTAAACCAACCATTGAAAATCATTACACTTTCAGCAACGCCGAATTGTTTGATAAAAAAATGCCGCTCTTTTTTACTAGGAGAAATCGCTTAATTAAAATCTATACTGCACGACCTCTAAACCTGCGCTCAAATTCTGCTTGTAAAATAATTAAATAAACCTGAGTTCGGGTTAAGCAGAGGGAGGTAAAGCCCATTCTAAATGAAGAGAAGGCTTTTTAGGCTGATAACAGTAGGCAATCAAACCGCACAGGACGTTAACGGCAAAATTGACAGGACGGCGAT
>JAHHGY010000086.1 GCA_019359635.1 Chroococcus sp. CMT-3BRIN-NPC107
ATCTTCAAACAACTTCCATTCCAGATCGTTTAATCCTTCAAATCGCCCAGCCATACCCTATTACAATTTACCTTCATCAATAGCAGATTATCATATCATATTGCTGGCATTAGTGGGATAGATTCATAGGTTTCACCAATATTATTTAGGCCAGTAGATTCTCTATGGCGATCTTTAGCTTCTCTATACAAAGGTAACGCTTGATTGAAAGCCGCTAATGCTTGTTGAAATTGTCCGAGATCCTTATAAGCCGCACCAAGATTATTTAGTGTTGTTGCTTCCCCTGCACGATCTTTTACTTGTCTACGTAGTATGAGGGACTGCTGGAGAACAGATAATGCTTGCTGCGGTTGCCCAGTATTGAGATAAACCAAGCTGAGGTTGCTTAGTACCACCGCTTCGCCATTAATATCTTTAATTGTTTTAAATATAGCGATCGCGCGATTGTAGGCAGTTAACGCCGATTTTGGTTCGCCCAAAGTGCTGTAGTTTTGACCAATACCAAGCAGCGCGTAAGCTTCAACTTGAGTATTTTTGAGCTTGCGGGCAAGTTCGATGGTTTTTTGCAAAGTGGCGATCGCACTGCGGGGTTGTCCTTGTTTTGTTTGGGCGATCGCTCGCTCTATTAATTGGTTTAATCGAGTAACTTCTGGATCGTTTTGAACTTGCGCCTTGCTGGGATAACTTACAACCATTGAAGTTAAAGGAGTTAAACCAACACTTAATGCTAAAAAACTACTAAAGATTTTTTTTATAACCACGATTTTGTTTATCTAACACTAAAACCGTTTGGAGCTTGCAGCTTAAATCTACCTTTGGGTTGAGATTTGGATTATTTTTTCTTACTTGCAGCTTGGCGACTAGCGATCGCAGAGCAAAGGTATTTTGCCTTATCAATTAGGCTTTTTTAGCCAATACTTGGGAAGGTCTAGGCGCAGCGAGTTGGGCTTTTTGCCATTGAATGCCAATTAAACTCATCATAAACAGCATATAACCTGGTTCTTCCATCCAAGAGAAAATTACTCCATGAACGAGAATTGTGACTAAGAAAAATTGCGACAGAGTATCTGGACAAGTTTTCCAAACTAAAGACCAAAGATAAAGATAAATTGTCAGTCCAACAATTCCTATATCTCCCCATACACCAGCCCAGGAAAAGGTTAAAGAAAACATACTGCTACCTGTAAACTTATTAGTTAAAGGATGTGTATTGTTAATCAGAAAAATAGTTTCTGCCACCGCAGGATTAGAAGTGATCCCTAATGGTTGTAAAAGCTCTTGATAATCTGGAATTAACCAAGCTAATCGCCCAATAGAGTGACCAGGCCCAATACCAAATAACCAGTTTAACGGCGAAGTATAATAAGAATTAATAACCGGAAATACTGAAAACTTTACAGCAAGTCCCGTAAAAATTCTATTGTCTCTACCCCAAAAAGATAAAGATGAGGAAAAGGCAATTTGAGCAAATAAATAGGTTAAGCAAATAATGACGAGGGCGATCGCTAGGTACTTTATTACTTCTCCAATACTTTTGAGTTTTGTGAAAATTATAATTATAAAAGAAAGCACAAATACAATTAAAACTTGTTTGGAATCTGAGAAGCTAATATCAGCAGCAAAAATAACCCCTACTAATATTCGCAACCATAACTCCAACTTAGGATAAGTTAATACAAAAAATACCGCCACCGCCAAGGCGATCGCTCCACCCACATGATGACCTGCTCCTTGTCCAGTAAAAACACCCTGTACATCATCGGGATCTGGAGAACGAACAATAAAAAATTGGTAATAGATAATAATGATGTGGATAAAGCTAAAAATCATTAACCATGTTTTAAATTGCTCGTTACTTACTTGAGAGGTAGGGGTGCTAGTTATGATCATTAAGAGCAAAAACGGTTCAGCAAGCAGCAAAAAACTTAAAATTATATTTAGATAACCAGCATTGCTGACAAAGGCGCTGGCAGTAATAGTAGTAAATAGAATAAATAGCCCAATAAAAAATTGTTTTGAAGTTGATGTTGTAATTTTAGGGATGCTTAAGCCAGCCAGTAACAACACAAAAGGAAAGTGAAGAAAGTTAATTAATGTTGGCGCTCCTATTGCAGTTAAAATTCGAGGAAAAAAGACAACCGCTATAAATATTATTATTAAATTAGAAATTTTAATCATTGCAACTACGAACAGCTTGCGAGTGCCTAAGCCAGCAAAAAGTACATTTTTAGATATGCCCTAGTTATTTACTCCGAACGGTGGCATATATTTCCATTATTCTCCTATAATTTTCCTCGGCAGTGTACTTTGTTTCAAATTCCTTACGAGCTTCCTGCCGCATTTGGGCTATTTCTTGAGGGTGCGTTAAAGCCCAATCTATTTTAATTGCTAGGTCTTCAGCGTCACCAGGACGAAAGTGCAGCCCGTTGCGGTCAGATTCTACTAATTCCGCGATCGCCCCTACTTGAGAAGCAATAACTGGGGTTCCCTTAGCAAAAGCTTCAATTGCTACTCGCCCAAAAGTTTCATAGCCGATAGTAGGAAAAACTAAAAAAGTGGCATTGCCGATCAGTTCGTAAACTTCAGGCAAAGGTTTTCGTCCTAGCCACTCTATGGCTGGATCTAAACTCACTGCTGCCGCTACTTGTGGCGCTAAAAGCCCTTCGCCAACAATTTTGAGCGGAACTCTTTTACCTAGCTTTTGCCATGCACTCAGTAAAGTGCTGATTCCTTTTTCTGGCGATAACCGCCCGACATAAAGAGCATAACCTCCTTTTCCTTCGCCAATAGACGGGTCGGGATCGACAAAGTTGGGTTTAACGGCAATCTTCTCTTGAGGAAAGCCTGCTTGAACGAACTTATCGCGGGCAAATTCGCTGAGGGTAATATATTTATCTACCATTTGATTCCAGGTAGGTAAAATTCGGTGGGTTGTTAGCATTGTTGCGAGTACTCCACTAGCAGCGCGGCTGTCTCGGTAGCAAGAATGCAGCACCGCCGGCCAAGGCACAAACTTGCCCAAACAGTCTTCACAAACGCGATCGTCGCGGAAGAAAAAGCCGTTAGGACAAAGCAGGCGGTAGTTACGGAGAGTTTGAATAACTGGCACTCCCTCTGCCTTGGCTGCGTAGTGGACTGAGGGCGAAATTAAAGGAAAAAAATTCTGGACGTGGACTAAATCGTAAACTTGTTCTTTAAGCCGATGCCTCAGTGTATTGTAAGCTTCGGTAGACCAGACTGTTTTGATTGCCGTCGAAATTGCCCCCAAGTCAGCGATGCGATCGTTGTTTTCCTCATAAGTTTCAACCCCATGACCCTTTTGCTGTAAAAGCTTTTCTTCAGCTTCACGGGATTCATCTTCTCCGCCACGAATCTGATAGCGATTATGCACGCTGAGGATACGCATTGTTTTTCATCCCCTTATTAGACTGATATTACTTTTACTGACAGAGCTAAACAAAACTCAAGTAAGCACTTTGGCTTTGTCTAAATTGAGGATATCTTCATAAAGATTGACTAAAAACTGTCTCTTGATTTCCCAGCTATAAATTTCACTGATGCGTTTTTGTCCTGCTTCACCCATCCTCGTTCTAGTATCTGCATCCTGAGCTAGATGCGTCATTGCTTCTGCTAACCCTTGTACTGCGCGATCGGGAGTATGGGCAGGAATTTTTAACCCCGCATCTTGGCTTACTTGAGTAGCAGGGCCCCCTAAATCGAGGCAAATTACTGGTCGCCCGGCGGCCATAGCTTCCAAGCAGATAGTTGGCGAAAAATCGTGCAAACTAGGATGAACCAAAGCACAACACTGTCCTAGAGCAGATAATGCTTGTGCGCGGGGTATTTGTCCCCAAAAACGCACTCGCTCGCCAATACCAAGTTCGTTGGCTAGAGATTCTAAAGAATTGCGTTCCGGCCCGTTACCAATAATCCAGTATTCGCTTTGCTCCAGATTAGCTTGGGCGAAGGCGCGTAAACCTAAGTGAAATCCTTTCCAATGTAGCAGACGACCTATACTAACAAATCGGATGGGAGTATCTAGGGGCGATCGCGAAAACTGCTTTAGTTGGTCGAGTTCTTGTTGATTGATGCCAGTCTGCCCAGATATAATTTCAATTCTTTTTACGCCTAACTTACTAAGACGAGCAGAGGTTTCTGAGGTAGCGACTATGGCTACAGCGCAGCGTTTGGCAGTAAGGCGGACAAAGGGGTCACGCTCTCCAACCCAGCAACTCAAGTCCCGCAGCGATTCATAAAGCTTGCCTCGCCAACCAAAGTCTTGCCAAAACGCTTTTGGTGCAGCTTCTCCACCCCCCAATGGACCCCAAATAAATGGTACGGGCATTAATGCGAGGAAGCTAGGGACGCAGTATCTGCCATAAGTTACATGATGGACTAAATCGAATTTTTGTTCTTGATTGAGAGCTTGAGCTAGAGAATAAATCCCAATCTGCCAGAGGTAGTAGTGGAGATGTACGCCCTTTTCTTCCTGCTTCCACCAGCGCAGCCACAAAGGTAGGTCGTAAAATATAAAGTTGAGTCCACGAACAGGTCTAGCAGCTAATTCAGCTTCAATTGCCACCTGATTTTCTGTACGGGTAATCACCCATACGTCGTAGCACTTGACTAATTCTCGCGCCATATTCCAACCAACTCCTGGCTCTGAACCTTTGTCTGGTCTGCAAGCATAAGCAGACATTAACACTTTCAAGCGCTTTGCGCGATCGTCAGTTTGAATAACTTGCATTTTATAGATTACCTCCAAGGATTGTCAGATGGGATTTTTGTTTCAACGGAACTAGGATATATTCACTGTTTGACCAATTAATTTTTCATACTCTGTAGCTACCAATTTACCTGTGGCTTCCCAAGTAAAAACTTTTGCTCTGCTTAATCCTTTTTCTCTTAATGATTGACGGTAATTATAGTCGCGATTAAGATGTTCTACTGCTGCTACCATTGCGCGAACATCTGTTGGTTCTACTAATACTCCCGCCTCTCCCACTACTTCAGGTAATGATGTAACGTTTGCAGCAATGACTGGCGTACCGCAAGCCATGGCTTCTATGATAGTCATCCCGAAGCCTTCATAATGAGAGGGCGACATCAGCACGTCGGCAGCATTATATATCTCAACTAAAGTTTGTTTATCTGGCTTGCCCAAATAAGTGACAGAGGTTTCTAAAGCTTGAGTTTGAATGAATGATTTTTGTTCGACAGTAAAATCTGCACCTACTTTCCATAAATGAATAAATAGCCCTTGAATTTTTAAGGCAGCTAGAACTTTTAGAACTGTAGAAACATTCTTGCGTGGATGGTTGGAACCGACGTGCAGCAAGCACATTGTCTCTGGCGAAATATGATGTTGCAAGCGAAAGGAATCAACAAGGTCTGGCGCAAGAGGATGAAATAAATCATCAACCGCATCAGGCACAATGGCGATCTGCTCTCTTTTGACTTGCAACTGTTGGACTATATCTTGCTCTGTATGAGCAGAGACAGCCACAATGCGATCGGCTTGTTTTAAACCTCGTACTGCGTATTTCCAAGCTGCTGTACTAATAGCCGGAATCCGGGCTTGGTTGTCAATATTTTCTGGGCTAACAAGGTTAATCAAGTCGTGACAAGTTACTACTATAGGGCGATTGGTTTTCTTTAACCAGTAAATTAGATGGCCGTCGCTATGATCGATGACATGAAACAGGTCTGCTTTTTCTTGCTTGAGAGTAAGCGGGTAGCGCCAGTAACGCTCGTAGTATTTCCCCAACCCGGTTAACCAAGAATTATTTTGCTTTACTACATCGCTTTTCGGTGCTATTTCAACAATTTCCCACGCTGGTCTTACTGCTTTAAGTCCGGCAACTAAACCATCGGCATAAACATCCATGCTAAAAGAAGCGCCCACAGCCCTACGCAAAATTGCTACGCGCATTATTATTGTTGCCTCTGAGAATTTTTCTGTATGACTTTACGCCATAGTTCGAGCGATCGCTCGGCAATGCGATCGTGAGTGTAGTTTTCTTTAGCTCTAGTCAGGCTGTCTTGTGCTAATTGTTGCCACCAAGAGAAATCGCCAATCATCCGCTCTAAGATTGCGGCTAGTTGCCCAGTATCTCCTTCAGGAAATACTAAGTCCGGTCGTCCAATCACGTTGGGAATTTCGCCGCAACTCGAACCGATGGCTGGTATACCCATAGCCATGGCCTCAATTAGTACGTGACCAAACTGCTCTTTCCAGTCGGGAACGCTGCGGGAAGGCAAGACCAAGACATCAAATTTACTCATCTCTACTGGTACTTCGTCATGGCGAACGCCACCTCTCCAGTCAATTAAGTCAGCTACATTTTGCTTTTGCGCTTCTTGACGCAGCATTTCTTCGTCGGGACCCGATCCACACAGTACAATTTGACACTCACGACCGCGCTGTCGCAGTTGACTTACCGCCCCTATGAGTACATCAATGCCTTTTTGGTATGCTAGTCTGCCCACAAACCCGACTGTAAAAGGGCGATCGCTTGGCGGCGGACGCAGCCCTGGATGAAATAGCTCTGTATCTACGCCCATTTGGGGCATTACCTCAATCAGTCCTGTGTAACCCCACTGTCGCAGTAGTGTCTCCCCCTCTTGGTTGCCAGCAATAATTAGCTGGGCAGTGTCTAAGACAAATTGACGCAGTTGGGTACGGACTTTTGACAACTGGCGATCCCTGTTTTCCCAGCAAAACAGCACTAAGGGTTTACCTGTAAACCTAGCCCAAAGAGCAAATTCAAAAGCTGATAAAGAGAATACTTCTTGCTCGACTTGAATAATATCGGGACAAAAATCGGCGATCGCCTGTTTAACTACCCAAGGTGGATAAAAGTATGCGCCAACTTTCCCCTCAAACCACACTTTTGCTGGATATAGTTGGATATTTGGATAGGGTGTTTCAACTTCAAACCGCTTTCCCCACGCCAAAGCTTGCCACTTTTGGGGAACAAGCAAGCCAACCGTTGCTTGGTCTGTGGCAGCGATCGCATTTAATTTGCCTTGATTTATGCCTACTACATAGGTATGACTAACAAAAAGTACCCGCAAGGAAGAATTGGTTGGGTTGGTTGTTTGAGGAGCGTCTTGACTGATCTTAGTGCTATTCATAGCGGTTTCCTTTTGCTTCTTCAATGCCTTTGAGTATTGCCCTTGCAGTTTGCTCCCAAGAAAACAATCTTGCTACTCGTTCTCGACCAGCTATACCCATTGCAAAGGTGTTTTGCGGGTCTGCTATTGCCAAGAGCGTAGCTTCTGCCAATAAATCTATGCGATCGAGCGGCACTAACCAACCTGTAACATCTTTTTCTACTATTTCTGGTATAGAACCAACATCGTAGGAAATCACTGGTAGCCCCGCCGCTTGGGCTTCGGCGATCGCTCTACCAAAAGACTCCGCGTGAGAAGGCAATATAGCTAGATCCGCCTTTGCCAATTCCTCCGCTAGAGCTATGGAATCCAAACGTCCAAGTAGAATAACTTTATCCTCAATACCGCGATCGCGGGCTGCTTTTTTAACTAATTCTTCGTCACCCCACCCGGCAATTTTCAGCCTCCAGTGGTGCTGACCTTGAGCGGCTACAGACCCCAAAGCTTTAATGACATCAAAAACTCCTTTTAAGGGTGCTAACGAGCCATAGAAAATTAGCTGGGATATTTTTTCTCTATAGGTTCGCTGGACTTTGCCAAATACCGTATCTATCCCGCGATGGATAGTTTTTATCTGCTCTGGCGCTATTTGAAACAAAGTCATTAATTCAGTTCGCGTAAAATTTGAAGACACAAATACTACGTCCGCAGCTTTTAACGGTCGCCAGCGAAACCAGTTATCTGTTACAGCTTTGACGAGGGGCAGTTTGGTGTTTCTGTTCTTCCAAGTTTCGTAAGATGGAGAGGAGGCAATCATTCCAAAGAAGATTTGTTTTGACTTTAATAATTTGGGCAGAAAAGCTGCCTCGTAATCCCAACTCAACACTGCATCTACCTGCTTTTTGGCAATCAGCTTTTCCAAACTTTTTGCTACTTCTATGCCGTTAAATAAATAATGTATCCGGTTGGGTACGACGGGAATAACCTCGACTGAACTTGCTTTTAATTCTATCGTCGGATTGTTTGATATAGGGACAAGGACTACATCAACACCCATTTTTTGTAACTGTTGAGCAATTTGCAGGCAACTTAATGTTCCACCACCATGACTGCTTAAAGAATGTTGATGGGTGATAATAATGCGCTTGCTCATTCATTTTTAATCGCTCTCAACGATGCAATCCTCAGCTAAATTAATTCTTACTTTATAAAAAATATTGCGCTTTGAATTTCACTTTAATGGTTATTATGCCACTATTTTGATTAGTTAATAGGTTTGCAACTATACAATAATTGGCGATCTTATTTACCAGCAACTAATATAGACTATTATGATGATTTGGTTTGCTTAATCTTTTTTAAGTAGTAATAACAGGCTCTAGCATAAATTTCTAGTTTTTCTAGGGGTGAGCTAGCAGATAAGTAATTTTTAACAACTCCTTGGTATTTGGGATCGATCCCGCCAATCGTCCAGTAAGCACTGATACCCATCCCTACCATTTTATTAGCAAGCTTTGCTAAGATTGGGAACTTATCTTTTACCCAATAACCTGTGAGAACGAACGATTTAGCGGCTACCCATTGCTTATCATCTCTAAGAGTATAAGCATTATCACTATGTATTCTGTGCAAAGTTAAGGCTTTACCGAGAAAATAGCCCCGTTCAAGCGCTACTGCCACATATTTAAGATAGCGATCGGCGGAAGTACCATCAGATTCAAACATCGGTAAAATTTGCTGAAGGAGTGTTTTTTTAAAGCAAAGTGCAGAGGTTGCGGGTAACGGTGGTGGCAATTTTCCGGCTCTAACTGTTGCTCTAAAATCTCCCTCGCGAGACTCGCGTTGAGTGCTATTTTTGGCGAGGGGTTGAGTGTTTTCGTCTACCCATTTTTGATTGTGAAAACACCAACCAATATCTTTATAATCTAAAAATGTACTGACAACTTCGGCAATTTTTTCTGGTAGAAAGACATCATCTGAATCCAAAAAGCAAACAATTTCTCCATGACTGGCGGCAAATCCAGCATTAATCGATGATGCCTGACCGCCATTTTCCTTAAATACAGGAATAATTTTGTCGCGGTATTTGGCAATAATTTCTTGGGAGTTGTCGGTAGAGCCATCATCTACGACAATCACCTCGATTCGCGGGTAAGTTTGATTTAAAGCGCTATCTATAGCTTGACTAATAAAGCGATCATAGTTGTAGTTATTAATTAAAATACTAACTAGAGGTTGCGTGTCTAGATTATTTAATTGTTTAGAACCTGTCATGCTTACCTTCTAATATAGATAGCTTAAGCTGTCGAAAAGATGTTACAACTAACCTCTTTTCGGTTCGCCTCCAAACTGTAATCGTACTCTTTCCCAGGTGCTTACATACCTAACAAAGAGCATAACAAAAGTAAATTGCAGCTTTTGTTTGTTTCCCTGTAATTTTTCATTTGACCAAATTCGGTAAAAGCTACGAAAAGGTGGCTTAAAAGCCATAAGTAAATCTTTAATAACTTCTAGGGATGACTTACTATTTTTCTTCAATAGATCGTAACGTCCGCCAACTATGCGAGTCACTCTTTTATAAAGTTCGTCAAAGGAATCTCTAGCTGGATGAGCTATAAAAACATCATCGGCATAAATTTGTTTGTAACCAGCAGCAAAAACGCGCTGTCCCCATTGGCGATCGCCGCAAGATTTGAGAGTATCATCAAATAATCCAACGCTATCGATAACGCTTTTAAATGTAAATAGATTTGCCGTTACACCATAATTTTGTTTTTCTAGGGATCTTTGTTGGGGAAAGCTCATTTCAATACTTTCATAAAGCTCTACCGGAGTTGGGTTATTTGCATCTTTAAAAAATAGGTCTATTCTCCCAGCAGCTAAACCGCAATTGGGTACGCTTTGGAGACTTTTTACCCCATTTTCAATCCAGTTAGTGGCTGGAACGCAATCAGAGTCTGTAAAAGCAATAATTTCTCCTTTTGCTAAGGAAATTCCTTTATTCCTAGCTGCATAAGAACCCTGGCGGCTTTCATGGGCTATAGTTGCTTGACTAAATTGATTAACTACGGCTTCTATGTTTTCTTTTGAACCATTATCGACAACAATAATTTCATAAAGGCTCTGCGGATAAGTTTGCTCTTGAAGAATTTTTAAACAAATCTCTAGCCGTTTCGAGTCATTAAAAACGGGAATTATTACAGATACAAAGGGATTGGTTAGTTCAGTCATGAGGTTGTCTTAATGGTGGATTTACATTCAAGCGCTCGCAAGTTTTCCGCCGTCAATTCACTTTTTATATTCGCAAACCCATACAATTTTCACTTTATTATAATAAAAGTTGATAGTTTTATCGCTCGTCAAGATAGTAGATAAGGGCGATCGCTGTTTATACTGCTAATAGATGTTCGTACACCTCAACTAACCGACCGTTTAGCTTAGTATTGTTATATTCTTGTTCTACGCATTGACGACCGGCTCGACCCATAGCTGCCCAGATTTCTGGATGTTCTATTAAATAACTCAATTTTTCTGCTAAGGTGTCCACATCTCGTTCGGGAACCAAAAATCCCGAAACACCATCAGTAATAAGTTCTGGAATGCCGCCATGTTGAGTGCCGATAACTGGCAAACCGATAGCCATTGCCTCTTTTAAAACATTTACAGGCGCGTCTTGGTCGCCATCGCTACTACTAACGCTAGTAGCGATGAGGATATGGGAATTGTTGAGAATTTCAATAAGTTCTTGCTGTTGTTTCCAGCCAAGTATAGTTACAGTATTCCCAACATCTAATTCCTGTATTAATTGCTCTAAGTCTTGCCTCAATGGTCCGTCACCAATTATTTGATATTCAATGTTTGGATGAATAGTTTTTAATTTTGCTACAGCGCGAATACTGTACTCTATGCCTTTTTTTTCTACAAGCCGACCAGTGGTGACAACCCGAATGCGACCATCCGGGGGGGGAGCGTGAAGGGTAAAAATAAACTGGCTGCAATCAATACCCGATCGCAAGACACAAATTTTGTTTTCCTGGCAACCAAGTTTTACTAATCGATGTTTAAAGTATTCGCAGTTTGTTAGAAAAAAATCTCCCTTGCTAAACAATTGGTTGTACACTTTATCGCCAAACTTTTGAACGTACTTGCTAATATCTGAGCCGCGAAACGATGTAACCAATTTTCCTTTAAGAATCCCAGTATCTCGCAACGACATCCCAATCAGACCTGTTGTTCCAAATTGACAATGAATAATATCGTAAGATTCTTTGTTAGCCAGTAAGGGAATTGATAAGTATAACAACTGTAAAGAAGCAGCTTTTTTTCCATACTTAAAAACGTTAAGCGAATTGGTTAAACTTAAAGGATTTTTAGAGTAGTTAGTTACCAGTAGTTCAACGCCTTTTAAAAATCGCGACCATCGACTCGACGACCTTTTGGGGGGATAGTAAGTGCGGTTTAAAAGCTGATACTTTTCTACATCTGGATGGCATTTTGAAAAATTAACGCTTGAACCGTTGCAGGCAAAAATATCAACTTCGTGTCCGCGCTCAATTAAACCTACAATCTGATTGAGGATAAAGGTTTCTGACAAACTAGGAAATTCCCAAACAATAAAGGCAACTTTCATAAACTATGTTAAATAAACTAAATTACAGGCTAAAAAGTATTACATCTTAGCTTTCATATACTTGCAGCGTTTTTTTTGCAACATAATTCCAATTCCATTGTTCAACTTTCTGCCGATTATGTTCGCCCATAGTTAGTAAGTTCGCCTGTTTTTGAATTGCTTGATTTATTGCTGTTAACAAATTTTTATCATCGTTAGGTTCGTACAAAAAAGCCCCTAAATCGTCTAAGGTTTCGCCAATACAACCTTTGTTGAGAGCGATACACGCTCGACCAAAAGACATTGCCAGCAAAACTGCGCCAGAAGTTAAAATGTCTTGGTAGGGAAAGATAACAGCGTCGCAGGCATTCATATATACTTGAATGCGATCGTCAGGAACAAAACCAGGTATAAACTTAATATTGCTGACTTCTTGAATTTCTTGTTTAATTACGTCTGTTAAGTTGTCATCTATAGAATTACCAGCAATTACTAAACTGTGCGGCATCGAAATTTAATTCTTTGAATGTTTTTATTAACTCAATCACTCCTTTGTAAGGTCGAATTGTGCCAAGAAACAAGAAAACAGGTCTTGAATCGGAAATAGATAAAATTTTACGTCCTTCAACGCGGTCAATTTTATTTTCATAATATCCCACATAATTACCGTGAGGTACTACAAATATCTTGTCTTTATTTTTAAACCTAACTTTGTAGCTATTTCACATTCTGCTGCTTGACAGTGAGCAATAACTGCATGAGCCAACCGCGTTACTACAAAAGTGCAAAGTCGGTCTAGTAATAAATTTTGATTGTCGTGGGCATTAAGATTATGAGTAGTCCAAATAATTTTTATACCAGCTATTCTAAAAATTATCAGCTTACTCAAAAATGTAATTAGTCTTAAAGTAGACTTTACCATGCTTTTTTCTAAAAAAAATGGATGTAGCCAATGAAGATGAATTATATCTGGTTTATTTTTTAGGTACTTGCCTGCTAAAGAATAACTTATACGTTTAACTCCTTCTACTTGAACTCCTAACTCCTCTAAATGCTGAGATAGCAATTTTTGGTAAGGATTTAGACTAGAAAAGGGAACCATTATTACTTTTGTATTAATCATAAATTATACAATTAAGAAAAATTATCATCGCTCGGTTTACAAAAAAAATTGCAATGTTTATTGCCGTTTCTAACAACTGTAGCTATAAATTAATATTTAGTTGCTAATACTAAAGTTAATTTAAAACCGTTGGTATTGAGGAAAGTTTGATAACTTAATTAATTTTATACTTCGGCTCCCAGGAATTATTAATGGCTGGATTGTTTTTAAGTCGATAAAGTTTTTAGCAATTTATCTAATACCTCAAAGCTTCAGGATTACTCAATGGGCTATAAGCTGTTTTTGTAACCTGATGGTAACAATTTAAGTGTTTGTCAAAAATTGCAGCTATAGAAAGTCGCTCTCTTAGCCTCAGGGATAATTCGTTTCTTAAAGAAATATTAGAATGATTGAAACAAACAAGTTTTGGAAATAAGATGGGTGCGAACTTAATCCAATCACTTCAGGAAATTAGAGACTTTCGGGCTTCTCAAGGGAG
>JAHHGY010000087.1 GCA_019359635.1 Chroococcus sp. CMT-3BRIN-NPC107
CGTAAGACTATTTGCTTTTCCTTTGGCGGAGGAGATGCACGATTTAGTAATCGGTTTGTTCATTAATCGCGCTTGAGTTTGGTCTAAAGATTTGATTTCTAAAACACTTATCTAGCACACTACCCAAAAAAATAAGTTAAGAAAGATTATCAACGATTTTACCTTTACCAATTCTTTTTGAAAGTAGGCGGAAAAAAGTTCAACGATAGTTATTTAAACTCGATCAGAATTTAGCAAATAGATTGCAAAAACTTAAAATACTGGAAATATATAGGTTAAATATTGCTTCGGAGAGTTCTCATAACTAATTAATTTTAAGTTTGGAAGATTAATGAATCAGTCTAATCTGTTCATCTGACTTCTTCCCTAAAGCAAAAATTACTGGCACATCTAACCAAATTCCTTTAGCTGTTGCTAATTCCCCAACTTCTGCTAAATGCTCGGTTTTAAACTGTTCCAATCTTTCTGGTTGGATTTGCTCTACAGAGTGACGAAAACCTGTATGCCACACAATATCCCACCACTGATCTACATTTTGCAGATAGTAACCTAATTGCTCGGTATGAATTTCAATATTTTTTAGCTCAAAACCTGCTTGCTGCATCAAATCCTGGCATTTTTGAATAGTATTTAATCTTTGAAATCCTCTAGAGGGCGGCAATACAACCCCATAATTATTTTGAATTCGGTTTGCATACAGTTCGCGCATCGGGTTAAAAGCGGTTTCCCCAAAACTAGAAAAAGCTACAACACCGCCGCGTTTAGTCACCCGCCGCCATTCTTTTAAACCCGCCAGCATCTCAGGTAAAAAAAAGATTCCTGAAGCGCAAACTACTTTATCAAAACTTTCATCCTCAAAGTTGAGACTTTCCGCATCTCCCAGTTGCAAATCGATATTATCTAAACTAGCTTTGGTAATATTTTGCCGTGCTACTTCTAGCATATCTGGCGCTATATCAATGCCAGTTACTCGACCCCTCACGCCTACAAAGGTTGAAAGAGCGATCGCACTGTGTCCAGTCCCCGTTGCTACATCTAATATATTTTCATTACTCTCGATGCCTACTACTTCTACTAATCTCCTTGCCGTTAACGCTAAAAATCTCACGGCCTCGCGATCGTAGCCTACTGATGCTAAATTAAATCCCGCCGCTACTTTCTGCTTGTGTTCTGTGGCTGTGATGTCTTGAGTCATAGATTTTTTACGGTTAAAAGTGCGATCGCTATTCTTTGTCAAAAATATTGCAGTTTGTAACTATTTTTGTATCCCCATACACTATTCCTTTAGACTAATTAAAAATTAAAAAATCTTGGAATATTAAGCTATATGCAGATCCTAAACTTGGGTTGGCACAATTTGCTCATGATTTTTTCTTTCGGTGCTTGTATCACTGGTCTTTTACTTCTCATAGATACAAAGTCTGACAAGGCAAACGAGCTAGAAGAAAGCGAACAAATCTTGTTTAGAATGACTTTTACTTACTGGATGGTCTATTGTGTTTGCGCTGGTCTGCAAAAGCTCGGCTTGCCAGAAGGTGAAATTGTCCTTATGAGTATAAATATTACTGCGGCTCTATCTTACTTTTTAACCTTCGCTTGCGTGTTGTGCTTGCCCCTGCATCGGCTTTCTGTCAAGCAAGTTGAGCAATAGTAACCACCTCCACGCCTTTGTTTAAAAGGGTCAAAGAGATAATTATGCTCTTTGACCCTTTTGCTTATCTATAAATTTGTCATCAAACTCTAACAAGCTTGCTAATAAAGTTGTTATGTCATAGTTTCATGACATAACGCTCCCCAAAAAGCTGATGAATGCGTATATATGCTTAAAGAAACTCCGACAAACCTTGATCCCAGACTGGTTTGCTGCTAAAAAATAAATAACAGAGCGATCCCCAAGCTCTAAAGTACAACTTAATAAAATTGCAGGGAAGCTCGGTAAATAGTACTAGAACTTACCCAAACGATAGATAACAAAGCTGTAACCGTGCAACAGATAGGCGTAAAAATTGCATAACTCTCTAGTTTTAGATGCAATGCTACGTACTAAACAGAGTTTTTGCCCGTAAAGAAAATGATTCACCGCTCAAACTACCGGAGAACACCTCATGGCAAAAGAACGCCCCCCTTTAGAGGAGATGACATTGCGTCAACTACGCAAAGTAGCTAGTGAATGCAGCATCTCTCGTTATAGCCGAATGCGTAAATCACAACTGCTGGCGGCAATTCAACAAGTCCAACGCCCAAAATCCGTAATCTCATCTCAACCCCTGGAGGCACAAGAAACTGTGGAAGCAGCAAAATTTGAATTAGGTACAGAAGATCGTATTGGTAGCGATATTTCTGATGTCGATGAAGGACTTGCTGACTTACCTGCGGGTTATGGTGAAAGCCGAATTGTCCTCATGCCCCGCGATCCTCAATGGGCTTATACTTACTGGGATATCCCCAACGATCGCAAAGAAGAAATGCGCCGCCAAGGTGGACAGCAATTAGCATTGCGGATTTACGATGTTACAGATATCAATTTAGAATACCAACGCCCCCACAGCATTCAAGAATACCCCAGCGACGAACTAGCAAGAGAATGGTACTTGCCAATTCCAGTCAGCGATCGCGATTATGTAGTAGATATTGGCTATCGTTGCGCTGATGGTCGTTGGCTAGTTTTAGCTCGCTCAATTCCCGTCCGCGTTCCGCCAGTTTATCCTAGCGATTGGATTGAAGATCAATTTATTACTGTAGATTTTGAGGAAGATTTGCGCGGTAAGACTCTATACGAATTAGTCCCACCTGCTAAACGCATGGCAGCTAACGCTACCGCAAGTCAACAAACTGCTACTGGTGGAGCTTATGGCAACCAAATTTATGATGATATCTTTGGCATGGCTCAAGGTACGGAAGCTCAAAGAGTTGCAGGTTCAATTTTTGGCTCAATGCAGCAAGCACCTATGCACGAACAAGCTATTAGTTCTTACGTCTTCCCTTCGGGCGTGGGTATGTGGGCAGTGCCTACTGCTTCTGGGTTAACCATGTCTGGGGTGGGAATGTCGGGAATTGGCTTTGGCGCTTCGATGGCTCCGATTCGCCCTCGTCAGTTTTGGTTGGTCGCCGATGCAGAATTAATCGTTTACGGTGCAACCGAACCAGATGCCACAGTGACAATTGGCGGTCGTCCGATTAAGCTCAATCCTGATGGTACTTTCCGCTATCAGATGTCTTTCCAAGATGGTTTAGTTGACTATCCAATTATGGCGGTAGCTGTAGATGGCGAGCAAACTCGCTCGATTCATATGAAGTTCAACCGCGAAACTCCATCTCGCAATACCAACACGAAAGCAGAAGCCGTTCCAGAATGGTTGGTTTAATAATTAACTCTTAATCGCTAAAAAATCCCTGACCTAGTGTTGGGGATTTTTTGTAGCTATTGAGTTACTACTTGCGTAGTAGTTAAACAAAAATAATTGCTAATTATTTGCCTAAAAACCCACCTAACGATACAAGTGGCTAGCCTCAAAATTAATTATTATTTATAAGTATTAATCCTTTTCTGCCCGCAATTAACGTATAATACAATACTCAGTAACTTACAAAGAACTGGTTTAATAACTAGCTAAAAAATATTAAATATATGACACCACAAGAAATTGCGAATACGTTGGTACAACTATTTGAGCAAGCCACTGTGACAATGATCGCACCTGGTTCGTGGCAGATAGAAAAAGAAAACTTACGCTTATTAGTATTGCTATCAGAAGATCAGTCTTGGCTGAGAATATTGCTACCTATTATTTCTGCTCAAGTAGCCAAGCCATTTATGGAGCAGTTTTTGGAGTCCAATTTTGATGATACCCAAGAGGTACGCTATGCGTTGCACCAAGGTGTAGTTTGGGGCATTTATCAGCATAGCCGCGAAAGCTTGCAACCGAACGATTTAATTAATGCGATCGCTCGGTTAGTAACTTTGCATGAAACTGGACTAACAAGTGTCTTTAATCAGCTGGTAGAAAGCCGTATTGGTCAAATCGTTCAAACCGCCAAGCTGCAAGGTCAATCTTTAGAAACGACCCTGCAAACTTTAGATCGCTTCTACGAAGAAGGAGTATTAGGCGACCTCGAACAAAACCCCCAATCGCGCGAACAAGTTTTAAAATCTTGGAGACAGCAACTAGAGCGAATGTGGGCAGAAAAATAGAATGTTATGGATATTGTAGAAATCCTGGTTGATGATTATCGTAGATTTCCAGCCAATCAAACTTATAGTCTTTACGCTCAAGATGTATTTTTTCAAGACCCGTTGAATAAATTTCGCGGCATTAAGAAGTACAAAGCAATGATTGGCTTGATCGAGACTTTCTTTATATCGCCAAAAATGGACTTGCAGGCAATTAATAGAGTCGGCGACACCATTAAAATGGAGTGGGTTTTGAGTTGGAATACGCCCCTTCCCTGGAAACCTCGCATTGCTATCCCTGGCTGGAGCGAACTAAAAATTAACGCCGATGGATTAATTGCTTCCCACGTTGACTACTGGAAGTGTTCTCGCCTTGATGTAATAAAGCAGCATTTTTTAAAGCGTTCAAGTTAAATAGTTATCAAACCTATACCTGTAAAGACGTTTCGATGAAACATCAATATTTTTCAATTTCAACAGAAATAATACTGATGAAACCGCTTCTAAGATGTAAATAAGCATAAATACGTTAAATATAATAGCAATATGGCGTTAAGAAAGCGTTAACGCAAAAACCCTTACATTTCCTCTTAATCTTATTTCTACCTTTTGGTAGTGTAAAACCCAAAATGAGAGCGGTAACATTGACTACGAGATGATTTTAACCTTTCGTAACTGCTAAAAACGGTGATTTTTGGGATTATACCGTCATTTTTAAGTGAAAAATTTAGAAGGCTCCTAGTTTTCATCAGTTCGCGCCATCAAGCGATGCTTTGGACTCAATAGCAACGTTTTACCTCCGCAACATTTTTATGGTTGCACCAATCGCTATTAACTGTATTGAAAACACGAAACCCATGACTACTGTTCAAGCAAAATTTGCAGCAACTGAAACTGCCTTTCATGTAGAAGGATACGAAAAAATAGAGTTTAGCCTCGTTTTCGTTAACGGAGCTTTTGACGTTAAAAACCCCGAATTAGCAGAAAGCTACAAAAACTTTGGGCGCTGTTTGGCGGTAGTTGATCGCAATGTCAATCGACTATATGGCAGTCAAATAGAGGCATACTTTCAACATTACGGCATTGACTTAAGTATATTTGAACTCTCGATTACCGAACCAACAAAAACCTTAGAAACCTTCGAGGCAATTATTGATGCTTTTGCCGACTTTGGTTTAGTTCGCAAAGAGCCAGTTTTGGTAGTTGGCGGTGGATTGACAACCGATGTAGCGGGTTTTGCTTGCGCTTCTTATCGTCGCCGTAGTAATTACATTCGCATCCCCACAACGCTGATTGGGTTAGTAGATGCGGGAGTAGCAATTAAAGTTGCTGTCAATCATGGCAAACTTAAAAACCGTTTAGGCGCTTACCACGCACCAAAAAAAGTAATTTTAGACTTTTCATTTTTACAAACCTTGCCTACTTCTGAAGTACGCAACGGCATGGCAGAATTAGTCAAAATTGCTGTAGTTTCTAATTCTGAAGTATTCGAGCTATTAGCGGAGTACGGAGAAGAATTACTCAATACTCATTTTGGCTACATCGACGCAAGTGAAAAAATTAAACAAGTTGCTCAAGAAGTGACCTATAAATCTATTCAAACCATGTTGGAATTAGAAACCCCCAACTTGCACGAATTAGATTTAGACCGGGTAATTGCTTACGGACATACTTGGAGTCCTACCTTAGAATTAGCGCCTTCTGTACCTTTGTTACATGGTCATGCAGTAAATATTGACATGGCATTGACAGCAACGATCGCCCAACTAAGAGGATATATTACTACTGAAGAACGCGATCGCATTTTGGGCTTAATGAGCAAAATCGGTTTAGCTCTAGATCATCCTTTACTAGATATCGAATTATTGTGGTACGCCACCCAATCTATAACCCAGACTAGAGATGGTTTGCAACGCGCCGCTATGCCTAAACCCATTGGCGAGTGCTTCTTCGTGAATGATTTAACCATTGAAGAATTAGCAGCCACTTTAAGCGAACACAAGCGCCTTTGTGCAACTTATCCTCGCGCCGGAGCGGGAATAGATGGTTATGTAGGTAGCGTTCAGCAATTAGTAGGCACTAACAATGTCTAAAGTAGAGCCTCGCCCGGTTACTCCTTTGGGGATTTTGGTCGAGCAACTAGAAACGGCGTTAATGATGGCAAAAGAAGCTAAAGTAGCAACTCCAGTCATCGAACAGCTACAAACAGCACTGAATCTAGCGGCGGGGATAGATCCTTACATAGAAAAGTGTACTACTAGCGAATCACCGGAACTAAAAGAAATCGCTTTCAATACCCAAGCCCAAAAATGGAGCGAAAAATTTGCGGATGGCGCAACGGGGCGAGAGTTGGAACAAGAAATGCTTTCGGGACACTTAGAAGGACAAGCACTAAAAATGTTTGTTTATATGAGTCGCGCTCAAAGTATTTTGGATATTGGAATGTTTACGGGCTACTCAGCATTAGCAATGGCGGAAGCTTTGCCAGAAAAAGGACGTTTGGTCGCTTGTGAAGTGGATAACTACGTTGCCCAATTTGCTAAAAACTTGTTTCAAGCTTCGCCTCACGGGGCAAAAATTCAAGTGGAAATTGGAGGAGCGTTAGAAACTCTAGATAAGTTGGCAGCTAAGGGAGAGACTTTCGATTTGGCATTCATTGATGCCGATAAAAAGGAATACGTGCAGTATTACCAAAAACTGTTAGACTCCAACCTCTTAGCACCCCAAGGCTTTATCTGTGTAGACAATACCTTATTGCAAGGGCAACCATACTTATTAGAGCAATCCGCCAATGGCAAAGCGATCGCCCAATTTAACCAAATAGTTGCCGACGATCCGCGCACAGAGCAAGTATTGCTACCAATTCGTGATGGTTTAACTATTATTCGCCGAGTGTAGCAACTTAGACGGGCGCACATGGTTTGTGCGCTCCTAAAAATTTTTGATTTATGGAGCGATCGCCTTTGTTAGCATTGTTTCAAAATTTAGGTACTCTAGCCCTACTTGCGATCGCATTTCCCTTTAATTGCATCGTTGTTTTAGGAGCGTTACTAGCTTCTAGAAAACTTCCCCAAAATACCATTGCTAATCCCAAAAACATTTTGATTAGCGGCGGTAAAATGACTAAAGCACTGCAATTAGCGCGATCTTTTTACACGGCAGGACATAGAATAGTTTTAATCGAAACCGAAAAGTATTGGTTAACTGGACACAGATTTTCACGCGCTGTCGATGCTTTTTACACTGTTCCCGCACCACAAAAAGATCCCGATGGTTACATTCAAGCGCTAGTAAATATTGCTAAAAAAGAAAACATCGATGTCTACATTCCCGTATGCAGTCCAGTTTCTAGCTATTATGACTCCTTAGCAAAACCTGCTCTATCTGGCTGCTGCGAAGTGTTTCACTTCGATGCTGACATCACAAAAATGCTCGATGATAAGTTTGCTTTTGCTCAAAAGGCACAAAGTTTGAGTTTATCTGTACCCAAATCATACAAAATTACTCATCCCCAACAAATTCTTGACTTTGATTTCTCGACTGAACAGCATAAATATATTCTCAAAAGCATTCCCTACGACTCTGTTAGACGCTTAAACTTAACAAAACTTCCCTGCAACTTCCCAGCAGAAACCGAAGCTTTTGTCAATAGCTTGCCGATTAGCGAAGAAAAGCCCTGGATTATGCAAGAATTTATAACTGGTAAGGAGTATTGCACCCATAGCACTGTTAGAAATGGAGAATTGAGACTACATTGCTGTTGTGAGTCTTCAGCTTTTCAAGTTAACTACGAAAATGTAGAACAGCCGGAGATTTTGCAATGGGTAAGCCATTTTGTAAAGCAATTGGGCATCACCGGACAAGCTTCTTTTGACTTTATTAAAACCGAAAACGGAACGATTTACGCCATTGAATGCAACCCCCGCACGCACTCCGCCATTACAATGTTTTACAACCATTCAGGGGTAGCAGAAGCTTATTTAGGCGATCGCCTAGATACGCAACCATTACAACCACTAACCGACAGCAAGCCTACTTACTGGCTGTATCACGAAGTTTGGCGGCTAAACGAAATTAGATCATTTTCGCAATTGCAAACATGGTTTAAAAATATCCGGCGCGGGAAAGAGTCAATTTTTGACCCTAACGATCCGTTACCCTTTCTCATGGTGCATCACTGGCAAATTCCCTTACTTTTACTAGATAATTTGCGGCGACTAGCAGGCTTCGTGAGAATAGATTTTAATATTGGTAAACTTGTAGAGTTTGGGGGAGACTAAATAGCTAGTAAATAGCACAACCCACTCGCAAGATAGATTGTGCCTAGAAACCTTAAATAATTCTTTCTTATTATCCTCTAGAAAGTGATCGCACTTTCTTAATTTATTCTTAAATATTTACATATCTTTAATATTTCATTGCCTATATAAATACTTTGTAATGTACCTAAACCCCATTCAACGTAAAATTCTTAGCATTATTGAACCATTGCCGCTACAAAAAGCACTAATAAAATCCACCAACTTAATTGAAACAAGCCAAATTGGTTTAGGCAAAACCATAACAAAAATGTTGCGACTTCTACGCCGCCATCAACCGATGAATGAGATCCCTGGATTTTAAAAGATGGCAATATTTACCGACTTTACTATCTACGCGGCTTAGAAGGTCAAAATCCTTGGTGGACAGTCAGCAAACTTTGCGGCGTTGTTTATCCCGATTTACAGCATTGGCAAGATTTAGGAACATTACTCGCGCCTGAACCTGCAAATTATTGGGAATCGGGTAGAATATCCGCAGGTTGCACTTATAAAGAGAACGATACTTATTACTTATTTTATTCTGCTGGAGGCAACGAAGGCATACATTTAAAAATGAAGTAATTGGTTTGGCAACATCCCAAGACGGGGTGCATTTTTCCCGTACAAACTATTTTTTAAAACCTGAAGACAACACTCCTTGGTACGGGCGTAGTAATTGGACAAATCATTTTCATTGGCGCGATCCTTACATTTTTAAAGATGATAAAACAAATAAACATTATACGTTTATTTGTGCCAGCTTAAAAAGTCCAGGCAATTTTCAAGGTTCGATTGGTTTAGCTGTTGCCGATAAAATTGATGGCAAATATAAAGTATTACCCCCAGCTATAAATATTCCTGTAGATACAGAAAACTGGGCTTACTATCACATGGAAAGACCACAAGTTATTTATAAAAATGGCAAGTACAACTTATTTTTCTCTTGTTTCAAAATGTTAATGAATCCTAAATAGGCGCAACAAAAAAATAATAAAAAGATTACTAATTCATCATTATATTGGTACGTTTCTGACAACATCGAAGGCAATTATCAACCAATCGAGATAATTTTATAGTTAAAGGTATTGAAAAAACTGGAGTGTATGGAACAAACTTTTTGTAAGTCTCCTCCCAACCAGAAAAATTCATTGCTTACGGGTGGTATCACAGACTGCACGCTCTAGGCGTTTCCTCCTTACTAAGCGTAAATGGGGAAAGCGATCGCGCCTTAACAACTGTAAATATACGATAAAGTAAATAAATATTAAAAATTCTCACAATCGGACAAAAATATATCATGCGTGTAATTTTGATGACAGGTAAAGGCGGAGTCGGCAAAACTTCTGTAGCCGCCGCTACAGGACTGCGTTGTGCAGAGCTTGGCTATCGAACATTGGTATTGAGTACCGACCCCGCCCACTCTTTAGCAGATAGCTTTGACTTAGAATTAGGACATGAAGCGCAACAAATACGTCCCAACCTCTGGGGAGCAGAATTAGACGCGCTAATGGAGTTAGAAGGCAATTGGGGAGCGGTAAAGCGGTACATCACCCAAGTATTGCAAGCGCGTGGTTTAGATGGCATTCAAGCTGAGGAATTAGCAATTTTGCCAGGGATGGACGAAATCTTTGGTTTGGTACGCATGAAACGCCACTACGACGAAGGCGAATTTGATGTATTAATTATTGATTCTGCCCCTACTGGTACAGCTTTGCGGTTATTGAGCTTACCTGAAGTTGGCGGCTGGTATATGCGCCGCTTTTATAAACCATTTCAAAATATATCTGTAGCCCTAAGACCGCTTGTAGAGCCATTTTTTAAACCAATAGCTGGTTTTTCTTTGCCCAATAAAGAAGTAATGGATGCTCCTTATGAATTTTACGAACAAATTGAAGCCTTAGAAAAAGTATTAACAGATAATACGCAGACTTCTGTACGCTTAGTTACCAACCCAGAAAAAATGGTAATCAAAGAGTCGTTGCGCGCTCATGCTTACCTAAGTTTGTACAATGTAGCGACCGATTTAGTAGTAGCGAACAGAATTATTCCTGCCGAAGTTCAAGATCCATTCTTTAAACGTTGGAAAGAAAATCAAGAACAATATCGCCAAGAAATCCACGAAAATTTCCACCCTTTACCCGTAAAAGAAGTTCCTTTATATTCCGAGGAAATGTGCGGTTTAGCAGCACTAGAAAGATTAAAAGATACTTTATACGACAACGAAGATCCAACGCAAGTTTATTACAAAGAAACCACCTTAAGAGTTGTTAGAGAAGAAAATCAATACAGCTTAGAACTTTACTTGCCAGGTATTCCTAAAAACCAAGTGCAGCTAAATAAAACGGGTGACGAACTAAATATTACTATTGGCAATCATCGCCGTAATTTAGTTTTGCCTCAAGCTTTAGCAGCCTTGCAACCTGCGGGAGCAAAAATGGAAGAAGATTACTTAAAAATTCGTTTTGCTTAAGGATTGTATTTTTTAACTTTTGCGATCGCATTACTCAACCCAATCATCCTTCGTTATCTAAATTGCTAGAGAGTGCGATCGCTTTTATTTTGAGGGGAGCGTATTATTCTACCGATGCGTTGAACTATAGCAATCGATTAAAATAGTTTCAACCAGCCCGAAAGAGTAGCTATGGCAAAAACATTTACGATTACTCTTCCAGACGATTTAGAGCAAGCATTGACCGCCCAAGCAGAACGATTGAACCAGTCTCCCGAGGAAATCGTACAAGTAATATCACAGCAGTTAACGACTTTAGTACCCTCAAAATCGACACAACAAGTAGAAACAGACCCGCTTTTACAACTCATTGGCTCCCTCAGCATAGATGTTCTTGATTTAGCAGAAAATCATGATTACTATATTGGACAAGCTCTTTGTCATGAGCTAAAAGGGAATGAGTAATTTGTTTGTCGATACGTTAGGTTGGGCAAGTCTTTTTGTTAATACTCAACCTTACTATCCGCAAGCAGAGCAATATTTTCGTTTAGCTGCTCAACAACAGAAAATTATTTATACAACAAATTATATAATTACTGAATTGGTAGCATTATTGAACAGCCCACTTCGAGTTTCTCGTTCGCGGATCTTTGAAATTGTAGATGCTATAAAAACAGTGGCTTATGTTGAGGTTATTCACATGGATGACGTAACTGATTCTGTCGCTTGGAAACTATGCAAAAGTAGAGTAGACAAAGCTTGGTCTTTGGTTGACTGTACATCTTTTGTTGTGATGGAAAGCATTGGCTCTCAAGAAGCTTTGACCACTGACCAATATTTTGAGCAAGCGGGTTTTATCCGTTTACTCAAGTAGCTACCGAAATCTTCTTCCAGGAGATGTAGCAATCGCATTACTCAAAATAATCATTCGTCGCTATCGAGCATTGCTAGAGAGTGCGATCGCGTTTGATCGCTTAGATCCCTAACAAAGCCTATGTTATGTTATCACCAGGTACAGAGAAAAAGCTATGACTGCTTTAGTACGAAAACTAACAAATACCTTCGTTTGAGACAATCAATGGGCGGTCCGAAATTTGTTCAATTCTTTTCACCTATTATGGAAGTCCTCAAAGAATTAGGTGGCTCTGGTCGTCCATCAGAGGTTAGAAATTCGATCGCCAAACAACTAAACATTTCTGAACAAGATAGGACAGAATTACTTTCCGGGGGCGCACCCCGTTTCGACAATCAAGTTGCTTGGGCAAGGTTGTATTTAGTTAAAGCAGGTTTAGTAGATTCCTCAAAGCGGGGCGTTTGGAGTCTCAGTGACAAGGGTAGAGAAATTAATGCTTTATCCTTTGATGAATCAATGACTATTTTTAGACAGATTCATGCAGAGTTTCAAGGTGAAAGAGATGCTCAAGAGAATGTATCTCAGGAAGACGAAACAGTTGAAGAAACGATCGCACCAAATGACACCGCCGTTAGCGATGACTCCTTATATCGTAAGAACTTAATTGAAGTATTGATGTCACTCCCTCCATCTGGATTTGAGCGTCTTTGTCAAAGATTACTCAGAGAGTCAGGGTTTGAGCAAGTAATAGTCACAGGGCGTTCGGGGGATGGGGGAATTGATGGGCAGGGGATCTTACAGATCAATCCCTTTGTTAGCTTCAAAGTGCTGTTTCAATGCAAAAGGTATTCAGGTACAGTATCCGTGTCGCAAGTTAGAGATTTTCGTGGAGCAATGATGGGTCGGGCAGATAAAGGCATTATTCTGACGACTGGAACATTTACATCAGATTCCCAAAAAGAAGCAGTACGAGATGGTGTACCACCTATTGAATTGGTCAATGGGGAGAAATTACTTGATATGTTTGAGAATTTAGAACTTGGTTTAGTGCCGCGCACAACATATAATATCGATTTTCATTTCTTCAAAGAGTTTCAATCGTAAACTTGTAATCATTTGCTAAGTACAGGACAAAAGCTTGCAAATAAAGTACGGGAAAGGGTTTCATGAGAATTACCACATTCTAACCACGAAACCCTATGAATCAGGTTACTCTACTTCGAGATGCTTTGCGCCCTTATCT
>JAHHGY010000088.1 GCA_019359635.1 Chroococcus sp. CMT-3BRIN-NPC107
TGTCAGCAACTTGATTGGGATTGAGATAGGTACTACTAATTAAATTAGTGCCATCCATCAACCAAGCCGATAGCCAGCCGTCATTGTGTCGCCAAAGGATATCAGTTTTACCATCGTTGTTGAAGTCGCCAGTACCTACAGGTTTCCAGTTAGTGTCAGCAACTTGATTGGGATTGAGATAGGTACTACTAATTAAATTAGTGCCATCCATCAACCAAGCCGATAGCCAGCCGTCATTGTGTCGCCAAAGGATATCAGTTTTACCATCGTTGTTGAAGTCAGTAACAGATGAACCGCCATTCAGATTAAGCGTAATATTACCAGATGTGCCACCGTAACCATCTACCGCAATTTGATAAGTAGTCCCCGCTACCGCATTAAAAGTCACTAAGCTTGTAACACCCGTACCACTATCGTCGTCGCCAGCAATTAGTGTTGTTCCTGAAACTGAAGAACCAGTATAAACCCCAAGTAAGGTATCAAAATTGCTGCCTTCGGTTGTAATTTGAACGCTGCTTGATTTTGGTGCAGTCCACGACCACCAAACAGATTTGCCTCCACTGCTACCACCGTGATTGGCTTCACCAGGCTCTTTTGTTGCATTGGTGTTTGTCCCAGTTGTAGCAACCAAAGTTCCACTGATTGATATGCGATTGGCAAAGTTATCGTTTGCTGGTCGGGTAATTGTCGTACCAGTCGCTGTTAATAAATTAAGACGTGGTTTAGTTATGCCATTTCTAGTATCGGTTATAGGCACGCCTGTACTTGTCATCCGGGCAACAGTTTGATCTACAGTATCGTTAGGAAATAGGGCGCGTAACACTGCCACTGCACCAGCTACGTGTGGTGTTGCTTGGGATGTACCACTTTGGGGAATTCCTGCTGCATTAATTTCAGAGCCGGGAGCAAGTAGGGTCAAAATATTAGCACTGTTGGAAAAGCAAGTAACTTTATCCGCCGCCGTCGTACTGTCAGTACAAGTACTCCACGCCTGAGAACCTACATTGGAGTCATATACTGCTCCCACAGAAACTGCTCCTGTAGCGCAAGCAGGTTCAGAAATTCCATTTGCATATCCTTCATTGCCAGAAGCAACTACAGGGACAATCCCCACGGCTATAGCTTGGGTAAAAGGTGTACTGTAGGCACTATTAGAACAAGTAGATGAGATATTAGTTGAATCACCCAAGCTTAAGTTCATCGCTACAATGTTGTACGTTGACTTATTTGCAATCGACCAATTGATGGCGCTAATAATATCTACATCTCTTCCACCTCTAGGAGTGAAAACATCAAGAGCAGCAATCTGAGTACCTGGTGCTACACCAACAACAATTCCAGCTACGTTAGTACCATGACCATCATCATCTAAGCTGTTGTCATTGGTAGCGAAATCTTGGGCATAGACGACTTTGCACCCGCTAGGCACGTTAGGAGAAGTGCAGGAACCAAAAGCCGAACGAGTATAGTCTGTTCCGGAATCTAGCACCGCAACTGTGGTTCCAATACCTGTATGACCCGCCGCCGCTACAGGAGGTTGACCAATTAAAGGTAAGCTTTGGTTTAAAGAAGGCTGTCTTAATTCATTTTTGTAGACTCTAACAACATCCGAGCTTACAAGGAAACGAACTAGGGCGGCTTTTGATTGGAAGCGCACGAAAGACATTGGTAGATGGCTATAGTCTTTTACTACCTGAATGTCACTTGTACCTACCTTAGCTAAAACTTGCTGCTTTTTTTTGGCATATTGAGCTACTTTGAATGCCAATACTTGAGAGTTATCTTGACTTAGAGCTTGTTTTCGGCGGAGGTTTGAGGCTTTTTTTTGAATCTTGGTGTCTTCGTAAACAATTATAAGTTCTTGATTTTGACCTGCATCTAAACTTTCTAGGACTCCTAAGGGCGCTTTAGCTGATGCTTGAGCTTCGAGGATTGCACTTGATGGAGTGGCTGGTTGGGCTTTTGCAGGTTTTGTTAGTAGAACGTTTCCGACTGTAGCCAAGCAGAAATAGGAACTGTAAGAACAGCAAAGTAAAATAGCGCGTAACTTTGAATGTAGTTGCATAGATACTTAGCGATATAACTTTTAATTAGATACATCTATCTAAAGGTAAATTTCGCAGAAGTAGCAGAAGTACACGGTAACTTTATAATTTGCCAGGAATACTTAAAGTTTGGTACGCGCGATCGCGATCTTCACGGTTACAGCTAAGGAGACGTTGCCAGGCAACGCCTCTATATAAAAAATCCTAATTACCCACCCATACCAGGAATCAAGCTACCACTAAGACGCTTGAGAGCGCGTCCTGCTACATCGCTGTAACCCATTTCTCCGCACAAAATTTTGCCCATACGTTCAGTAGCCGTAGGACGCTTTACGCCGACTCTGTAACCAATACCAGGGACTCGGTAAAACACACTAGCTAAACGTTGCGCCCAAATCATCTCCGCTCCCCATTCTTCGGTAATAACTTGGGTGTACTTTTCTAAAGCATTCAAATCGCCACCAATAGCACGATCTATCGATTCTGCTGCCTTCAAGCCGCTAAAAATTGAGGGGCGAATCCCTTCGGCAGTCATCGGATCGACCACACAAGCCGCTTCTCCAGCTAAAAGAGCGTTTTGAGTATGCAATCTTTGGTTTCCATCCCACAAACATAAAGGATGCCCGTATTGTTTGGTTGTTTTCATATCAATGCCAAACAGGTGACTGTATTCGCCCAAAATTTTCTTAAAATCTTGTCCTTCACCGCCGCGAAAAGTCCCAATTCCAATCGAGTAACCGTCAGCTTTGGGGAAGTTCCAAATATAGCCATTTTTCACCATCCCAAACTCAAAATGGGCAATATTAGTATTTTCTACTTTAGTAGTGGCTTCAGCTTCTAAAGCTCCTCCCAAACGTCGCTGACGCTCTTTAAAACCTAGTAACTTTGCCATTGGTCCTTTTGCACCATCGGCAGCAATCAAAAACCGCCCGTTGAATACGCCATTGCTAGTAAATACTTGCCAAGAATCATTTTGAAATTCAATACTTTTAACTTCGGTACTATCTTTTAGTTCTGCACCTTGTTTTTGTGCCTGCTGAATCAAAAAATGGTCAAAAACATCGCGCCGTACCATCCACATTGGTTCGGGTGTATTTAGTTCAGCCTGCACCGGATCGCCCATTTTCCAGGTGTAGCGAATAGTATTTACCTTGACAGAAATTGCTGGGGAAAAGTCAAAATCAAACCACTTGGCGATCGCTGGAGAAACTCCACCACCACAAGGCTTGTATCTGGGGAGCGATTCTTTTTCTAATACTAAAACGGAACGCCCTTTTTTGGCTAAATGATAAGCAGCCGTACCGCCTGCAGGCCCTGCTCCGACAATAATGCAATCGTACATATTACTAAATTTAGCTCCGATTTATACTTAAACTGGTAGATAGCCTGAAAAGACTTTAACTAATTTTGCACCTTTCGTCACAGACCTAGTAGTAGTAAGTGAGCATTTCACTGAAACAATATAATTGGCAAAACGATAAATGTATCTAAATTACTTCTAAGTCTTGACTCTGCCTAAAACTGAGAGAATATTAACTATCCTGCTTTGAAATAGATTGATTGTGAATCCTATAAGTTCGCCTACCCAAACCCGTAAAGCCGACCATATAAGAATATGTCTAGAGGAAGATGTACAATGTCATGCTAATACTAATGGATTAGAGCATTATCGTTTTACTCATTGTTGTTTGCCAGAATGCGATCGCAACGAAATTGATTTAACCACAACATTTTTAGGCAAACAGCTATTAGCGCCAATATTAATTTCTTCGATGACGGGGGGTACAGAGCCAGCAGGAATTATTAATCAGCGTTTAGCCGAAGTTGCCCAACACTATAAAATAGCTATGGGTGTAGGTTCTCAAAGAGTAGCTATAGAAAAGCCCGAAGTTGCTGATACTTTCGCCGTGCGATCGCACGCTCCTGATATTCTTTTGTTTGCTAACTTGGGGGCGGTGCAACTTAACTACAACTACGGTTTAGATCGATGTCTGCGTATCGTTGATTTACTTGAAGCTGATGCTTTAATTTTGCACCTCAACCCTCTGCAAGAGTGCATTCAAACTAAAGGCGATACCAACTTTCGCGGATTGCTAGAAAAAATTAATATTTTATGTGAAAAACTACCCGTACCAGTAATTGCCAAAGAAGTCGGTAACGGCATTTCGGCGACAATGGCGCTCAAACTGTTAAAAGCCGGAGTAAAAGCAATTGATGTAGCTGGTGCGGGGGGTACATCTTGGGCAAAAGTAGAAAGCGAAAGAGCCGAAACACCTCTGCAAAGGCGCTTGGGAATGACCTTTACCGATTGGGGTTTGCCAACGGCGGAGTGCATTACAAGTATTCGTAGCGTCGCCAAAGAAGTACCGCTAATTGCTTCTGGTGGCTTGCGTCATGGTTTAGATATTGCTAAAACTTTAGCCTTAGGCGCAAATATTGGGGGAATGGCATTACCATTTTTAGCGGCGGCGACAGAATCGGAAGACGCTCTTTACAGCTTAGTTGAGGTATTGATGGCGGAAATTACTACAGTGCTATTTTGTACGGGCAATGCCAGTGTAGAGCAGCTAAAGTCATCGTCAGCTTTGCAAAGAGTAGTTAGCGCGATCGCCTAAGCATGAAATTGAATAATTCAAGTTAGATTGGAAGTCTATATTGCTTGAAATGAGCCTGCTAATCAAAACGTAAGCTGTTAGCCAATAGCTAGGAATATCAAAAATGCGTAATTTTATTAAACAAACTTTTACAAGTGCGATCGGCAGCTTGCTAGGATTATTTATTTTCTTTGGATTGGGGACTGTAGGAATAATTGGACTGCTAATTGCTGTAGGCTCTCAAGATAGAAGCCCCCAAGTAAAAAATAAATCGGTACTGGTATTAGATTTAGCGCTCAATATTACCGATTCTAAACCCAACTCTAGCACCAGCGCCGCCTTGCAAGAAGCTCTATCTGGTGAAGATAGAAATAGAGTTACGTTGCGTACAGTTCTAGATACTTTAGAAAAAGCCCGACGCGATCCGCGCATTGTCGCTATTTATTTAGATGGAAGTCGCAGTAGTGAAGAAAGCACCACAGGCTTTGCTACCCTCAAAGAAGTAAGAACCGCTTTAGAAAAGTTCCGCGCCGCCGGAAAAACAATCGTTACTTACAATGTGGAATGGAGCGAACGAGATTATTATCTAAGTTCCGTAGCCAATAAAATTGTAATCAATCCTTTGGGAGCGCTGGAACTTAATGGTTTGAGTTCTCAGCCAATATTTTTAGCTGGCGCTTTAGAAAAATACGGCATTGGGGTTCAAATTATTCGAGTTGGCAAATTTAAAGCCGCCGTTGAACCGCTATTACTTACTAAACTAAGTCCTGAAAACCGCCAGCAAACCGAAAGACTATTAGGCGATGTGTGGGGAGAGTGGCAAAGCGCTGTGAGCAAGAGCCGCAATGTGAGCGTCGCTAAATTGCAATCTGTCGCCGATAATCAAGGCATATTAGAAGCTAGTGCGGCTAAAAGTAATGGGTTGGTTGATGAAGTAGGTTACTTTGACCAAGTTTTAGGCGAACTCAAAAAGTTGACTGGTAGCAAAGCTGAAGCGCGAACCTTTGAGCAAATTAGCTTAGTAGATTATTCTGAAGTGTCTGGTAAATCGTTGGGTGTAGAGCGCAATTCAAAAAATCATGTTGCTGTTGTTTACGCCGAAGGTACGATTGTTGATGGACAAGGTGGGGTAGAACAAGTTGGGGGCGATCGCTTTGCCAGGCTATTTCGTCAATTGCGGCAAGATAAAGCTGTAAAAGTAATCGTTTTGCGCGTCAATAGTCCGGGGGGTAGTGCAACAGCTTCGGAAGTTATGCAGCGCGAAATTCGGCTGACGGGTAAAACAAAACCTGTCATTGTCTCGATGGGTGATGTCGCTGCTAGTGGTGGTTACTGGATTGCAACGGACGCTAACCGCATTTTTGCCGAACCAAATACAATAACTGGCTCTATTGGCGTGTTTGGAGTACTACCAAATTTACAAAAAATTGCCAATAATAATGGCATTACTTGGGATGTGGTCAAAACTGCAACTCTTGCCGACAGTCAAACAGTGTCGCGTCCTAAATCTCCTCAAGAATTAGCAGTTTATCAAAGTTCAGTTAACCGACTTTATAGTTTGTTTTTAGCTAAAGTTGCCGAAGGGCGCAAGCTTCCAGCCCAAAAAGTAGCCGAAATTGCTCAAGGTCGAGTATGGTCGGGTACAGCAGCAAAAGAAATTGGTTTAGTTGATGAAATTGGTGGTATTGAGTCGGCGATCGCCTATGCTGCTAAACAAGCAAAGTTAGGCAATGATTGGCAAATAACCGAGTATCCGGCAGTCCGCAGTTTTGAACAACGTTTGTTAGGACAGCTAGGCAACGAAGCGCGGATAAGATTCGGCGGTGAAGCTAGTGCTAAATCTACAGATTTGCTAACGGCGGAGTTTCAAAAACTCCAAAAAGAGCTAGAAGTATTGCAATCGATGAACGATCCGCTAAACGTTTATGCTCGTTTGCCTTTTAACTTAAAAATTGAGTAATCCAAAAAATAGTAAGTGAAATCACTGTTGTATTTTGAAAACATCCCAGTAAAATTAGGGAAAGTTTAACTATACAAATACGATCGCACATCTATCTATGGACACAAAAACTAAGCGGCTGGCACTATTAGTAGTTTCCTGTAGTGCTGTTGGAGTAATTTTAGGCGGTAGTGCTAGTTGGGCAGAAAGCGATCGCTGTTGGGCGGCTAAAGAGGTAACAAATGATTGTCTAACTACCGATCCATTAGTTAAAACCATGCAAGGCATGAGTACGGGTTTAATTGCTGGATTTACCGCCGCCGTAGCCGCCGCTTGGCAAATCAAGCACGACGAATAGTTTGACTATTTAACCTCTAACGCTAATTATGCCTGCGATCGCTGCCGAAGCTGCCGAGGTAAAAGCTGAACCCAATAACCACCAAGCTGCCGTTTCTGCTACTTTTTGGGCAGCTTTTGCTTGAATAGTTGCTTGTTGTTTGCGGGTTTGCTCGATTAGTTGCTCTAATTCTTGACTAAGTTGAATAGACTTTTCCTCAGATTGGGCAGGTTGAAGCACGGCAAGAACAGTATCGGGCGCAGGTTTTGGTACTTGTTGACCCCAAAGCTGCGAAAAAAAGGTTTCAAACTGTTCCATCGCTAAATTGACATCATTTTTAGAAAAGTCTGTACGGCTGCTAACTAAGTCTACAAAAGTTTGCCGCCCGATGTTTTGGATCTGGTTATCGCGCGCTATCGACTGCATTTCGGGTTCAACAATTAACTTTTCAAATTCCAACTGGAGTTGTTGACGATCTTCTTCGGGGATTCTTAGCTGTTTTAAGTAACTAGAAATTGCTTCTCGGCTGCGATCGTAGTCTATAGCTGTACTAAGTTCGCGGCGCACTGTAGTAGCTGCGGCTTCGGCGGTAGATACAACGCGATCGCTTACTTGTTTTGCCCCTAGGGCGATCGCTGCTGTACCAATAATTCCTTGCAATCCAGAAGTTGCCGAATTTACAACTGTTCCAATTACCGAACCTACGGTAGTTAAGCTAATCCACACAAGTAATGTAAAGTACGTTGCCCAAATGGTTAGCCCAAAAATTGCCCCTAAAACTTCATCGTTAATTAAGCTAAGTTTTACCGCCAAAAAACAAGCCCCAAACAAAGTAATGCTAAGGGTTGCAAGAGTTCGTAAGCCTACTATCGTGCCAATTTTGTCAATCGTATCGTCTAAAGTTTCCGACTGATCTTTTTGTACTTCCGAATCTGAGTAAGAAATCCCCAAAGCAATGAAAAAGTTAGCAAGTAATAGTTGAAAGGCGAAAGCTAATACTAAACCCGCAATTAAGACTAAAAAGCCTTGAGAACCTGAAAAAACCGAATTAGTGACGCTGCCAACAGGCAATTGCGCGATCGCGCCTACTAATTCTTGAAATATTCCCACCCACTGCAACATAGATTTTGTTAATTTGGCTACTATAAATTTTTGATAATACTTTTTCCTCTGTTGATGTCTCTCTCTAATGAGCGAAAAATAGCCTTTAGCTTCAAAGATTAGACTTTTAGCCGATTAAAAGCGGTAATTGCGATCGCTTACCCACAGACTCACAGGTACGCCATTACCTCGATCGTCTACCTTTACTTCCACCACTAGAAGTCGCCTTTGTCCTCTTTGAGATTGACTAATGGCTTGGTTAATTTCTTGCTGTTGAGATTCGGGAAAGTAATAAGTTTCTAATCCATACCGAATCAAACTACCTGCGCTTTTGCCCTTTAAAGCTATCTGGTTGGCTGGTAATGATGTTGGGCGACTAAGAGTGACTCTTACGGGTTTCCAAGCTAGAGGCGGCTGTTTCGATCCCTCTGGTGGCGATTCTAAGATTACATATAACTCTGTCCCTGAATCTAGATAATTTGAATTTTTACTTTTTTGCTGTATTAACTCTTTCCAACCAGGAAGCTTTTGTAAGTTGTCTAGCCGCGAAATGTCGTAACTTAGCGTTTGTGAATAACCCCGCAATGGATCGTAAGGATCTACAGGAATCGTCTGCAATATTACAGTTTTGCCCGTAATGTGCGTATACACTGATTGGGAGGGTAGAGCCAAAATTAACCCAACTTGAAACAGTAAAGGTACTACAAACCTCCAAATAGGAAGCGATCGCATTTCTTCGTTAGATTGTTGTGTCATAAACACCTTTTATATTTAATTAGTTGTATTACCAAAGGTTTTGACATACTTCTCAAACCAAAGTCCGATAGCAATTACGCCAACTCCACACATAACAAAGACTAAAGATTTGAAAAATAATCCTGTATTAGCTAAGAAAAACCAATTCAAAATTCTTAAAACTAATAACAATAAGCCAAACCAAAAAGCGCGTCTTTGTCCGTGAGTTAAGCCTTCGCGCATCAAGCCAACAGATAAAATAAACAACAGTGCGTTAAAGGCAAAAGTAGCAAATTCAGGAATTGGCGCAATGTGTGTATGCCAGATAAAAATTAAAACAGGAATAACTATTAATAAACCAATAACAATTGATGTCAAATCTTGAGAATGTATTGGGCGATGTCTAGATATTCTTTTTCCTAAACGCACCCATTGCCAAACTCCAATTACAAGCAAAACCAAAAGGTTTATCAGAGGAAACAAATTTACTTTCGATAAATCTTCCTCTGAAGAAGTTCGCGACAAACTAGCCCACAAACTATAGAAGGAAAAAGAGTAAAACACACCTGCTAAGTAAATAAGTGTAAGACTTTGAGAAATAGCTTTGAAAGACTTTGATATTGGTAAGTTTTCTCTAAAGTCGTAACTCCATAACAAAATTGCTGGTAAAGCAAAAAATAGTGCGATCGCCCAACCGGAGATTTGTAGCGAAGACAAATTAAATAATCTACCTATTCCGAGGCTGTAGAAGTAGAGATTGCCTAGCAAAGCCGATACAATTGCGATCGCACTAAAAGCAAATACCCAGCGCGATTTACATAAATAAGCTAAAGGAATAAACATTATACAAGCAAGTATTGGCATATATTCCCCTAGCAAAGATGACCAGGAAAGTTTTTGGTATAGCCAAGTATCAAATGAATTATCTATAGCAAATCCCCATTGACCAATCCAAATTAGCAAAATAGCGATTAAACTTAAGGAAGTTAAGCGCAAGCTGTAAGCCATTGCTAATACACCAACTCCCCACGCAAGCATTAATTCATAAAAGGGGTTATTGACTTGATAAATTTGCCCCATCAGTGCCATATTTGCACCTAATATTAATGCCCCTAATATTAATAATCCAGTACCGAGGCGCTGACTAGAGTCGTTAGATTTTCTCCAAATATAAAAACCTGTAACATTGACAGTTATAAACAAACTCAGTAGCAACAAAACTTTGGCATTTTTTGATAATTCTTGCCAATTTGCAGCGACAAAAGTAATTACTCCTAAACCGATTAAAATACTTCCAAGCCCAATTAAAACTCCAACAAATTGGTTGCGAGAGGAAGTATCGAGGGTGTTAAATTGATAGCGTTGCGATAGCTGTTCGTGCTGGGAATCGTTGATAATTCCTTCTCTGCGCCATGCTTCTGCTTCTCGGCGTAATTGGCTGCGAAACTTGTCTGTAGTCAAAATAAGCGCCTCTTTTTTTATCAACAGAGTGTTAACATAAAAGTTTTATTAATTACTGTATATAAACAGAGAATTAGATTGTTTTTATTGTCAAACTATAAGTTGCTCACAAATCAACTAGCTGTGACACTTTAGGCGTTGGTATATTTATTACCCATAATTTAGCTGACAAAAATATTATTGAATTGGTAAAACTTCTAACTCTTTATAGCCTGTCTGTGTATCAATAGTTCTAGTAAAAGCAAAGTCTTTACTTACACCAATAACAATTTCCGCCGTTGTGTAGATAATGCAACCAGTTTCTAAATGTCCGCCCAGAGTTTTCCCTTGACAATCGGCTATGGCTATATGTAAGTGAATACCACTTTTTGATAATGTACCATTGAGAGAAAGTATTTCAAATTTATCTTGTAAAACTGTTGCTTTATTTTGATTTGCAAAGCGAACAGATGCTTGTTTCAAGCTACCTATTGCTGTTAAAATAAATCCAGCTTTTATATCTTTTTCTTGGGTGAAGGTTTCTAATGCTTGGCGTAAATCTTGTTCGGGTTTGAGTCTCAAAGCAAAAGTTTTCATAGCAACAATAGTATATCTACGGGTAAAATTTAAACCTACTATGAATATATCCGTATTTGTACTATAACTTGTACCTAAATATGCTTCTTAGAATGGGGAAAATTAGCTATTTTTAGGAAACTATATAATGACTGCACCTTTAGCACAGTGCCAAAATTTGCAAGCGCAAGTAGAAAATATACTTCAGTTGTCGCACCAAGAAGCAACTTTGTGATCGCAAGATACAACCCCAGTGCAATCTAGTTTAAGAAAAGCAGTTTCCCCTACCTTTGAAATTGTCTTTGCTGGTGCGTTTAGTGCGGGTAAATCGATGCTAATCAACGCCTTGCTAGAAAGAGAGCTTTTATACAGTGCAGAAGGACACGCTACGGGTACAGAATGGTACATTTTTTATGCTGAAGCCGAACAAGAAAAAGTTATTCTTACTTTCTTAAGCGAAGTAGAAATTAGAGAACAAGCAGTAGCATTATGTCAAAAGCTGGGGTTGACTGCACCAAGCAATATTAATGACAACGAGATGGTGGGTTTGTTGCGCCAAGCTGGTGCAGCAATTATTCAAAAAGAAGGTGGTGAAAGTAAATCAGAACGCGCCAAGCAAGCTAAGGCTTTGATACTTTTATTGGAAGGATTTGAGGCAAATCGCGATCGCATTCATTCGCTAAACAATGCTACTTACTCAATGGAACAGTTCAACTTTTCCAATCTTAAAGAAGCCGCAGGTTATGCGCGTCGTGGTAGTAATAGCGCCGTTTTGAAGCGGATTGACTACTATTGCAATCATCCATTACTAGCAGATGGCAACGTAATTATTGATACGCCAGGAATTGATGCACCTGTACAAAAAGATGCCGAACTTACCTATCGTAAAATAGAACACCCAGATACCTCCGCCGTTGTCTGCGTACTCAAGCCAGCTTCTGCTGGAGATATGACGAAGGAGGAGACAGAATTAATCGAAAAAATGCGTTCTAATTCAGGAATACGCGATCGCGTTTTTTATGTCTTTAACCGAATTGATGAAACTTGGTACAATACCCAGCTAAGACAGCGCCTAGACGACTTGATTTTAGCTCAGTTTCGAGATACTACCAGAGTGTACAAAACTAGCGGTTTACTAGGATTTTACGGCAGTCAAATAAAACATACAAACGGACGCGATCGCTTTGGGTTAGATTCAGTATTTGCAGAAAGTGTAAAAAGCTTAAATGGAGTTGAGGAAACACCACAGTTTGTTAATAAATTGAATCGCTATTGTGCAAACTCTGGTAAATTGTCTCCTGGTACATTTCGGATTTCGGTTAATAGCTTTGAAACTCCAAATCAAAACTATGTACGCATATTAGCTGAACAAGGAACGAATTTAATTACTCAATTAATTCAAGATAGCGGGATTGAGGAATTTCGTTCGGCTACTACTCGTTATTTAACCGAAGAAAAACGTCCCCAATTATTTGCAAGTTTAGCTGACGATTTACAACCAGTATGTATTAACTTGCGAAATAACTATCTTAGAGGCTGTTTGAAAAGTTAGAGAAATGGTAAAAAAGCTCTCTCAGTATACGCTGTGAATAGATTCAGTAGACAGCACCGAGAAAGCAACATGAGCAAAGCATACCCCAGCAATCTGACCCGT
>JAHHGY010000089.1 GCA_019359635.1 Chroococcus sp. CMT-3BRIN-NPC107
ACCTGTGTGATTCATTCTCCCTTGTCAAACTACTATTTGAACTTGTAACTCACGGTCAAACCTTTAATTTCCCAAAGTTATTTGAGTATGCTGTTGTTCCACAACCGACTTAGGATTGCTATATATCAGCAGAGAGCGATCGCGTAATTGAAAACTTAATCTCTAGAATTTCTAGCAAGATTCTCTTTTGGTTAAGATTTAATCTCATAACTTATATGTAAAACTATAAAATTTGCGCGTTGCTGAAAGTGTGATGATTTTCAAGGGTTGGTTTACGAAAAAGACAGAATTTCTGGTTTCACCTTCTTTATCCCATTACCAATTACCAATTGGGCAACGCCAAAATTTGTTTATGTTTGAATTAAGCACAAACTTGACTTTTATAGTAGGTTTATTGCTTTGTTTTGCTATTTAAGGCTATTGCTAGCAATCAGTCCTTCCCTGCCTTCGCCCAAAAACAACCACGATCGGCTTCTACTTGATTAGTCTTTGGTGTAATCTGTGGACGTAAGTTTTAGTCAAAGAGCGATTCTCTCATCTCTCCATGTCCTTTCCTTTAAAAGACGATTACTGGCTCCAAGTTCGCGACTTTTTACTAGCACATACTCAACCATTAGACGCTATTCTTGCTCCTAATGAGTTTATGGAGTTTTTTGCTGGTAACTACCACTACAATGTCACCTATCGGCTGCCGCCATCGCATTTTGAGTACGTTGTGTTTCATAAAGCGATGCTGGCAGAGATTGAGTCACCCATTGGGTTAGAGGTGCTGCGGACATTTCAGCCGATTTTTGCCAATCCGGTGTTTGTGGTACTTGCTAAATCTTTGCCAGAGGGACTGCCACCAGTAGAAAAACTGCATTTACAGCCTCTATTAAACTACTTCTCTGCCATACAGTCACAGCAAAAAAAACTGGTAAAGCAGCCCAGGTATGCGGTGACGATGACGACCTACAACCGACCAAACTGTTTGAGGCGATCGCTCCCTCAAATTCTCAAGTTGGGTGCGCCAGTGGTAATTGTAGACGATGCTTCTAGACCAGAAAATGCTGCTGAAAATCAAAGGATTGCCGATGCCTATCAGGTAACTCTAATTCGCATTCCCCAAAACCGGGGGCTGCCCAATGCGATGAATGTAGGAATTGGCTACTGGCTTGCCGATCTTGAGATAGACTGGATTTCCTACTTCCAAGATGACGTGGATGTGCATCCTGACCTATTCCGCATTCTGGCAGCTATCCAAGATCCTGTAGAACGCCCGCTCCTAACCGGGCGCGATGCCGCCGAACATCCTACCTTTGCAACAAGCAACTTGGCTGGACATAATGTATTGTTTAAGCGCTCAATGCCAGGGCCTCACCTCCATGCCCACCGTGACTATTGGACAGGAGTAATGCCCATCCCTAGCCCTTACCTTGGGGCCCCAAAACTTGATGGAGGCAAGTCAGGGCAGGGCGCGGATGAAGACTGGTGGATTACAGCTTGGTCACCCCAGTCTATTGCCAAGCAGGGTAAGTATGGGGTGTGCGTACCAGGTTTGGTAAGATGTTTCCAACTAATAGAGGAAGGATCAACTTGGATTAGCCCCAGTGACCAGCGAGAAAATGGGCAAATTGTGGTAGAACCCCCACTGAAAAATTTAGCAATTTCAACAACGCGGGTTGAAAGAGAAACCCTACAATAGAATTGCTTTGAAAATAGATTTTTATTGTTAGGTGTCAGCATCTTTGACTTGAATCATCAAGGGAGGGCAATTTCAAAGTTAAGAATCGCTACAAAAAGGACAATTGATGTGTTCAGTTATCATCCACTTTGGGCGATCGCCCAATTGTGTTGACGTTCAACGTTTCTAGCTTCGCATAGTAAGGGACTTACTACTAATTCAGTCAGCCCTCAACTTGTGACAATGTAAAATTGAGTACGATGCAACCCGCTACTACTCCAGTATCAAAGATAGCTGATAGCAAAGAAACTTCATAAATCTTCGGGTTTTTATCTTTTGTGGTTTGTTATTTAGGCGCAACCGAAAAACCCCGCCGAGTAGGTTGATTTCCAGCTACTTCTACCTCAAAAGTAACGCGATCGCTCATTTCTCCACTTTTTACTTCTAATGTCCAGCTACCCGGACGTAACGCCCAAAAAGCTCCACTCTCTAACCTTTCGCCATCGATCCACCACTCTACAGGCTTGTCTTGTAAAGCAGCTAATTTAAACTCTAATTTCTGCGGCGGCGAATTTGGATATACTAAAAAACTATCGCCATTACGAGGAGAAATAATTTTTAAACCCTCGGCAATAGTAGAAGGCGATCGCAATGCTAACCATTGATCGTATTCTCTAGGCAAATTTAGCCGCGACTCTCCATTAACAAGGCTGTAAAAAGTATCGTAATTGCGATCGTATTCCCCCAAGTCTTCCGGGAAAAAATACTCTTGCACTATTGTCGGACAAGCAGAGGTAGGCTTTAACCCTGAAAGAGCGCAGATAGGACGCTGCACTAAACCTTCTGGCGGCGCAAAAGTTCTAGGTTCTTTATTTTCATGTAAATGCAACATGATTCGATTCCACAAAGGTGCAGCACCCATCACCCCCGAAACCTGTTTCATCGGTTCGCCGTTAAAATTACCTACCCAAGTTGCAACAGTGTAATCTGTTGTAAAACCCACCGTCCAAGTATCGTGAAAATCGGAAGAAGTACCAGTTTTCACCGCCGCCGGAAACGGCAAACTTAATACCGAATCCACCCCAAAAGCTGAGGCGCGAGCATGAGAGTCGCTTAATATATCTATAACTAGCCCCCAAGTAGGTGACGGGGTAGGAGCAGCAGGAATAGAGTTAGAAAATGTCGTCGTAATTAAAGGTATTGCTTGCCCATGTCTTGCCATAGTTACGTAAGCCCTTGCTAATTCCCATAAACTTACTTCCCCGCTTCCCAAAGTCAACCCCAATCCGTAGTAATCTGCCGGATGATTCAATTGGTTAAAACCTAGCTGATGCAGGCGGTTTAAAAAAGTGGGTACGCCTACTTTCTGCAACACCTTGACGGCGGGAACATTTAAAGAATTAGCTAATGCGTTACGCACTCTTACCGGCCCTTGAAAATCACTATAATCTTTAGGACTGTAAAGCTTCGCGCCATCGATCGCATAATGAGCCGGGACATCGGCAACTACAGTATTTGGACGAATTACGCGCTTTTCTAGGGCTAGTTGGTATAAAAACGGCTTAAGAGTCGATCCTGGCTGGCGGAGTGCCTGCACGCCATCATTACGCCCCGTAGCTGCCAAATCGAAGTAGTCGGGGGAACCAACGTAAGCTAAAACTTCTCCCGAATGGTTGTCAACGACTAGCGCCGCCGCGTGGTGGGCATTATTAGCAGCGAGATTGCGGACAATTTGGCGAACTTGGGCTTCGACAAACTGCTGTAAAGGTCTATCTATAGTTGTTTGAATTTGAGATGGATGATTTTTTGGTAGTTGACTTGCAAACCAAAATAAAAAATGTGGGGCAGCGATAATTCCTTGCTGACGGGGTTGGAGGATAATTTTTTCAGTGTAAGCGCGATCGCTTTGAGCGCGACTAATATAACCATCTTTAACCATGCGATCTAGAACGTATACTTGCCTTTTTTTCAATTTTTCCCAATGAATGTAAGGATTTAGGTCTGTAGGATCGTTAGGTAGCGCCGCTAGGATACTAGCTTGAGCAAGATTTAGCTCCCTTGATGGCACAGCAAAATAAACTTGAGCCGCCGCTTCTACACCGTAAATATTCCCTCCCATAGGCAAACGATTAATATAGGCGTGGAGAATTTCATCTTTGTTCATCCCCGCAGCTAGTCGCCAAGCTAACCAAATTTCTTGACTTTTTGCCCACAAGTTACGCGGATGCGGCTGCAACAACATCCTTGCTAGTTGCATTGTAATTGTCGAAGCTCCAGAGACAAGCTTGCGGGCGCGAATTGCTTCTACCATACTTCGCCCAATTGCCCGAATTTCTAAAGCCCCATGCTGATAATATCGACCATCTTCTGCGGCTATAATGGCATGAATAAAGTGTGACGAAACCTCAGTTAGAGGAACAACAGCCGTTTGTTCTTGGCTTTGAGTCAACAACGTCCCCAAAGGTAGCATTTGCCGACTGACTAATTCAATTGCTTGGCGATCTTGAGTTAGATTAGTCGCATAGATGGGAAAGATATAAGGAATAAATCTCCAAATTAAAGAAGTCGCCATTAAAATTAATGTCGCTTGCTTTACTCTCCTGAAAACCTGCCTTGTAGCCTTACTTAGTTGTTTGTCTCCCATGCGACTTTACTCACTGTAATCGTTGCTAATAAGGACAATAACAGCTAAACCTGTTGACAAAACACTAAAAATGTTCTGGCAAGTCTAGCTAAATTGCAAAACTAAGTAGCAAATATAATAAATAAATTAAGATTTGGAGCAATTGCCGGCGATTTTTAACTTAATTTTTGGAATGGCTGGCTGATGCGAAACCTATGCAAAATGATGTGGCGATAACAATTCAATGTTCCAACCCAGCGTGTAAAGCAACCAATAATGACACCGACAAATATTGTCAGCAATGCGGAATGCCGATAAATAAACGCTACTTGTGGGGTATAGGTGCAGAAGTTTCTACGTTTAAAGTTGGCGACATTGTGCAGTCGCGCTATTTATTGCTAGGCGATCGCATTTTTTTAGATACCCTACCAAGTACAGAACTAGATCCTGGGCGCTACTCGGAAATTTCTGACGATATCAAACCTTATTTAAGACTTGTTCCCTATCGCCTACAAATACCTCAAGTCTATGCTTGGTTGCCACTACCGCAGCTTGAAGCAACCAAAATATTGCTTTTAGAAGACGCTGCTATTTATAGTGGGGGAGAAATGGCAGGGCAGCTAATGCCGCAACTAAGCACGGTATGGAAAGATGCTACTTCCTTGCGTCAATTGCATTGGTTATGGCAAATTGCCGGACTATGGCAACCCCTAAGTTCTGAAGGTGTAGCTTCTAGCTTAATTGAGCCTCAATTAATAAGAGTAGAACAATCAATTATTCATCTCTTGCAACTCCAACTTGATACTGCGGGCAAGCCACCAACCCTATCTCAATTAGGAGAAGCGTGGCATGAATTAGTACCCGAAGCCAAACCAGCAATTGGCGAATATTTAGAACGAGTTTGTTACGGGCTGATAACGGGCGAAATTAGCCATCCAGACGATTTAATTGCTAGCTTAGAAAAGGCGATCGCCGAGTGCGGAAAGTCTCTCTCTTACAATATAACTATCAGCACCCTTACCGATAAAGGACCGAGCCGTCAGCGTAATGAAGATGCTTGCTTTCCTGCAAGCGGTACAAACAAAACTACGGAAAAATCCGCACCAATAATTTCCTCTAGTTTAACAATCGTCTGCGATGGCATTGGCGGACACGAAGGCGGAAATCTGGCTTCAAACTTAGCCATAGAAGCGATTTTTGAGCAAGTAGAGCAACTAAATTTAGCTGCAACTAGCAACCTTAGCAACCCCCTAATTAGTGCCTTAGAACAAGCAGCCCACATTGCCAATAACCGAATTAGCGATCGCAACGATAGCGAATATCGTACTGGTCGTCAGCGTATGGGGACAACTTTAGTCATGGCCCTAGCTCACCAGCAACAAATGTATATTACTCATGTGGGCGATAGCCGCGCTTACCTAATTACCCGCACGGGTTGCCATCAAGTCACCCTAGATGATGATGTAGCAGCGCGGGAAGTAAGATTAGGTTATTCTCTCTACAGCACGGCACTACTTGCCCCGGCTTCTGGCTCATTAATTCAAGCTTTAGGGATGAATTTAGCCCTGCACCCCACAGTAAATAGATTTATTTTAGATGAAGATTGCGTATTTCTTTTATGTTCTGATGGTTTGAGCGATTACGATCGCATCGAACAACATTGGGATACAGAAATTTTACCGATTCTTGAAGGCAAAACTTCTGTTGCTAGTGCTACTACTCGGTTAATTGAAATAGCCAATACTCATAACGGTCACGACAATGTTACGGTCGGCGTTATTCACTACCAAGGCAATTTTTTAGAACCCTCTGCTCACCTCAGCCCCTCTTTGGCACTTTTAGCAGTAAGTCCGGTAGAAGAACCAATTGTTGACGAACCACCAGAAATCCCCGAACCAGTTGTAGAGCTGCCTGCGGTTATGCCCACCGATATCGCTACCGTACCTAAAAAGTCTCCGCCAACAACTGCAATAATTTTGGGGCTAATTTTATTATTGGCGGGTGGGTTAGCTTATTTATTCAAAGATCCCCTTTATAAGTTGCTAAAACCCGAAGTTAGTTTGAATCCCGTAACTACTTCTACTCCTAAAACTTCTGCTACCGAAACTTCGCCAGAAATCGCGATCAAATCAGTATTTCAAATTAAACCACCAACAGGCGTAACCGTCAGCCAAATCAATCGATTGCCATTGCGCCAAAATCCAGAAACAACCACCAGTACAACAGCGATTTCTCCTGGTAATATCGTGCAAGTTGCCGATCGCAAAACTAGCTCAGATCGGCAAACATGGCTGTTTGTTAAAGTCTGCGCCAACAATATTAAAGGAGATGATGCGAGCGGTTGGATACCAGAAATCGAATTTGCTGCCGTTATTGAAAAAGCACCCTCCAATACTTGTTTTATTTCTTCTAATACCCAGCCTTCCCCCACCAATACTTCTGACGTTGAGTTGCCAAAATAACTAAAAATTTTTGATTTTAAAATTAAACTAGGTTATTGCCGGAATGCTCAATGCTAACTCAATTGGTCGGCAAAATTAGCAATAATTTATTGAGAAAATTAAGTAAAAACTCGCTAAACTAAGAAAAAATGTTCATAAATGCCAGTTTGAATTTAATGGGTGTTAATGGCCGTGTCTGATCCCTGCCTAAACTTGGCGATCGCCCGTCTTCCTACTATTGGCAATCAAAGCTTTGCTATTTGGGTAGTAAATGCCCCTTATGTAGCAGGGTCAATTCTAAACGACTGTTTTTGGTCGCCAGAACTTACACGCTCGTGGCAATCATGGCAAGAAATGTTCGCCCTCGATCGCTTAATCGATAATACCTTCCCTGCTTTCATTGATACGCTACCACCCCTAGCTTCGTCGGCTTCCGGCGGTCAAAGTAATAATTACAGTAGTCGGTTAATGCAAGATTTGGGCATCAATCTTTGGAATTGGTTATTTCAAAGCTCAATTTTAAATACTTTAGAACACAGTATTGGTATAGCTAACGGCAAAGATAAACCTTTAAAGTTGCGTCTAGATATCCGCGATCCCGATTTGATTGCTTTACCTTGGGAAATTATGCAATCTCAACCTGGTAAACCATCGATTTCCCTGTCGCCGCAATTGTTGTTTAGCCGCACCACCAATAATGTTGAGTCGCTACCGACGTTACCAGTTAGTCAAACACTAAAGGTTTTATTAGCGATTGGGGCAAACCCCGCCTCTGCTCAATATTTGCATTTAGAACAAGAAGCTGAGATTTTAGTTAAAGCTCTCACAAGTTCTGGCGACAACAATAGTAAGGGTCTAGGAGTGAAGTGCGAAGTAGATACCTTACTGCAACCTACCCCAGAGCAACTAATAACCCAGTTAGAAACTAAAAATTACAATATCTTCTTCTACGCGGGTCACGGACTAAGCGCCCCAGACGGCGGCCTCATCTATTTACAACCAAATCGAACAATCAATGGTACAGAACTGGCGCAAGTATTAACTCGCTGTCAAGTAAAATTATGTGTATTTAATGCTTGTTGGTTAGCTCAACCAGCAATTGTCAATCGTCAAGCCTTACAAAATAGTTCTTTGGCAGAAGTTTTAATTCATCATGGCGTACCCGCAGTTTTGGGAATGCGCGACCAAATTACCGATGAAGAAGCGCTAACATTTATTCAAACTTTTGCTCAAGCTTTAGCAGCGAGGCATTCAATTGACAGAGCCTGTGCGATCGCCAGACAGCAATTACTAACGCTGTATAAATTTAATTTCCCGGCTTGGACTCTGCCTATTCTCTACCTGCATCCAGAATTTGACGGCGAACTTCTGCGTCCAGCTCAAGAGGAAGTTACCCAACTACCAGAAAATAGTCTCTCAGGTATTAGGTCAAGACCTCTTAAAGCTTCATTGCGAAGTCTTAGCGTCCCCAAAAAAGCCTGGTCTTTGCAAACTGGGTTTGCACTTTTAGGGCGCATTAATGAAAACAACGATATTGCCATCGAAGAACCTTGGATTAGCAAACAACACGCCAAAATCTTTTGCCGCAACGAAAAAAAAGACGGCAAAACTGTCCCCACTTATTTTATTAGCGACAATTCTCGTTTCGGTACGTTGATTTTCGACCGCGATGGGTGGCAAAATATCCATCGGCAAGAAGTTCCTTTGCGATCGGGAATGCAAATAAAATTTGGTTGCTCTCAAGGTGAAACTTTTGAATTTATAGTGGAAACTTAAGTAAGCTAAATCTTTGTTATCAGTAATATTACCTATTAGTATTTTTAGGAACAACAAACATCTGCTTATGGGTAAGTATTGAGAACTAAGGAATTTTTTAAATATCTATCTCAAGACTTCTGTTTTTGTTACGGAAATAGTCGCGCCCTCGCTGTATCTATTCTTAGGATATTTTTAAGGCAAGAATGTATTAGGAGTTACAACATGACAAACGAACCGACCAACTACCCAATGTCGTCCGCAGACCTAGAAATATTATCGTTACTAATTGAGCCAGGGGATGAGATATATCCCCTAAATACAACAAGTTTAATTGCAGAAGCATATTTTGCTGAAGCCGAACAACAATTAGCTGATAACTGGCTAGAACAAGAAATAATTAGCAATGCTCCTAGTTTTTTAAGTCAAATAGATAAACTGTGGCAGGCAAATACACCTATACAAGACTTGGAAGCTAAGTTATCGGCGCAATTTGCCCAATACGTTCCTCAAGAGTGGTTAGCAGAAATTTCTCGGCAAGCAAGTCAAGTTATTAATAGCCAAAAATCTCTAGGCGCACAATTGGTACAGTGTGTTAAAGAGCTAGTTCCAAACTGTTTAGAGGAAGACTTGTTAGTATTAGCGCGTCCCTATGCTTATGCCATGCGTAGCAATCCAAATAACCCTATGCAGCTAGATATTACGCCCAAACAATGGGCAGATTTATCAGAAATACAGCAAGCAAAGCTAAGTTTAGCGATCGCTCGTTATGCTTTAGAACAAATTCAAGCTGAGGAAAATATTTAACTTCTAGCGAGCGATATCTTTAATTTGCTTTTCTTTTTGAGATACTTTTTTGTCTATAAATATCAAGTTTGCCCTTCGGTTATTTTTCTAAATTGATAACAAAAAAATATATAATTGCTTAAACAACGCAACGCTCCATCAGCTTAGTTAGTTGTTTTAAGTAACCTAAAGACTGTAAGTTTCAATTGAGACAATCAAAAGCAGTCTATAAATAAACATAATGGAACAAGATCGATCTATTGTCATTACAGGCGCATCTTCTGGTGTCGGCTTGCAAGCTGCAAAAGCTTTAGCTCAAAGGGGAACATGGGATGTAGTCATGGCTTGCCGAGATTTAGCCAAAGCCCAAAAAGCCGCTTTAGAAGTAGGAATGCCAAAAGACAACTACACTATCATGCTCCTCGACTTAGCTAACCTAGAGAGCGTGCGTCAATTTGTCCAAAACTTTAGGTCTAGTGGCAAAAAATTAGCTGCTTTGGTATGCAACGCGGCGATTTATTTACCTTTATTAAAAGAGCCATTGCGGAGCGTAGACGGCTACGAGTTGAGTGTAGCTACAAATCACCTCGGACACTTCTTGTTATGCAATCTCATGCTTGAGGATCTAAAAAAATCTGCAACTTTGCCAGCGCCAAGACTAATTATTTTAGGTACGGTAACGGCTAACCCCAAAGAATTAGGCGGAAAAATACCTATTCCTGCACCTCCAGACTTAGGAGCGCTGCAAGGTTTTGAGGCGGGGTTTAAAGCTCCAATTGCAATGATTGACGGCAAGAAGTTTAAGTCAGGCAAGGCTTACAAAGATAGCAAACTTTGCAACGTTCTAACTATGCGCGAATTGCATCGACGCTACGGCGATACAGGCATTATTTTTAGTTGTCTTTATCCTGGATGTGTGGCAACTACAGGACTATTTCGCCACCATTACCCTTTGTTCCAAAAGCTTTTTCCACTTTTTCAAAAAAATATTACTGGCGGCTACGTGTCCCAAGAGTTGGCTGGAGAACGAGTAGTTGATGTCGTTACAGAACCCGAATACAATCAATCTGGTGTTTATTGGAGTTGGGGAAATCGCCAGCAAAAAGATCGCCAATCTTTTGTTCAAGAAGTTTCTAACGAAGCAAGCGACGATGATAAAGCCAAGCGATTGTGGGAGCTAAGTGCAAAGCTAGTAGGACTTGCTTAATCAAGCAATTAGTCAACAAAAAGAGCAGACTAGGAGCCTGCCCTTAAAAATTTGATTTTTGAGTTGAATATAACCCGTAATAAATATTATTAACATTTATTACGGGGTTAAATTAATGTACTAATTCCTATGGGGAATTGAAGTAAATAATTTTAACTCAAGCAATTTTTAGTAGCGTCGAGAATATCCACCGCTATTGTTGCCTTGTCTGCCGCCAGACGAACCGCCTCTATCTTCTTTGGGCTTGGCTTTATTTACTTTTAATGCCCGACCCATCCACTCAGCGCCGTCTAGAGCTTCAATTGCTGCTGTTTCTTCTGCTTCTGTACCCATCTCTACAAAAGCGAAGCCTCGCGCTCTACCAGTTTCCCGATCTGTAGGGACTTGGACGCGATTGACAGTTCCGTATTCAGCGAAAACTTGTTTAAGGTCATCTTGTCCTACTTCATAGGATAGATTACCGACGTAAATTGACATAAGAGGTCTCTAGAATCATAGGTTGATGAGAGTTAGATTCGGAGAGAGACTTATCGTTATAGATAAAAATAAACTGCACAACCGAATGTAATCTTCTATAAGAAGCTAACACAAATATGGAATTTATGTCGCCAATTCAGCAAAAGTAATAAAAAAAGTTAAATTAAGAGCTTTTATAAAGCATTTTTTGGTTTATAGTCCCAACTTAAACTTCTTGAGCGCATACAATAGCCTTCTTTATCTCCTAGTCTGCTAATTAGAGGGAGAAGTTTGTACTGGCGGTCTGTGATCTTAAGATTTAAGCAACATCTATATTTGGGCTTGAATTTAAGCCTAGATCAAATCTTAGAACCAGATTTTGGTTGACGATTTTCTGCTTGTGGAAGTGGTAAGTTAGGCTGCTGGCGTTTCTGCATTAAGCGGTGGCGGAGCGTACCAACAATAATGTACAGCACGGGAACAATAAATAAACTAAGGAATGTAGAAACTACCATGCCACCAAACACCGCCGTACCCAAAGAGCGACGCGCTCCCGCCCCCGCACCTTCGGCGATAACTAAAGGAAAAATACCAAATATGAACGATAAAGCCGTCATCAAAATCGGACGCAATCGCTCTTGGGAAGCTTCCAGCGCCGCTTTGGTAATAGAATAACCCTTGTCTCGTAACTGATTGGCAAATTCAACAATTAAAATTGAATTTTTACTAGCTAAACCAATCAACATAACTAGCCCAATTTGGCAATAAATATCGTTAGGTAAACCACGCATTAGCTGCGCCAACAAAGCACCTAAGATCGCCAACGGTACAGCCATGAGAATAATTAATGGATCGACATAGCTTTCGTACTGAGCAGCTAGAACCAAAAATACAAATACAAAACCCAAACCAAAAATCAAGGGTGCAAGACCGCCAGACTTAATTTCCTCTAAAGAAGAACCCGACCAGCTATAATCCATCCCCGCAGGCAAGTTTTGGGCGGCTAACTCCTCCATTGTCGAAATCGCTTGACCAGAACTAGAACCCGGTGCGGGAGAGCCAGTAATTTGCGTCGAGCGAAACAAGTTGTAATGGTTGATAATTTGCGGTCCAACGGTGGGAGTAACTTTAACTAGATTGCTCAACGGAATCATTTGGGGATTTTCAGGATTTTGACTCCGCACGTATAGCAATTTAATATCTTCTGGCTGAGAACGAAATTGCTCGTCTGCTTGCACATAAACGCGATAGGTACGCTCAAACAAGTTAAAGTCATTGGCTCAATAGGGATTCCAGGGAGATGAAATCGAGCGAGAGACACCTGCTGCTAAGATACGTGCAGTAGAGTTATTCCCGACCTGAAATGCTTAACCTTGCTAACCTGATTGATGATGTTAAATGCT
>JAHHGY010000090.1 GCA_019359635.1 Chroococcus sp. CMT-3BRIN-NPC107
GTGTGACAAACTCAGCATTACTTTCCACAATTGTTACACTCATTCCCCTATCTCTCCACCACCGCCCGCTATATATCTAGAGCATACCAGCTTCTCTTTCTTACATCAATATTTGGTCATACTCGGTAAGGTTGCTAATTTAGCATTAGCATTTATAAGTTCGCTAGACATCTTCACTATTGCCGACTCCGCCGCCGTACTCAACAAAGTATCTATATTATTGGTGCTAGTACTACCACTCAAACCACGGAGACTAATACCACCACCGCTTTTATCAGCTTTACCCTCTCCTTCAGCAACGGCTAAAATTTCGCCAGTAGTCGTACTAACTAAACGAGAATTGACTTGCACGATCGCCTTATTTTTCTCTGTGCTGCCACCAATACCTAAAAAGCCACCAATACTACCGCCGGATCTTGATTGTTCTACATTAAATTGCGTAATCGTACCAATTATTACGGCATCGGCTCCTAATATTTTCCCAATTTGCGCTGCCGTAGAAGCATCTACCCGCCCCGATGCACCAAAATTTTGTTCTTTTAGGATCTGCTCGACTTTGCTACGCTCTAAAACGATGTAAGTACCATCTTTAACTAAAGCATTAGTTAGCAAGTCGCTTACACCTTTAGCTGGTCCAATTCCCAGCCAACCGTAGTAATAACCCGTACTGCTGGTACTTGCAATCAAAATCTAACACCGCAACGCGCTTGCGTTCTACGGGTGGTACTTGGGCAACGACGATCGATGCCGACGGCGGCAAAGAGATAGCAGGCGCAGGCAAAAACAAGCCTATGCCCGTAAGAACACTCAACCCTAAACCGATGAAACAAGTTTTGATTTTCACTTCTTTAGTCATGGTGATGGATGCCAACCTATAGATACAAAATTTTCGCTGAATTTTCCGAACTTTTGAGAATACGCGATCGCATTTTTGCGCTACTAACTTACAGTTTCACCATAAGACGTTAAAAATTATACCTCATTCATCTCCTCTGACCAACTAATAAGTTTGGTCGTTTCACTCGATCGGGGAAAATATTTTTAAAGGCATTTTGGCGATCGCTCGATTTTTCGCTACTTAAATTCCACAGGGTTTCGTAGAAAAAGAAGGACACCCCGGCAAAGTTGCGCTCTCGACTAGCGGCGACTTGACTTTGAATTTGCGTTGCGGGTACAGAGCGATTTTTTAATCCCGATAAAATTCCGATGCTGACAGGAATATGCTTTTTAGCCGCTTGAACTTCTGGGTATTCTAATTCTTTGATAAATACATTCAAGTCGTTGCGATATACCTGCAAAACCAATTCTTCAATTAATCCCCGGCGCTCCCACTTTTGCCAATCGGCTAAAAACAAGTTATAAGAAACTCTTTGAGGGTTGGGAGCCATAGAAAGTACCACGTTGGGCTTACGGGCTTTGACGGCTCTAAATACTCGTTGTAAGTAAGCTGTAATTTTATCTGCTCTCCAACGCAACCATTGGGGATCTTGAGGATTGGCTGGCGGGTTTTTACCAAAATGCTCTTTTTTGTACAAGCCCACAGTGTAAGAATCGTAGCCTAATTCTGAGGGTAAACCAAAGTGATCGTCAAATTGAATCCCATCTACATCATATTTGCTGACAATTTCTACAATCAAGTTTTGAATAAAATTTTGAACTTCTGGGCGAAAAGGATTGAGCCATACGCGATCGTGCTTACCTTCAGCCCAAATTTTGCTACCATCACGCCGACTTGTTAGCCAATTTGGGTGGCGTTTGGCTAAACTTGAATCGGCAGGAGCCATAAAGCCAAATTCAAACCAGGGTATAACATCTAGCCCTTGCTGGTGTCCTTGGGTAACAATTTCTTTGAGCATATCTCGCCCCTGCAATCCCGGTTCTGGATCGAGATTGCGCCCGATGACATTTTGCGCTACTGGGCTAGGATACAAGGTATATCCCCAATTCCAAACGGTGGGATAAACGGTATTAAAATTTAGGGCTTTTAAGTTCTGCAACGCTGCTGTGAGGCGACTTCGCTCAAATAAAACATTACTATCAATATTTGTCATCCACACGCCTCGCAACTCAGTTTTAGCAGGCTTTAGCGGTTGGGTTGAGGCACTTTGCAACATCAACACTGCAACTAGGCTCAAAGCTAGTAACAAAGCAAATCCAGACTTTAATCGGTGTAACTTCAACATTATTATTGAGACAATTTTTAAGTTTGATGAGTTGACGATTTTAAAAGTCTATAGTTGTCAATGCTGAAACCGCCTAATATTAAGGAACAAATTAACATTATGTTGCGGTCTAGGTTTGGGTTAAAGCTCTATAAAATTGGGATTAAATATGAATATAAGTTTTAAAAAACACTCAAAACAACTTGCAAGTATATTGTTTTCGATAGTTATTGTGTTTTTATCCTGGCATCTACTCCCCGTAGAAACGGCGACGGCAGAAAGTCAAAAACCTACGACGGTCAATCCTTTAAGCGATCGCGTTGCCATTGCTGTAATTGCCGATGTATCTAAGCAAACCGGAATTTCTACCGAAAAACTAAAAATTACTCAGTACAGTCGTCAAACTTGGTCAAATGGCTGCTTGGGCATTGCTAAACCCGATGAAATTTGTACTCAAGCTTTGGTAGAAGGTTGGCGCGTAGTAGTTTCAGGAAATAATCGGACTTGGGTTTATAGAAGCGATCGCAATGGGCGGATTGTCCGGCTAGAATCTTCCAAACAATCAACATCTTCTAGCGGGCATCACCAATTAAAATAAATGGCGACCAATACAAAGGATGTTTGGCAATCAGGCTGAGTTTTGCCTGGCGTAACGATTCGCCTTTGGTTTTACCTCGGTTAAGATTTTTATAAAACTCAATCATTAGCTGTTTTGTTTCTTCATCTCTAGCTAACCAAAGACTGGCGATCGCGCTTCTTGCTCCTGCTCGTTCAAATAAGTAAGCAATTCCGGCAAATTCTTCACCATTAGAAGATGTTTGTAAGGCTGTTTGACAAGCACTTAATACCACTAAATCGGTGTTTTTGAGTCCTAGCTGCGCCGCGTCAGCAATATTGAGAGCGCGATCGCTAAATAATAATGTATTTACTGACATTTTTAAGTTTCCACAGCCTTGAGGTTGAAAACAGCCGTGAGTTGCTAGGTGCAGAATCGAAAAACGCGGCGCTTGGGTTCTAAAGTTACTTAGAGAGGCTTGTTTTCTCAAGAAAGCTGTACTGTTGGGCAATAAAGGCGTAATGCTATTTATTTCTGCTTCCGCTCCGGCGAGGTTGCGCTCATCATTGGGGGAAGGATTACCAAGCGCCAACATATTTAGCTTTTTGGTTGGCGGTTGTTGCAAAGAGCGGCTAGAAAGCCGGGTGAGATTGTTAATCGGGTATTTTTCAATTAAATATTTATCCGTTTTGCTGTCTATTAAAGTTTCAAAAGGAATGTAGCGTAGTTTGCCTGTAGCAATAATACTCAGTTGGGTTGAATTAGCAAGTTGCGCTTCTACGGGACGAATGAGAATATCGTAGAGTTTGGCACTTGTAGAACGAAATCTTTTAGGAAACCTGGCATCGGTTAATTCTTGGCGGTATTGGGTAACTAAAGCGTCAAAGGCTTTGATATCAAGAGATTGCTTTGTAACGGTGACTTTATCTTTAGTTACGACAAATAGCGCAATTTCATCAGGTACATTGCTAACTTCTGTCAGCAAAACAGGCTGAATAATTACGGTTCCGGCGGGAATATTTGCCCGCAGTTTAGCAATATCGGTAGGTTGGGTTTCAAATAATTCGGCAACTTCAGGAAACTGGCGAGCGATCGCCTCTGCTTGTTGATTTACTCTAGTTTGCAGCTTGTCAACTTGACTTGATAGTTCAACAGAAAACTTTGCTTGCAATTGTTGGCGTAATATTTCTAACTGGCGGTTAGATTGATTCCATTGTTCGATAGCTTTTTGCGCTTCGGGGTTGGCAACTTTGGCATCAATTAAACGAGAATAATCAGCAAGATCGGCAGTAGTTGTGAGATTTACCCATTGGTAAGCGCGATCGCTCTGATTTTGGTCAATAAGTAAGCTAATTAAGCCAATTGCTTTACCAGTGCTACTTTCTAGAAACTGTTGGCGATTTGCTTTTTCTAATCCTTTGCGAACTTTTAAAGTAATTTCTGCGGCTTTTTCTAAATTTTTAATCGCTTCTACAGGTCTATTAGTATCTCGATAAACTGTGCCAATATTGCCCAAAATAGCAGCTTCGGTTCTGGTATCGCCAATTTTTTGCACGATCGGCAAAGCTTGGCTATAGTAAGTCAAAGCTTTGTCTTGCTGCTTGCTTTGGTAATAAACTAAGCCGATATTATTTAAAGCTACTGCTTCGCCGCTAACGTCGCCAACTTCTTTGTAAATCGGCAAAGCTTGGTTATAGAATTCTATTGCTTTTTGCGGTTGCTTGAGATTACGGTAAACTTCACCAATATTATTTAAGGTTGTAGCCGCAACTGGGCGATCGCCTGCTTTAAGTAAAATTGGCAAAGCTTGGTTGTAATAAGTTAGCGCTTTTTCTGGCTGTCCGAGGGCGTTGTAAGCAACTCCAATATTGTTTAAAGTGCTAGATTGAGTCGCCACATCACCAACTTTTTGAAATAGTGGCAAAGCTTGGTTGTAGAAGTCTAGAGCTTTTTGAAGTTGTCCGATATTATTGTAAGTTCCGCCAATATTATTTAAAATTGTGCCTTCAAGTCGCGAATCGCCTGCGGATTTAACTATGGGCAAAGCTTGATTATAAAACTCTAAGGCTTTTTGCGGTTGCCCGATCGCATTGTAAACTTCTCCAATATTATTAATTGTCGTAGCTTCTTGAATGCGGTTGCCTGTGGCTTTAACTATTAACAAAGCTTGGTTGTAAAATTCTAAAGCTTTTTGAGAGTTTCCAGTGACTAAGTACACTCCCGCAATATTATTAAGAGCGATCGCCATTCCCGTGGGATCGCCTACTTCTTTTAAAATCGGCAAAGCTTGGTTATAAAATTCTAATGCTTTTTGCGGTTGTCCAATTTCCTTGTAAACTTCACCTAAATTATTTAACGTTCCGGCAATTTTTGGGCGATCGCCGATTTTTTGTAAAATTGGTAAGGCAGTATTTAATGACTCTAATGCCTGCTGAGGTTTTCCTGTAGCTAGGTAAATTCCGGCAATATTGTTTAAAGTCGTGGCTTCTTGGCTAAAATAGCCAATTTTTCTACTGTTTGCTAAAGCTTGGTTGTAAAATTCTATTGCTTTTTGCGGTTGACCTGTGGCTTTATAAACTTCACCAAGATTATTAAGAATAGTAGCTTCAGAGCGCGGGTTATTGACTTCTCGACTAATTGCTAAAGCTTGGTTATAAAACTCCAAAGCTTTTTGCGGCTGCCCAATACTGTTATAAACTGCACCAATACTATTTAAAGCGCCGCCTTCTTGGGTGCGACTGCGAACTTCTCTAAAAATTGACAAAGCAACGCTCAGAGCTTCTAAGGCTTTTTCCGGCTGTCCAGTCACTCGATAAATATCGCCGATATTACTCAAAACTGTAGCTTCTCCGCCGCGATTATTAGTAGCTTTAAAAATTGGGAGAGCTTGATTGTAAGTATCTATTGCTTTTTGAGTTTGTCCAGTATTGCCATAATTTAGACCAATTCCAAGTAAAGCCGTTGCTTCGGTTTCCTTATCTTGATTTTGCCTAGCTAAAGTCAAAGCTCGATTAAAAGAAGCGATCGCACTGGTTGGTTGTCCAAGTTTTGTTTGCTCTAAGCCTTGTTCAATTAGTTGCTGCGTACCAGAGGAAGTTTTGGGCGGATTGGCGGTGACAGACGAACCACTACTTATAGCTATGACACTTTTTGTTAATTCAACTGCCGCTAATATTTCCGACTCAGTTTTCGTGTCTTTTAGTTTTCTCGCAAGTACCAAAGCTTTTTGTAGGGTATTGAGGGATTGGGAAAATTGTCCTGCTTCAGTTTGTTTGACTGCTTGCTGTAAAAGTTGTTGCAGTTCTTGCTCTGGAGAAATTTGGGTTTGTGCTTGGGTAGGAGCTATTGGCGGGAGAGGTACGCAAGTTAGAGCGATCGCCACAGCCAAAATTTTAACTAGATTTTTCACTGGGTTGCTCCTATAAAAGCGATCGCGTTTTAGATCGCAAAGGGTTTAATTTCGCTATTACTCCATTTTCCTTGAAATCGCTCGACTACAAAAGGTCTAATTACAAACTTAGGCGGGATACCGTCTTGAACATCGATCCGCAAAAATGTGTAAGGGCGCTTTTTTTGATAACCTTGACCGTTACGACCAATATACAAGAGACTTCTAGCTACTACATCGCCGCCTTCAGTTTCAGTTAATTCTACTCCTTCGGTGCGTTGACGGCGCAAGCTAAAACCACTACCACCGCAAACAATCCAATTGATATGAGCATCAGCGTGTCCGGTGTCACCAGTGCGGAGATATTCTAAACAGTGAGCGTGACCGTTTAAAACCAAATCTACCAAAGGGCGATCGCCATTTAAAGAACCAATTTTACTTGCAACTTTATTAAGTAAGTCACGAAAACGGTAACGAATAGCCAAGGTTTGGGCTTGATGCCACTTAGTTGACTCGGTAACGTAAGGAGGATGGTGAAAGTAAACTACTCGTCCCCGGACTTCGGGATTATGCCAAGACTCAATTAAATTATTTGTTAGCCAGTTTAGTTGTTCGGTATCAACTACAGTATTTTCATCGGCGGCTAATTGCTTGTCAATATCATTTCGCAGTTCGTCTAGCTGTTCGATTTTGGTACGCAGATCGTCTAATTGCTCTGAAGAATCCGCACTAAGCTTAGTAGACTCCTCAATATAAGATAGCTTTTCTTTTTCTAGGCGATCGCGCCGTTCTTCCAACTCTCGGCGTTGTTCTAGTCCTGCCAAGTCTTTAGACAATGGCGAAGGTGAATTAAAAGTATTAGAATCGAGAGCAAAAAAGTCAATTCCGCCACTACGAAAACTATAGTAGCGATTAGGCAAACGAGTAAAGCTACCAGGTTCGTAATAAAGACAGCGCCCAGTGTTGGTTTTTGCCGTGTAGTGACGCTCTAAATGATCGATTAACTCTTTTTCATCCTCAAAATTTTTAAGATAGTCCATAAACGCTTGAGCGTAGGCTTTGCCTTGATGAGAGCCATGCCAGCCAATATCAATATCTAATTTAGTTTGTAGCAACTGACGCAGAGGCAAAGTAGTTTGAGCCATTAGCCCGTATATAAACGGCAAATCGTAGTAGTCATGATTGCCAAGTACGGGAAGAAACGGCTGATTGAACACCATTTTGTCGTAATCGATCTTTTTGGGATGTTCGCCGCTGACAATAAATTCTCGATAAGGTTTAATAAAATTTTTGTAGTAGTGTTCGCTAGAACCAACCAGATATATGACATCTCCAGTGTGGAGAACAAAACGGCTAGAACCCTTATGATTTAGCATTTGTTCGGCAACTCGCCTTTGGGGGTTGTGACCGCCTTGGGGGCCTGCGCCACTATCTCCCACTACCAAAAAAGAAAAGTTTGGCTCGTCGGGAGCGGAAAGCCCCAAAACCAATTTAGTTTGATCGATTCCACGCTCGGCAATTGCTTTTTCTTGCCACCGCACGCGCTGTTTCATCTTGCGAATTTTGACAGAGATGGGTGGATCGGAAACAAATCTCATAATAATTGTTAGTTTTTCTATTTGGCGATCGCTTCAGAAGCCTTAACTAAGTGCAAGTTACAAAAATCTTCAGTGTTTCTACATCCTCCTAAAGCCCAAAGTCAAGGAAATAAAACGTAGATGCTAGTAATAATTAATGCCACCGTTGTAACTTGTGCCGCTTGAGCTTGGGGAGAATGAGAAATCGTCTCTCGAACTGAAATCGAAACCGATGCCCCAATTCCATAGCTCAAACCCAGTACCAAATAAGCCCAATGAGGAACAAAACCCCGAACTACCAGTAAAACCATCGCCAAAATCAACATCAATAATTCTATAAAGGCGGCGGGATTATACTGACTCGACCAAACTAAAGCATCCAGCCAAAAACGACAGATTCTCATAGGCAGTTAGCGAACATTAGTTTTAGCTTGACCAATACCGTTGGTTTGAGCATCGGTCGATCCTAAACCAAATACACCGTTAAAATATTTTTCTACCTTGTAGCCCGAATCAATCGATTCGAGTGGGTCTTTTCGCAGGCGGTGGCGCAAGCACAAAGTCATAACTCTACGGATATCGTCAATAGTAACTTCCGTACGTCCTTCGTAGGCAGCCAAAGCTTTAGCGGCGCGATTGGTAACGATATCGCCGCGCAAACCATCTACATCTAATTCCGAACAAACTTGAGAGATTTTCACTCGCAAATCGTAGTCTAAGTTTACCGACGGCAAAAGCTTTTGGGCGTTAACGATTTTTTGTTGTAAATTTACTTGCTGAGGCTCGTAAGCTCCCAAAAATTCGTAGGGTTGTTGGTCAAATTCTGTACGTTGTTCGACAATTTGCACTCGCAAAGCAGGTTCTTTGACGGTACGGATTTCGGCGTGCATTCCAAAGCGATCGAGCAGTTGGGGGCGCAATTCTCCTTCTTCAGGATTGCCCGAACCAACTAACACAAACCGGGCGGGGTGGCGAATGGATATCCCTTCTCGTTCAACGGTATTCCAGCCGCTTGCAGCCGAGTCTAATAGCACGTCTACGAGGTGATCGTCTAACAAATTGACTTCATCTACATAGAGAATGCCGCGATTAGCTTTAGCCAGTAACCCCGGTTCAAAGGCTTTGACTCCTTCTGATAACGCTTTTTCAATATCAATCGTGCCGCAAACTCGGTCTTCAGTCGCACCTAAAGGCAAATCAACCATTGGTACTTTTTTCTGCATTACGGGAAGCTCGACTTGTTGCTCTAACTGGCTGCGGATAGCGTCGCTCATCAAGTCCGGGTCGGTGGGATCGCTATTAAAGGGATCGTCAGCGACTACAGTTATTTCTGGCAGCAAATCGGCAAGCGCCCGGATAGTAGTAGATTTACCCGTACCGCGATCGCCCATAATCATCACGCCGCCAATTTTGGGATCGATTACGTTGAGTAATAATGCTAATTTCATTTCTTCTTGACCGACGATCGCACTAAATGGAAATACGACGCGACGGGCTAGGGTGGTTGGACTCACTTGCGCTTACCTAGAAAAATTTGTCAGGGATACCGTTTATAATTTTGCCACACTGACAGGAAACAATCTTTCTTGATTGGATTTGGTTTAAAAATTGATGTTTAGTTACATTCATTAGCAAGGAGACTTCGCTGCGCTAGGCTAGATCGTGTAATTAAATTTGCTATTAAATTCGCATTTATATGTCCGCAATTTCTAGTCCTCCCCGTACAATTCGCATTGGTTCGCGCTCTAGTCAATTAGCTTTAGTCCAAACTCATTGGGTGCAAGCCCAATTGCAAAAAGCTTACCCCGACCGCACTTTTGAAGTCCACACGATGGCAACTCAAGGGGACAAAATTTTAGATGTGGCTTTAGCAAAAATTGGCGACAAGGGTTTATTTACTAAAGAACTTGAAGTGGGGATGTTGCAGCAAGAAATAGATTTTGCCGTGCATTCATTAAAAGATTTGCCCACCAATTTACCCGATAGTTTAGTTTTGGGAGTTGTCACCGAACGCGAAAACCCTGCTGATGCGGTGATTTTTCATGAAAAATACCACGATTTTCAAATTGACGCTTTACCCCCAGGGGCGGTAGTTGGCACTTCTTCCTTACGCCGTTTAGCTCAATTGCGTCACCATTTTCCCCATTTAACCTTTAAAGATATTCGGGGAAACTTAATTACTAGACTTGCAAAGCTAGATTCAGGAGAATTTGATGCCATAATTTTGGCAGTGGCGGGGCTGCAAAGATTGGGAATGAGAAGTCGCATTGGTCAAATATTAACGCCCGAAATTTCCCTTCATGCAGTAGGGCAAGGGGCTTTAGGGATTGAATGCCGGGGTGACGATTTGGAAGTATTAGCATTACTTAAAGTCATCGAACACGCTCCAACGCGCGATCGCACTTTAGCCGAAAGAGCTTTTTTACGAGAATTAGAAGGCGGCTGTCAAGTACCCATTGGCGTTAATTCGGTCATAGAAGGGGAAAACTTAACTTTGACAGGAATCGTTGCCAGCGTTGACGGTCAAAAAGTAGTTAATGGTAGAGTTACAGGGCTAGTTGCAGAACCGGAGAAGGTAGGAATTGAGTTAGCCCAGCTTTTGAGACAGCAAGGCGCAAAGGAGATTCTAGACACAATATTTGAGGCAGTCCAACGAGGCTAAGGTAATCAAAACAAAACTTATGCAGCAAAGATTTTTTAACCACTTTAGTTTTTCGTTACTTTAAGTGCGATCGCTGTTTTTAAACTTATAGGGGTAAATAAATGTTTACCCTTACAAGGTTCCATTACTTCTAGCTTCCGAAGGAAACAACTTTGACTTCTTGAGGTAAATTTAATCCCTCGGCTACTAACAGCAAAATTTTTAGCTGATTTTTTAAGGACTACTTTATTTGAATAAACCTGGTAGCAAACTTGGTGCTTGCCAAAGAGCGTAAATAATAAAGCCGAAAAATAGGGAAATTAAAAGCGTTAATCCATAACTGATACACATCAATAAACCATCCGCTTCTAACGTCGCAACGGCTAATAATAAAATTCCTACAGTCGGAATAGGATTTGTAAAGGGAATTGGTGAAATTAAAAGTACCGATAACCAAGCAATGCAAACGCCATTTAATCGCCAAGCTTGCGGGCTTTGAGCTAACCTGGAAAAACGAGGACGAGTAATTTTTTCTAAAACTCGCGTTACTCTTTTTAGCAGTTGTAGAAGTTTCAACACAAACCAATGAGGAAATTTGAACTGAGCTATTTTTTTTGGTAGCCAAGGCGATCGCTTTCCCAATGCCATTTGTCCGGCTAAAATTATGCAAGCAGAACCCAATGGACCCGTTAGTCCTGGGGGTGCAGGCAACAAAAAGGGTAAAACTAACAAAGAAATTACTAAGCTAAAACCCCGCTCGGAAGTTTCCGCCAAAATATCTCCCAAAGTTAAGGGCTGCTGTGCCAATTTTTCTAAAAGCGTTTTAATATCTTGGGAAAATCTTAAGTGCATTGGTAGAATAATTTACAGCAAAAAACTTGTTACTACTTAGCTTAAATTAATTACTTTTATCTTGCTACGATATTTCCAACCTTGGTAGTAGTTTAAACCTATTTATAAAGTTTTCCAAATCAGTGCAATCGATTTTGTATTGCCTAGACACTTTTGAGTAAAATGTACCTCCCTCAATTGAAAATCCTTTATAAATGCGATCGCCTATCCCATATTCAGGTCAATTTTGGATTGCCTGTTTGCTAAAAATAACTGATTTACAGGGATTTAATATTATTAACTAGCCAACTTTTTACGACTTCAAATAATTCCCCAAAATATCAACAATGGCAAATACCTAATCACACGAAATTTGAAATCAGCGCCAGACAAAGTAAGTATTGTGTTTGCATTATTGGCATCACTACAAGAGAACAAATTAAAACTCAATTGCAAAATATGCAAGCGATCGCCCAAGATATTGATGTAATTGTTGCTGACAGTGGTGGTACAGACAGTTTTTTAGAATTAGAAATTGATTTTCTCAAAAGTGTTTCTGTCCGCACTTTATTAATTAAGCAAAGTAAAAGTAAATTGAGCGCTCAAATGCGAATGGCTTTTGCCTATGCTATGTTACAAAACTATGAAGGAATTATTACTATTGATGGTAATAATCAAGACGACCCTACCGCTATTTATGCTTTTATTCAAGGATTGGAACAGGGATGCGATCGCATTCAAGGTTCGCGCTTTATCAAAGGCGCGAAAGCAATTAATAGTCCTTGGTATCGGTATTTAGCTATCCGTCTAATTCACGCTCCTTTAATTAGTATATCCGCAGGTTTTCGATATACAGATTCTACTAATTTATTTTGTGCTTATAGTCGCAGACTGCTACTAGATCCCCGTGTTGCACCCTTTCGTAATATCTTTTCAGCTTATGAATTGCCTGATTATCTGGCAATTAGAGCCGTTGAATTAGGTTACTTAATTAAAGAATTGCCTGTAACCCGGCGCTATCAAAATAAAGCACTAACTTTAAGTAAAGTTATACCAATTCTTTATAAAGCTGCGCCAAACAAAGCTTCAAGAATGAAATCATAAGAAGTGAGAGAAGCAATCGTTTCTGGTGTAATTGTTTCTAGCACCTGGGTTAACTTCTGTTGTAATTGAG
>JAHHGY010000091.1 GCA_019359635.1 Chroococcus sp. CMT-3BRIN-NPC107
TTAGTCAGAGACGCGCGAATTATTGCCGGAAACATCAGAGACGTTTATCTACCTTGCCATGATAAGGATCATGGTGAAGCGATTAGCATAAAATCTGACCCCGCAAAACTTTTCAAACACCCTCTAAAGTAAAAACAGAAAACCCCTAGAATAACCTAGAGGTTTTCTGTTTTACCACTTACTCTTGGGAATCAGGGTTAGCATCTTCAACATCTAATGGGGGTTCGCTTGACTCTACTTCCTCTGGAGGAGCCTCAACGACTGGAGGTTTAGACTTTGTAGGCTTGGGCCCGCGCATCAAAGCCAGATTCATTGGCGGTGGTGCTGCTGCTTCTTCCCGATTAGAACCTCTCCCTCTACCCTTAGCTTTTTCTTTGCCTGGTATAGAAGGAAGCACTTTGCGTTTCTCCGGTAATATTGTTGTCGCCTCAAGACTTTCATTAACAGTAGTTGGTTGAGGTTCTTGTGTTTGTTCGACAGCATCACTGGGAGGAGCGACTTGACGCTCTGATTTCTTAATGGGACGTTCCACCATAAATTTTGCACATTTGTTTATTAATATTTTTGCACTGTCCTAGTATTTTAAGGAAGCTTAAAACCAAATAAAGTTAGATCGCAAAGGTTGCTAACTTAAAACTACAGTTATCTAAATTGCCTACCCTCTAGAATGTTAGAACCGATACTTCGATTACGATTAAAATTATGAATAAATATATTTAACTTCAACACTCAGTGAGTATACATCATGCCACCCTCTTTACCCGAAGCCGTTTTGTTAGTAGACGGTTATAACATGATCGGCGCTTGGTCAGACCTAAAAAAAACTCGTGATCGCACCGGATTAGAAGCCGCACGCGGCGAATTGGTTTCAGCACTCATTGACTACAGTGCTTTACAAGGCTACGCAACTCAAGTGGTATTTGATGCTCAATATCAAAATACTTGTAGCAGCCAAGAAATTATTAACGAAAACCTATCAGTACATTACACTGATTTTGGTCAAACTGCTGACACATACATAGAAAAATCCTGCGCGGCGTTGCGTCCATATCTAAAACAATCTCACCTCTGTCGGCTGATTGTAGCAACTAGTGATCGCGTCCAACAGCTAGTTGTAGTAGGCTACGGCGCAGAATGGATGTCTGCTCAACAACTAAACTACGAAGTCGAATCAACGCTCAAAACTTCCCTAAGCAAGTACAAGCAACGCAAACAGTCTGCTAGTAGGTTTTTGGCTAACTCTATTGATGCCAAAGCCAGACAAAAGCTGGCTCAGTTGCGGATGGGATTGTAGTAAACCTTTAAATATCTTCCCATCTAAATTTGTCATCGATAAATTTTAAAAAAACTTGTGCAAACCTCTTGCAAAATATCACCGCTTGCAGTTAATATAAATATTCGCAGTCCTCAGTAGCTCAGTGGTAGAGCGATCGGCTGTTAACCGATTGGTCGCAAGTTCGAATCTTGCCTGGGGAGTTCATTAAAATCGATAATTATCGCTCTTAGCGATCGCAGCACGATGTCAATCAATGCTGCAAAATATATATAAATTTACTGCTGAGATAGTCGTTTTACGGCTCCATCGGCTAACAATTTATCGGCTTCGATCAGCAAAGACGGAATTTTATCGCGGCGGGGACTAGCAGCCAAACACTGGTGGAAATCTAGCTCGTTTAACTTGTCTGCTTTAGTACCAGGAAACCAGTCACCACCAGAACCTAGCAAGTTGTAGCGTGTTTTGGCAAATTCCATCATGTCGTAAGCGATCGCTAAATTTCTCAGTGCCAAAATAGCCGGAATATTTACCCCGCCTGGGGTTGCATCGAATTTTGGTAAACCAATATGCCAAGTTTTTACCCAATTTTCACCCAAAGCTGCGATCGCTTGTTGTTCTAATCTATGTAAAATTGGCGGCAAAATCTCCTCCGCACGCTCTAATAATTCCAAAGTTTTTAGATGTTCGTCAAAGTCTTGCGACCTAGCTGCACCAATGCTTAGAGTATCTACTTGGGAATGACTTAAACAAAATAAGTCGTTAAAGACAATGGGGCTGAGAGGTTTACATAAATTTACCAACGTCTGAGGCGGTTTATACAACATTCCACCTTTGTCAGAAGGACTAATGATAAATACACCCATATCGTGACTTTTAGCGGCTCTAATGGCTTCCCAGTTGGTTTGATTGATGTAGTACCAATGTAGGTTTACATAGTCAAATTGGTCGGTGGTGATCGCCTTTAAAATAATTTCTGTTGCTCCATGAGTTGAAAAGCCGATAAATCTAACCTTTCCTTGAGCTTGTAGCTTTTGAGCAACTTCTAAGCAACCCCCAGGGCGCATACTTTGGTTGAAACTTTCTAAACTATTGATACCGTGGATGCCTAGCAAATCGACATAATCTAGGTTGAGATTGGTTAAAGATTGCTCGAAATTGTGTAAGAATTCTTTAGAGTCGGCTTTAGGCGAAATTTTGGTTTGAATAATTAGCCGACGGCGATCGTAATTACCTAAAATTTTTCCTAACTGTAACTCCGACGTACCATAACCACGCGCTGTCTCGATATGACTGATTCCAACTTCTAGCGCCCTAACAATAGTTGCTTCTAGATTTCGCTGATTATCTGCCGGAATTTGCGCTTCTGGGACATCTTGCCACTTGTACTGATACCTCATCCCACCGCAAGAAAATAGCGGCATTTGCAACTCTGTACGTCCAAATCGTTGATACTGCATCATGGTTGACTGATAACTGATTCTGGTAGCTCGGTACTCAGACGCAAAGGTAAATTGGGAGTAGATAGCGATTGAGCGTAAGCAGGAGTAAGAAAAAGTTGATAAGTCTTGGCTTCAGGTGTCAGTTGGTTGATAAATGCCAAACTTACTCCAGAAATTAGCTGGCGTAAAGGTTGTGCTTCCAAACCTCGGCGCTCTTTAATTCCTGCTGTATCAGTAATTGCTTGGCTATTAGGATTGCCAACACTTAAATGAGTACCACCGATGGCTGTAACTAAATATTTGCGATCGCCAAGTTGAGTAAAAGGTCGCAATTGATGGTTAAGGATGGGGGTTATCGCATCCTCCGTACTAGCTAAAATTAAAATGGGGACGCTAACTTGATTTAAACCATTTTCCCCAAATAACTGTCCGATTACTGGATTGAGCGCGATCGCATTTTTTACTCGTTTATCTTGCAATTCCAGCTTGCTATCAATCAAATTTGCCGCTCCACACTGCAACCAATCAGCAGGTGCTTGAGCTAAAGGATTTGCCGTTTTACACCCTTGACGCAATTGCTGCAAGTTTAATTCTCCCCCAGCTAGGGCTAAAGCTGTATAACCACCGAAAGAATGACCGATAACACTAACAGTTTGTGTATTTAGTTTGCCTTGTAATACCCCTGGCTGTTGATTGATATCGCTTAATCGATCTAGCAAAAAGCTAATATCTTTAGGTCGATTAATAAACTCTGTAGCTGGTAGCAACTGATTGGAGTTACTGATATTTGATAGATTTCTTGTAGAGCCGTCAGGATGTTCTAAGGCTGCTACCGTTAACCCGTGACTTGCCAAATGACGCGCTAAGTAACTAAAAAATTGGCGATTGGCTCCCAATCCAGGAGAAATAACTACTATTGGGGTTGGACGTAAGGCTGATATTAAGGAGTTTTGCTGCGGATAGTAAATATCTACAGGAATAGTACGATCGCGTTTTCGATCTTGTAAGACTATTGTTTGCACTTTTACCGTTGCTTTGCCAACCCTAGCAGGATCGAAACTGGGTTTAAAAGCCGTACTACTTTCAACAGCTAATTTATCTGCTAGGGATGAACCTACCGCTTGGCTTTGCAGGTAAGAGGGATTAAATTCTACGGCTAAAGCGATCACTCTTGTGGCATCGATGACAATATTTTCTTGGGGATAAGCTTTAATTAAACTAACGATACTCACTCCATTAGCTTGCTGGGCGGCGATCGTGACGGCGGCTTGGAGTTGCGGTAGTGTCAATTCGGGAATCGCTACCCCCAAATATTTAAGCAACTGTTTTCCATAGGGCGAACTCGATAATTCAGCAATATATCCGTCGGCAAACTTTGGATCTATTTGCAGGCGGCTATTTAAAACTTTGCGGACTTGGGGCGTTAAAAAACCAGAGTAAAGTTGCAATTGTGGCGGTAAATTTCCAGTTTTGGCAAATTGTTCTAATTGCGAAATAGCGATCGCACTTTCAAATACTCCCAATTTTAGCGTTACTCTTTCGGCTGCCATAGCTGGAGTTGCGAATACTTGCAAGCCAAGAGCGATCGCTAAGTGCCACAATTTTTCTTTAACTAATCGAATTTTAGACAACAACTTACCCTTAATCATAATTTTCACTCCCCTTTTGTTCCATTATGTACACCGATAGTTTTGACAGTGTTCCGCCCGAATAGTTAATTGCTTAAATATCTATGTAGCTTTAAGTACATCTAATTAATTAACAAAGGCTCTAAGCGTTTAAAACTGCCTTGGTAAGAGTAGGAAAAATTACTTAATTACTTAATTCAGCAAATAAGGGAAACAAAACATAAAATAGTGAAGACTAAAAGACTTAGAGAAATTACTACATCGCCATTATGGTATTTACTGTATCGTCAGCCCGCCAACGAACCGTTGCAGGTATTACAACTTTTTTAACAACGGTTGCTATGGCTTATCCATTTCCTAGCCTAGCGCAGCTAAATCAAAATCAGCCCTCTGCCCCGGTGTTACCAGTTCCTACAGCGCAAACGCCCGTACAGCCACCACTAGATTACAGTTTGGGAGGAGGCGATCGCATCCGCATCAATGTATTTGAAGTTCCAGAATACAGTGGTGACTACCAAGTTCCCCCCGGAGGAGCGCTCTATTTACCTTTAATAGGTGGTGTAACAATTTTAGGATTAACCCAAGAACAAGCCGCCGAAGCGATCGCTGCTAGGTACTCTCGTTACCTGCGACGACCTTTAGTAACGGTAAGCTTAATTTCACCGCGTCCGATTAACGTTGTAGTTGCTGGAGAAGTAAATCGTCCGGGTTCTTATACCGTAGGTTTGCAAGGCGGTGCTGGCGATAACCCTGGGATACAATATCCCACAATAGTAGGAGCGCTGACTTTAGCGGAGGGTGTGACTTTAGCCGCCGATATTCGTCAAGTACAGTTACGGCGAAGACAAGGACTAGGCCCGCAAGTGGTCACCAATCTTAATTTGACTGAGTTAGTCCAAACTGGAACTTTACCTCAAGATATAACTCTGCGCGACGGAGATTCAATTTTTGTGCCAGTAACATCTAATGTGAATTTAGCAGAAATTCGGCAATTTTCTACTGCCAGTTTTGCGGGAGCAATTAATAGACCCCGGACAGTGACTGTAGTAGGAGAAGTAAACCGTCCTGGCTCCTATACAGTAATTGGCGGCTCTAGTACAGGCATTGCTACCGAGCAAGGCGGTGGCGGCGCTGGCGGCGGGCTACCTACAGTATCGCGGGCAATTCAGTTAGCTGGAGGGATAAATTCTTTAGCAGATGTGCGGGGGATTCAGTTACGCCGACCAACTAAATCTGGCACAGAACAAACTATTAACCTGAATTTTTGGCAACTGCTAACAGGGGATTCTTATCAAGACACGCTAATTCAAGATGGAGATACAATCGTTGTTCCCACCGTTGCCGAACAAAATCCCGCCGAGAGTACGGTAGTCGCTACGGCAAATTTTTCGCCAGCAACTATTCAAGTTAGTGTAATTGGCGAAGTTAAACGGGCGACGGGCGGCGCTGGAGGTACAACATTACAACTACCAGCAAATACACCGCTAAATCAGGCAATATTAGCGGCAGGAGGATTTAACGATTCTAGAGCTAGGCGAACTACAGTGGATTTAATTCGTTTAAACCCCAACGGTTCAGTTACAAAACGTCAAGTCCGAATCAACCTAGCTCAAGGTATTAGCGAGGAAGGTAATCCCATCCTCCGCAATAACGATATTGTCGTTATTAACCGTTCTTTCTTAGGCAGAGTCGGGGATACTATAGGAGCAGTGGGCAATCCAGTGCTTAACGTTTTTAGTTTGTTTAGATTATTTGGAATTTAATTGATTACCTAAAGTTTTGGCGGCATCTAGCCGCCAGCTTCCACAAAGCAGAAACCAAGCACTACCTAAGCTTAATTTAATAGAGAAGCGATCGCTTTTAGCAACTTGTCGGGCGCAAAGGGCTTAGTAAAATAAGCATTTGCCCCCAAATCTTTCGCTTTTTGACGGTGCTGGTCATTTTCTCTAGAGGTGAGCATTGCTACGGGTAAGTTCTGCCAATTTTTAGAAGTGCGAATTTCTCTAAGTAAGGTAAATCCATCCATGCGAGGCATTTCAATATCAGAAATTACTAGATCGTAAACTTCCCCTGGCTGGTTTAAGGTTTCTATAGCTTCTTTACCATCTCGACACTGCACGACTTGATAGCCAGACTTGTTTAAAACCTGGTCTAATAACCGTCGTACTGCTACTGAGTCATCAACGATTAAGATTGTTGCTTTAGCTGAAGAAGATCGCTTAAACGCTGAAGTTGGAGGCGTGAATAATGGCTGTTTTTGATTGATTAATTCACCCAAGTAGTTGGGCGACAACACTGAAACTACTTCCCCCGTACCCAGCACCGTACAGCCTGCAATATAAGGCGGAACTTTGACCGTAGCATCGAAGGGCTTAAGTACAAGTTCTCTTTCTCCAATTAAAGAGTTAACAGCAACAACTACAGGTTGTCCGCCGACATCTAAAACAATTCCTAAGTGTTGGTTAAATTGCTCTGCCGCCGGGACGCTATCAGGGCGAGTGTAGGGCAGTAGTTTGGTCAAACAAAATAATGGCGCTGGGCGCTCGTGCCACATTATTGTTTCTGGCAGGGAAGAATAATCGCAAAACTCAGCTAAAGCAATAATTTCTAAAATGCTTATCGATGGAATCGCCAAAGTGCGTTGCTGGCAACGACAAAGCAGTAAAGATAAAATGCTCAAAGTTAGAGGAATCGTAGTTGTAAACGTTGTCCCTTGTCCGACTTGAGTGGCGACTTGAACTGTACCGCGCAGTCGCTCTATTTGCAGGCGCACGACATCTAACCCCACACCTCGACCCGAAAGTTCAGTAACAGAAGTTGCTGTAGAAAACCCCGGCATAAATAGAAATTGCAAAATTTGCTCTTTTGTAAGCTCCGTCATATTTGGGCTATGTAAACCCGTCTCTATGGCTCTCTGGAGAACTTTTTGAGTATCAATACCACGCCCATCATCAGCAATTGCAATTACTACTTGATTTGCTTGGACACGAGCAGTGAGAGTAATTTGCGCTGTTTTTGCCTTGCCTTGTTTTAGCCGTTCTTGGGGGGGTTCAATGCCGTGATCGAAAGCATTGCGAACTAAGTGGGTAAGGGGAGTTTGCAATTGTTCGAGAATTACTTGGTCAATTAAAGTGTCTTGATTGGCAATCTCTAAGTTTACAGCTTTGTTAAAGCGATCGCTCAAAGTTTGCAATGGGGTCACAAACCTTTGAGCCAAAAATTTAAACGGGACTAAGCGAGAGGCAGTTAAGTCGCCGCGCAAACCATCGAGTTGCTGGCGCAATCGATCTAATCCAACTTGAAAATCGCGGGTAATTAGTTCAATATCTGACTTAGTTTCCTGCACTCGTACCATGACTTCTTGCAAATCTTGCAGCGTGGAGTGAAAGCCAGTGTACTGGTCAAATTGCAGAGCATCGAATTCGCGATCGCTTGCTTCTAAGCTTGCATTTAAAGACGCTAAAGGGCTGGCTAACTGGTCGTAAAAAACTCTTACTTGTTCGTTAATGGGGTTGAGCTTTTGCGACTCTTTATGGAGGGTCAAATTAGCTTGATGTAGTTGAGAATGATACAAAGATAACCGCTCGTGACCGATGAGTAATTCTCCTAAAGTATTACCCATGCGATCGAGTTTAGTAACAGGAATCCGCAAGTTTAGAACCGGAGCAACGGGAATAATAGGTTGACTTACTTCCTCTGCAACAATTACAGGTTCGGGGGTAGAGCTTTGAGGCGCGGGGTTGAGGGTTTGACCTCGCATTTCCCGCAATTGAGCAATTTGTTTAGTTACCGTCTCTAGAAGTTTTTCTCCTGTGGCGCTCTGTGCTTTTTGAACGCTCTCGGCGGCGGCGATTAGCCAATCTAAGTTTAGAGTTTGCCCTAATAAAGTACATTCTTCAACAAAACCTAACAACCCCTGCTTAAGCGCTTCTATTTGAACGGGCAAAGTTAACAATTTTTCAATTCTTTGCAGACACTCCTCTAAGTCAACTTCTAAAATCGTTTTGAGGATAAAAGGATTAATCGCCATTGCTGCAAAAGCAGCGTCTTCACTCTCCTCCAAACGGGGAGCTAATTCTTGCAAAAACCCATCAAGAGCGTGTTCAATTGGTAATTGGGATTCGGCTACGATTACCGGACTTTCTGGATTAGTCATAGCTTCGGCGACTAAATCTTTAACTTGCTCGATACCAATAATTAATAGCTCGTGAGCAGTATCTATTTTGTCTTTTACCCTATCGTCGTTTAAAGCTTCTAGCAAGTCTTCTAACTTATGGGCAAGTTTGTGCAAAGCTGGAAGTTCGGCAATCCCTGCACCTCCCTTAATTGAGTGGGCCGCCCGCATCAATACTGTATATTCAAGCTTGATTTCTCCAGGCTTTACACTAGCAGGGTTACGAGCAAAAGTTAGTAGCTTTTGCATTCCTTGCTCTAGCATTTCAAGATAATCGGGTGCGTCCTCGTACAAAAAGCAAGAACGAGCTTCAAGCAAAATTGCTTCTAAACTGGCAGCATCTAGTACCATTTATTTCTCTACCTGAAAGCGAGATACAGAGTTTTGTAGTTCTTCGGCGACACCGACTAATTGCTTCAAAGATGCCGAAACAGCTTCCGATTCTTGAGAAGTATTCAGGGCGATCGCGGCGACTTCGTGCATATTTTGGTTTACTGCTTGAGAAGCGATCGTTTGTGACACAGTACTTTGGGAAATTGATTGGAGCAGTTCGTTAATGGTATTGCTAATGCTAGCTAGTCCTACCAACGTTGTTTTAGTTTTGCCCACTAACTGCGTCCCTGTAACTACTTGAGTTGTACTAGCTTCCATTGTTTGCAATACTTCGGCGGTTTCTTGCTGAATTGTATTAACTAATTGCTCAATTTCTTTAGTTGAATCGGTGACTCGTTCAGCCAAGCGTCTGACTTCGTCGGCTACTACGCGGAAACCTTGCCCGTGTTCTCCAGCACGGGCGGCTTCAATAGAGGCATTAAATGCCAACAAGTTGGTTTTTTCAGAAATTCCCGAAATAATGCTGACAACTTTAGAAATTTCTTGAGATGATTCGGCAAGTCTTTTTACTTTTTTAGAAGTTTCGGCAACGCTAGAGCGAATATTTTGAATGCTACCTACGGTTAGATCCATTGTTTCGCCCCCTTCTTTAGCTGCTTCTACGGCTTCGCGGGCGATCGCGGCGGCTTTTTGGGCAGAATCGGCTACTGATTGAATTGATTGCCCAATTTCCTCTACAGAAGTAAGGGCTTGATTTACAGATTGTGCCTGCGTTGTGGCTTCGGTAGATAGTTTTGCCACCGACGACTCGCTACTGAAGGTAGAGGCTTGTACTTGGCTTGTAGCAGCTTTTACTTGAGTAACAATTTCTCTTAAGCTGCGAATTGTGGCGTTGAAAGCGTCAGCAATCGAACCGATTGCGCCTTCATCTACTTTGGCTTTAACAGTTAAATTTCCTTGCTGTGCGTCTTCAATATCAAGTAAAAATGCAATTACCCCTTGCTGGAGACTTTCTTTTTCTTGGCGTTGAAAATCTGCCTCGGCTTGACGCAGACGCGATTGTTCTTCTAAAGCAGTAGCTGAAGCATTTACACTATCTGCCATTTGGTTAAAAGTCATGGCTAATTGTCCTACTTCATCGGTAGCAAAAATTTCGGCTCTAGCTGTGCGATCGCCTGCCGAAAATTCTTGAGCGGTTTGGCGCAAGTTTTCAATCGGTTTGGGAATAGCCCGTCGCAAAATCATCGCCCAAGCTGTAATGATGATTACTGCCAAAATCAGCACTGTAAATCCTTGCAATACGCTCTGTTCAAGTAGCTCATCGACAGCGTTTTCACGAGTGCCTCGGACTAAAATTGCTACGGGTTCTTGATTTTCGTTACTTGCTGAAACCGAACTATTTTCTCTAGTAATATTTGGTAAAGCTATAGCTGCCAATGTATAGATTTGACTGCCAACTTTAGTTCTTGAAGTTACTGGTTTCCCCTGTGCTTTTACGGCAGCTTCTATCAAAGATGAATCAGGTAAAGTCACATTTAGCTCTGCTTTCTCTAAATTGTTTGTTTTCCCTTGGTCTAAAGCCGTTGCCAAAGTAAAATCTTTAGTCATGGGTTGGTGAGCGTAAACTGCACTGTACCCACCATCAAGAACTTTTATTGTGTCTTTAACAATTGGCAGTTTACCGTTAACAATATCGCCGGAAACTAATGCCCCAATTACTTGCTTGGTGGCTGGGTCTTTTACGGCAGTAACGGTATAACGAATCAAAGCATCTCGATTTGCAAAACCTTTAGGCAAAGGGGGGTTTTCTGTTTGCAATTCGCTCCATTTAACAATAGCGTTAGCTTTAATTTGCCTTGGATCGCTCAAAACTTCTTTAACTAAATTATTCGGGTTAAAAATTTCTCCTTGTCGATTAGCATTAGCCCCAGCAATAATGCGTAGATCCTTGCCAACTAAAGTTGCATACTCAATTTTTCTAGCGGTAATTTCATTTTTGAGGATTTTATCAACTTGGTTTCGCAACGGCTGAGAAATAGGATTGTTTTCCGCCGCAGCTTTTGCCGCACTAACGATCGCACTATTATCAGATTGACCGCGAAACCCAAACCCCATTTGGTTGACTTTGATATTGTAGTTAATCGCGGTAACTGCTACTTCTGACGATGCTTGACGTACCAACTGACTTCTCAAACCCGTCTCGATAACGTGTTTTGACCCCATACCCAAAGCAATTACTGATAATATTTCTGAAGCTAGTAAGGCGATAAGCTGCTTGCGGCTAATTGGTAAGTCGTAAAACCACTGTAGGGGGTTTTTCTTCTTCCTTTGCTTTACTTTTGGCTGTATTAGTTCTTGCTGTCGGTCGTCTCGATCTTGTAGCGGCGATCCTGGCGCATCTTCTTGTAATTGCTCTAATAGACTGCTCTGGGGGAGGTCTAATTGTTCTAAGGCTTTAAGGGCGATCGCTCCCATAGAACCTATGGGATCTGATTCAACTACTTCTTGATATACGGCTTTAGCTTCTTTATTTCTGTTAGATTGTTCTAAAACTGTAGCTAAACTAATTTTGCTTACCAAATCGCTAGGATCTAGTTCAACTTCGGCTTCAAGCGATGTTATTAGCGATTCAATATTCTGGGAAGCTGTGTTGTATTTATTATTACTTGTGGTTGTCATGATTTATCTACCAATTTATTAGAATAAGTTAATTCAGAAATATTGCTAAAAACGGCTTGAACATCAATAACAGTATATTTTTCGTCAGCAAATAAAATATTATTTATTTTTAAAGACTCCCAGGCTGGCGGAGGATTAGAATTCAAAGATTGCAAGGCTAAATCTATAGGAATAATTCCTTTTAAAGCCGATACTACGCAACCTACTTGTTGGTCGGAGTTTTTAATATCGCTTAATACTAATAAGGTTAAAGTATCTTGCGCTCGCCTATTTTTTTTGTCTGGCGCTATTTGCAATAAGTCGCTCAATTCTAAAACCCATAGCAATTTACCACGCTGATTTACAACTCCAAGTAAAGCCGGAGAAACTCCTGGTACTGGGCAAATTTCTCCATAGGTTAAAGATATTACTTCTTCAGCATTTGCTAAAGGAAACAAAACATTTACCGATTGACGCAATTGACTGCAAAAATAATCTTCAATCATAACGATAGTCAATTAAGATGCTTGCAAACGGTTTGAACCAAATTATTAGGAGCAAAAGGCTTAGTAATATAGGGGTGCGACCTCGATATGATAGAATTTAGGTAGTGATAATACACTGTCTGAAAAGAAAAAGGGGGCTGGGTATGGGCGTTCAATTGTTGAGCATTGAAGGGACAAGAGTGAAAATGGAGGTGACT
>JAHHGY010000092.1 GCA_019359635.1 Chroococcus sp. CMT-3BRIN-NPC107
ATGAGGTCGCAATCTCTCTCGAAGTAAAGTAACCTGGTTCATAGGGGTTTCTTGCTTTAGGAATGTGGTAATTCTTATGAAACCTCTTCCCATCAATCATTTGCAAGCTTTTGTCCTGTACTTAGGGTAATATTTCAGAATTCAAATACCGCATCATTTCAGGACATCCAAAGCACGATCGTCCTGTTAATATCCAGCCAACTGACGATATTATTATTGCCAGCAAGGATAGCTTAAATAGTGGATTAGAATACTTAATAAAAAACTGGGTAAGACACTCACCTGAACTTCTCCTCGTTGTCGATGAAGCGCATCATGCAACAGCTAAGACTTATCGCAAATTAATCAATGCTGTCAAGGACGATTTGCAACAAAGAGATTGCGTGGATGGTTTCAAAATGTTGGGTTTAACCGCTACTCCATTCAGAACGGATGAGGGGGAAAAAGGCTTATTAAGCATGGTGTTTCCAGATGACATCATTTTTTCAGAACATTTAAGAACTCTAGTTACAAGAAATATTCTTGCTGAACCAATATTTGAGCGGCTAGAAACAAAAATTGACTTTTCTGTAGAGTTAACTGCTAGCGATATTAAAGCAATCGAGAATTTTGACAAGCTGCCTAAACACGTGGCACAAGGAATTGCCCTCTCCAAAATTCGCAACAGGCAAATTGTCGATCACTATATCAACAATCGAGAAAAGTATAAGCCTCTGTTAGTTTTCGCAATCGACATTCAACACGCTATTGAGTTGAATACATTATTTAATGATAGTAAAAATAAAGATAGCAAAGATATTTCTGACTTTGTTGTGTGTCAAATTGTTGATGGGAAAACAGGGACTAAGGTTTCTCCAGCAGAAAACTCAAAGAAAATTGAACAATTTAGAAATGGAGAGCTTGAGGTACTAATTAATGTAGAAATGCTGACAGAAGGAGTAGATTTACCTAATGTACAAACTGTTTTCCTTACTCGCCCTACGACCTCCACTATTTTAATGACACAAATGATTGGCAGAGGTTTACGTGGACAAAGGGCAGGAGGTACTGATAAAGCTTATTTAGTAAGCTTCATTGATAACTGGGAAAATAAAATTAACTGGGTGAATCCTGAGAAACTTCATGAAAAAGAAGGTGCAGAATTCATTGATAGAGATATTCAAACGACAAAAAGGATTGTTCGACTTATCTCTATTGAGAAAATTGAAGAATTTACTCGAATCATGAATGAATCAATCGATACCGATGCTCTAGAAAAGTTAGATTTTTTGAAGCGAGTCCCAGTAGGAATTTATAAATTTTCAATCCTTGAAACTTCCTGTGAACCTTCTGAAGCCTTTGAACCTAGAAACTATGATGTACTCCTGTATGACGATACAGAAGAAGCTTATGATAACTTCATAAATGATTTGGAAGCTTTATTTTGTCTTGTTGATTTGAAGGATCGAGAGACTTTAACAGAGCAAGAACTTAATTATCTTTGGCAAAATACGAAAGAAATATATTTCCCTGATTCTGATTTTTTGATTGGATATAGAGATGAAGATGTTAAGAACATTTTACGTTTTTATGCTCAAAAAGAGATTAAACCAGAATTTTTGGCTTTCAGTGAGCGCCTAAAATGTAATACAGCTACTGTAGCGAAGCACATTTATGATAATTCCTTCAGTAAAAAGGATGAAGAGAACTATATAGACTCTCTTTGGAATGACGAAAAAACTTTCTGGCAAGTTCTTTTTGGCTATAACAAACTATATTTCAGAAAACAGTTGAGTATTGAAGATTATAAACGTGCTGGACTTTATGGTGATTTACTAGAAGTAACACCAACCACAATCTTTGACAATGAACCCCTAGAGAAATTAACTTTGAACGAAATCAAAGAGCGAGATCCGCTTGAATACCGAAAAATCAAAGAGTCTGTATTTGCAAAACACACAGATGCAAAAAAATTTGTAGTATGTGCAATCAGTGGATTCAAAAGTCAAATGCGGAGAGATTTTCAAATTGACCATATCAAGCCAATGTCAAAAGGCGGTTTAACTATATTAGAGAATCTACAAGTTCTATCACGTAAAGCTCATGTAGAAAAAACTTGCTCTGAGAATGCAAATAAATAATACTTGTGGAGGTGTAAATAATGAAAAAAAGGAAATTAAAGATTGCTGTGCTTAATTACACCTCCATAGGCAACTCCTCAGAAAAAACCGCGCTAATCTTAGAAAGAGGTACTTTATAAAAAATTAACTTAAAGAATAACTATGAGCAGCCCCTTGATTACCCAAGTCATTGCACAAATGAATGATTTACCTGATGATCTTCAACAACAAGTTCTTAGCTTCGTTCTCAACCTGCGTCAAGAGCATTTACAAGAATCCGGCAACGCTTGGGATGTTCTAGAATCGCTCACAGGTACAATTGAAGCCCCTACGGATTGGTCAGCAGAACACGATCATTATCTCTATGGCACACCTAAACACCAATCAAATGAAGTATGAGAGGCGATCGCCTTTTTCTAGATACTGCCTTCATTCAAGCTTTGCTCAACCCGCGCGATGATTTTCACAACCGAGCTAAAACGCTGTTACCTCGCATTCGTACTGCAAAGGAAGTATGGATTACAGAAGCCATCTTTGTTGAGGTCGGCAACGCCTTAAGCGCATTCAATCGCTCTGGTGCGGTTCAGTTTATCCAACAGTGCGATCGCACGGAGAATATCAAAGTCGTCAGTGTCCATACAGAGTTACTAATACAATCTCTTGCGCTTTATCAATCTCGCTCCGATAAAACTTGGGGCTTAACCGATTGCATTTCTTTTACAGTCATGCAACAACAAAACTTAATCGATGCTGTGACTAGCGATCGCCACTTTATTCAAGCAGGTTTTTGCGCTTTAATGTTAGAAACAGATTAGCAGTAAAGGCTGCAAGAGACTTACACCCTTAAAGTAATTGAGCGTAGAGAAAAATAAAATGTCTGAAACTACATTAGATACAAGCGATCTTAAAGAACTGCTCAAAAGTGCGATTTCTGAAGTCCTGCAAGAACAAAAAGAAGTCTTTACTGACATTATTATTGAAGCAATGGAAGATATTGGTTTGGTAAAAGCGATCGCAAAAGGTGAAAATACTGAACCTGTTAGCCGTGAAGGTATCTTTAAGATTTTGAGCCAGAAGTCATGAATGGTGAATTTAGAAAAAGCTTTTTTCCCCCTAATTGTTTGGCAAGAAGGTTGCTACTCACAACTACACCTCTACAGGCAATTCTTCAGAAAAAACCGCGCTAATAGTAGAAAGCGGCACTTTATAAAAATACTGGCGTTGAAATTGCTCCTCACGTACCGCCGCGATAAATTGCTCAATAGTTTGTAAGTTCTCAGTATCAGCAATAGTTGACTCTACTTGAAGCAAGCTCATTTTAAAAGCTCCGTTTTGAAAGCAAACTTTAAAACCTAAACACTTTAAAGCTGTAAATCCCAATCGCAATAATAAGTCGCTAATTCCCAATTTTTCTATTAGTTGAATGCGCGTAACGCCTTGCCCAGTGCGGCTGAGATACTTGGTAATCCCCACCAAATTTAGCCAAACTTGATGAGGTGAAACAGAGTTAGGGGCGTTATAGGCGATCGCCAGCGTCTTATTTTCATAAAGGGAGCGATCGTACCAAGCCCGTAAATCGTCCCAATTACTAGGACAATTTTTAACCAACAAAACTGATGCTGTTACTTGCTCGGAACTATTTTGTCGCCAGTCTAAAATCTTGTTGGGTAAGGTTGAGCAAGTAAGTTGTGTTGCATTGGCATTAAAACGAATCGCTAAAAGCCTGACTTCATAATGAGGTTTTATGTTTTTTGCTTCATTTTTGTAATTGTTGTGATCGAGTTCTACAATTGCATCGCAGCGCCCTGGCAGGATTTCTTCACTGTAGTGTCCCCACCAAACACCAGGAAATCTAAGGTTTGTGGAGTCATCGCGCAATTGAAATTCGGTTTTTATATACTTAACTGTTTTACCCTTAAAGTCGCAGATATTTTGATTTTTAACTCTTTCAAACCAACAGTTTTGAAGCAATAGTTTTGGGACGGGGTTGCCCATTCCACAGGGTTCGAGTAGTTTCAATTCTTTAAAGAGATTCTCGCCTAAATCGGCAACAGTGACGACTAAATCGGCTTGCATTGTGGGCGGTGAAGTCGCATTTCCCAATATTTGCCGCAATCTTTGGTTAATTGCTTGGGTAAATAAGGGGATATTTTCTACAGGCAAACTCAACCCCGCCGCAAAAGGATGTCCGCCAAATCGGTGCAATAAATGCGCCTGATCTTTTACCAATTGGTACAAATCAACTTGATTTACCGATCGCGCCGAACCACGCGCTAAACCTGTTTGTCCTTCGGTATCCGTACTTAGTAAAATCGTCGGGCGACCTGTTTGCTGGGCAACTTGTCCGGCGACTAATCCTAGTACCCCTACAGCCCATTGCGGATCTTCTAAAACTATAACGCTCGTAGTTGATAAATCCATCCGCTCTAGCAAATCATTTACTTGTTGCTGGACATCTTTTTGTAAAGACTTACGCCGAGTATTAGCTAGTTCGGTTTCTTCCGCCAATTGGTTGCAACGTTCTACATCTTTGCTGGTCAGCAACTCTACGCAAAAAGACGCATCCCCTTGAATTCGACTTACGGCGTTAATTCTTGGACCCAAACCAAAAGAAATGTCTGTCGGGCGATCGCCACTTCGTCGGCAAAGGTCTAATAAGCGCCCTACTCCCGGTCGGCGGCGCTCTGTTTCTGATTTTTTAGAGTCCGATTGCATTTTTTCGATTCCCCGTTGCGCCAAGTACCGACAATCGCCACTTAGCTGTACTAAATCGGCTATGAGTCCGATGGCGACTAAATCTAATAAGTCGTCTATGGGTTGCTGGGGGACATCGGGCAAAGTTTGATAAAGCGCTTCTACTAATTTGTAAGCAACGGCAACTCCAGAAAGATGAAAGAGTTGATGATCGCTTGGAAAATAACGAGGATTGATAATGGCTGTTACAGGTGGGCGACTTCCTGGCAAAGTATGATGATCGGTAACTATGACATCAATCCCTAAAGAGTTTGCATAAGTTATTTCATCAATATTTGTGCTGCCAGTATCGCAAGTGACAATCAATTTAGTGTCATTTCGGGCAATTTCATCAATTCCCTGACAGTTTAAACCATGCGATTGGGTGAGGCGATTGGGAATGTAGTAGTTTAGCTGTTGGTGTTGAGGAAAAAACTGCCCCAATCCATCCCATAAAACCGCCGTTGAGGTAATGCCGTCTGCGTCAAAATCTCCCCAAATAGTGACGATTTGATGGCGATCGCGCGCCTTAAGCAATCTGGCTACCGCTTGTTGCATTTCTTGCCCAAATACAAACGGACTAGAAGCTTGATATAGCTGCGGTTTAACAAATTCTGCCAACTGCTGCACGTCTTTTATGCCGCGTTGCCACAATAATTGAGCGGCGTAATACCCGCAAGACGCAGGAACATAGCCTTTTACCGCTTGCACAAACCATTCTGGCGGCGATTCCACCGATACTACAGTCCAGTTTTGTAATTGTTCTGTCATCTACCAAACTTGCAGACATCTCTACTGAATTGTTACTTCTTGAATAGTAGCAAGATTTAATAGTTTGTTTGTACTGTATTCTGGTTCGACTAAATCTGGTTCAAGATGGCGATCGCTTCCCTTCGTACTTCGTCCTTCGCATCTACTAATAAATTGGCAATAATTACAAGTTTTGCTACCTTCTACTACTTGTGGGAATTGTTCGCCGATTTCGTAAAGTTTGAGCCAATTAGTCAGTTGCACAAGTAACGAATTGAGCTTTTTCTCTATTTGCTGATGCTGGATGTTGCTATAAGTAAAAGTTAAACTTTGCGGTTTATCGTCCGATTGCACAAACCAGTAAGTCATAGAAATTTGTTCGGGCAAATATTCGCCCTGTTCCGCCAATACATACAAATAAAGCAGAGTTTGCCAATTTTGGGCTAATTTGCGCCGATCTTGAGGTTTGGGGTAAGTTTTCCAATCAAGAATTTGGCAAGTGTCACTTCTGGCAATAAATAAGTCATAAATTACCGTCAGCAAATGGTCTTCAACTTGCAAAGTGCGACAATGTTCGCTTTCTCGAAACTCTCCATCAACGGGACTCAATATTTCTGTAGCCGCGCCTGCAAAAGCATTCATCCAGCCTTGCAGTTGTGCGTCTTCTTTAACTAAAGCATCAATGGGTAAACCTAATTCTCGCTGCTGCATCAATAGGTGAAAGCGGCTACCAGAACTTAGACGTTCTTGTTGCTCTAAGCTAGTAGGAGAGCCAAAACCGTCTAAATAAGTATATTGAAATTGACGCGGACAACGTTCGAGCAAGTTTAACTGTCCTTGAGATAATCGCATAGAGCCAATAACCTGTAGCTTTATTTATTTTACGGGCAATAACCGATTATCGAGAACAGAGTAATTTAATAGCAGCGACAAGTATCTTAGTGGGGTTAGAACTAGAAGAGCAGAGGCGTTGCTGAAAGTGTGATGATTTTCAGGGGTTGGTTGACGAAAAAGACAGAATTTCTGGTTTCACCTTCTACGTTCTGCATTGGATAGTGTTCTGGCGTTTCGTGGGGTAGAGAATGGTGATTTTCTAAGTACATTCCAGCCAATGCTGTTTTGTTGTTAAATAGCAAGAATGTACCGCTACTTAGCCAAACTGAATGTATGTTAGGAGCGATCGCGCTCAATAGCAATTTTCCGAGTTTTACTTTTTTTCCAGTGGGAACGGTAGCGACATTGTTACAACTTCCAAATAAGCAACTGGCAGTTTTAATGCGCTCTTCTAAGTTTAGCTCTTGGAGACACGGGAGATTGGATTGCGCCCTACCGATCGCGATCGCCTACTTTATCTAGAAGTCTAATTAAATAACCTTGTTGCTTAGGTCAAAAAAGGATAGTCTATATAGCCTTCTTCACCACTGCTATAAAAGGTTTGAAAATCTGGTTCGTTCAAGGGCGCATTCTGCTTAAAACGTTCTGGTAGGTCTGGATTTGCCAAAAATGACTTACCAAAGGAAACAATATCAGCCTGACCATTGGCTAGAGCGGCGTTTGCTGAATCCTTGGTGTAGTTGCCATTAGTAATTAGCGTCCCATGATAAATAGGGCGAAATAAAGGCGTTACGGGGTTTAGTACGGCTCGATTTTTCAAATCAGTTTCGTTTGGTTCCATCAGGTGAACGTAGGCTAAAGAAATCGCATTAAGTGCTTCAAGAACATAACTAAAGGTTGCTTGAGGATTTGAGTCAACCATGCCATAGAAGGTATTGCTAGGCGAGAGTTTGACTCCTACTCTTTCTGCTCCCCAAACACTAGAAACGGCTTCGACTATTTCTAGTAAAAATCTAGCTCGATTTTCAATACTACCGCCGTATTCGTCTGTTCGTTGGTTCGATCCGTCTTGGAGAAACTGATCGATTAAATAACCAAATGCTCCATGTAGTTCAATGCCATCAAAATTAGCCGCTTTTGCATTCTCCGCACCAACGCGAAACTGCTCGACAATTTCAGAGATTTCACTTTTTTCTAGAGCGCGAGGCGTTTCCATTGTTACTTTTCCGACCGGGGTGTGCAGTTCCCCTACAGGAGCCTTTGCACTAGGAGCAACAGGCTGTTTTCCATTTAGTAAAGATGAATGGGAAATTCTGCCACAGTGCCACAACTGAAGAAAAATCTTACCGCCTGCTTTATGGACTGCGTCTGTAACTTGCTGCCAACCTACAATCTGTTCTGGTGAATAGATCCCCGGACAATTCATATACCCGTTACTCATGGGAGAAACCATTGTGCATTCGGTGACAATCAAACCAGCCGATGCTCTTTGCGTGTAATAAGTTGCCATCAAAGATTGAGGAATACTGTCTGTCGCCCTTAACCGAGTCATGGGAGCCATTACTATTCGATTAGGGAGGCTGTAAGAACTGAGATTAACCGGAGAGAATAGATCGATATTCATAGCTTTATTTCTAGACACACAGAAATACTATTAATTTTTAATAGTTGTTGTCTTGAATAATTTTGCTATTAGTCGGTACGTTCTTGCTATCCGGCGCGAAACTGACTAGGTGGCATTCCTACATAGCGTTTGAAGTGGCGATTTAGGTGGCTTTGATCTGCAAAACCAACTCGATTGGCAATGGCTGCAATGGATAGATTTGTAGTTTTAAGTAACTGTTTGGCGCGCTCGGTGCGATACCTAAGCAAGTATTGATGAGGGGTTGAGCCTGTAGATTGCTTGAACAAACGGCTAAAGTAAAAAGGACTCATTTGGACTATCTCAGCCATCGCTAGTAGGCTAAGATTTTGAGCGGAATGTTCGGTAATATATGCAGTTACCTGTCGTAATTGAGCTTGGGATAATCCTTTACAAGTAACAATCTTGGGTTTTTTCGTTGAGTAGTGTTGTAACAAATGAGCAGAAATTGCCGTTGCCATTGCTTCAGTGTAGAGGCGATCGCACTTTCCCGTAAATTCAAGAGTTGTTTTTAGCGCCATTCCTATTTGGTAAAGGAGCGGATCGTTTAATTTAAACTGCGGTACAAGCTCAAAGTCCTCAAATTCAGTAATTTGGGTCATCAAAGCAGGCTCAAGAGACAGACAAATCAACTCGCAAGCATCTTTTAAACGGACGGATACAGGGGTATGTGCAGGAGTCAAGCAAATATCACCATCTCTAAAGGAGTCGTACCGCCGATGACCATCTAAAGTTTGTTCTTTGATGACGGCGACGCGATTAAGATGAATCGTCATGAAGTGCTGCAAAAAACAATGCTTAGGTGTCTCAAAATCGTTAGGATGTTGGTAATAGCGAAGTTTGATTCCGCCCCAAAATGACGTTTGATTAAAGAGCATTGGCACGCTGGGACTAATTTTTGAGAACGAGCGATCGCTAGCAGCATCCAGAATTAAAAGCTTCTCATTAGTCATCGATTGCCTGCATAAGTTCTTCAATAAAAAAGCACATCTACTTATTTTACTGTTTTCAACCCTTTGAGTAGTAAAAGTATAGAGGGGGTGATTTTTATTGCTAAAATGCAACTCAAACCTCGTATTCAATAAAAGATAATCTTTGTGTTGATTTGCTGTACATACTATGACTACTAATTTTGTTGATGTTTTAGATCGCGCGGCGGTAAGTTTACGAACTAAAGAACTTCGTCCAACCGCCAAAGAAGTAGTCAATGCTTTATTACGAGCAGAAAAGACCGCGAAACAGCAAAGACTTGTGTATCCACTCGAAGCGCTGTTTGGTCAGTGGCGGCTTTGCTTTACAGCGCCTAAAAATGCTCATTTTAAAAGTGGTGTTGCTTTGGGTAAAGGCTTTTATATACCCCAAATTGCGATCGCCCAGATTGCTTTTCTGCCATCTCAAAATTTAGGCGAAGCTAGAATTACTAATTCTCTGCAATTTGGTTCCTTCCAGTTTAAGTTAACGGGCCCTACTCGTTATTTGGGCAAGAAAAATTTACTAGCGTTTGATTTTACTCACCTGGAATTTTTACTATTTAGTAAAGCTATTTATAACAGAGGTTTTCGCGGCGGAAAGCCTACAGATTTTGAGCAACAATCTATTACTAAACTTCCCTTTTTTTCTTTTTTCTTAGTAACAAAAGACTTTATTGCCGCTCGTGGTCGTGGGGGTGGTTTGGCATTATGGGTAAAGAAAAATCTGTGAAGAATCCGAAGTTTTGAGAATTTGCGCGATCGCCTAAATTTGCAGATAAGAGAACATTTCAGTATTATCTATCTAAATGAACCATGCTTTTTTGATTAAACCATCGTCAACCCAACGCGATCGCCCAAACCTGAACGAAACTAAATTAAAGCGAACTGAAACTTTAAATTATTTCTTTTTAAAATAAGCTTCCATTACCTTCAGCACCATCGGAGCGCAGATTTTACCCCCACCACCGCCGGAATGTTCGGCAAAGGCGACAACAACTATTTCTGGTTTGTTGCTAGGTGCGTAACCACCAAACCATGTATGAGATTGATGTCCAAAAGCTTCAGCAGTGCCGCTTTTTCCTGAAGCTGGGGGAATAGTGGGGGAATTTAAGGCTTTTCCCGTCCCACCATCGACTACTTGGCGCAATCCTTGACGCAGTACGCGAACAGTATCTGGTTTGAGGTTTAAGGATTTACGCCAGGTTTTTGCGGTTTCATTATTTTTGAGTAAGTGGGGTTGGACTAAATATCCGCCATTAGCAGGTACAGCAAACATCATCGCAGTTTGCAGGGGCGATACTTGCAAAAACCCCTGACCAATAGACATATTAACGGTATCGCCTACACTCCAAGGTATATCGAGATTTGCTTGCTTCCATTTATCGTCTGCAACCAATCCCCGCGCTTCTTCGGGTGCTAATTCTATGCCTGTTTTTTTGCCAAAACCATAACGGCGCGTCCAATCAATTAAGGTAGGCCCGCCTACTCCTCTACCAATTTGATAAAAGAATGTATCGCTACTCCAAGCCAAAGCGCCGGCAAATCCTAACGGCCCAAACCCAGCGCGATTCCAGTCGCAAAAGGTAGTACCGCCGATGTTCATACAAGCGTAAGTTGGGAGTACGGTAGTAGGGGCAAATTTGCCTGATTCAATTGCGGCGGTGGTAGTAATAATTTTAAAGGTACTGGCGGGAGGAAAGCCTCGTAAAGCCCGGTTGACAAAGGGATGATCTTTTTTTTGCAAGCTTTTCCACGTCTGCGGGGCGATGCGTTTAGTAAATATATTTGGATTGAAAGCTGGACGGCTAACCATTGCTAAAACTGCGCCATTACGGGGATCTAGGGCGACAATTGCGCCTTGGCGATCGCCTAGGGCTTTTTCTGCGGCTTTTTGTAAGTTTAAATCTATAGTTAAATAAACATTTTGCCCAGTTTTAGCTTTCTTTGCCCCTAATACCTTAATTATTCTACCTTTTCCATCTACTTCTACTTGTTGTCCTCCCCATTCTCCTCTTAGCTGTTGCTCAAAGGCTGCTTCTACCCCCATTTGTCCGACTACATCTCCTAAGCGGTAGCCTTGAGAACGCTTCTTAACTAATTCGCGATCGCTCATTTCTCCGGTGTAGCCGAGAACATGGGAAGCTATTTCACCATTGGGATACTCTCGCACTGCTTCTATATACACTTCCACATCTTTTAGTTGATAGTGATATTCAGCTAAGGCGGTAATTTGCGATGGAGTTAAATCCCGCGCCACTCGTACTAATGTTGAGGAATTGTAGCCAGCTTTTTCTAAGCGTTTTTGAATTTCGGCTTCAGGAGTATGGAGAATTTGAGCAAGTTTAGCTCTTGTTGCTGTCCATTCTATATTTTTGGGAGCTATTGGCCACACGTACACTGCATGAGAAAGGCGACTACTAGCCAAAATTTTCCCATTGCGATCGAATATATTGCCCCTTTCTGGTTGTTTGGGGATAATCCGAATGCGGTTGCTGTCTGCTTGTTGGCGATATTGGCTACCGCGAACAATTTGCAGGTAAGCTAGACGGCTACCAATCCCACCAAACATTAATAGAGTAATGCCTAGCATGATAAATAAGGATTGGTAATTTTTGCCTACATTGCGAGCGGTATTATTCTGTTTGTCTGTTGCATAACGCAGTGAGGACATAAACTAGCCCCTGTTTATTTTTTAGTAAGATTATAAATATATAAATATTAAGCGCAGCTTCTGCCATTGAGTGCAACACCAACATTAAACGAGGTTATAGCAGACACTTTAAGGAATGATAAATAAGGCTTTAATAGCGAAAGAGCCTAACAGCAGTTTGCCCAGGAAAAACATAACATTCTTTTGCTATATTCCTCCGCTTGGAATTGCAATGCTCGCTCGAAAAAGCGCTGGCAGTCAAACGCTTGCAACCCGTGCAGTGGCAAGCCATTGTCAGCAGAGGCGGGACACTCACTTTAATTCGATGTCCGCAACGGCAGGAGCCTTCCCAGGGTAAGTTCCAGGCATTCATAATCCCCGCCAAAGTTCTTTATTTATAATCTAAGTACAGGACAAAAAATGTAGAGCATTTAAGAAATCATCCATTTTCTGCTCCAAATTGAGAACAATATTTCGCAGATGGTCAAAGCCATAGCGAAAAATGCTCTTAGCTTTACGTCCATGCTT
>JAHHGY010000093.1 GCA_019359635.1 Chroococcus sp. CMT-3BRIN-NPC107
GTGCAAAAATCATCAATCTCACAAAATAAAGCTTCTAAACTAGACATAGATGGAGGCGCTGAATACGTTAACTTCATTTCAGCTTACTTGCCTCCTCCTTTTCTTATCCCGAACTGACGTTAACTAACTATTAAAGCGATTCAAACTGTGCTGTAAATCCTACTAGATTTTGGCACTCATCAGTCAAAGCTTCCGCATCTGCAACATCTTCAATTTTGTATGCCATTAAACGGCGATCGTCGGGTGTTTTTTTCGACGATTCGCAAGTACCTTGATACTTGTCTGTCAGAGCCAGAAAAGTTGCACTCGACTGTTTCCACGCCTCTGTCGAACAGTTGATAGTTACAAGCCACATATATTAGTTGGGGATAAATTGAAGTGAAACGCCATTCATGCAATAGCGGTCGCCTGTAGGTTTTGGTCCATCATTAAATACATGACCCAAATGCCCACCACAACGAGCGCAATGAACTTCCGTCCGGCTCATAAATAACGATTTATCTACCGTTGTCCCCACCGCACCGTCAATAGGTGCAAAAAAGCTCGGCCAGCCCGTACCGCTATTAAACTTAGTGTCGGAAGTAAATAGTGGCAAGCCACAGCCAGCACAAGCATAAGTTCCATCACCATATTGCTTGTCGAGTTCGCTGGTATGAGCGCGTTCTGTACCATGTTTACGCAACACTTTAAATTGTTCTGGGGTTAAAGTTTTTTGCCATTCGGTTTCTGGTTTAGCAATTTCAAACTCTTTATTTTCAACGCTCATGGGGTATAACTTCCAATAATTAACGGCTACTTGTTTTATTTTATCGTTTCCCCATCATGCTTTTATCTGCAACTAAAGCGTCTAGTTCCTTTTGCATTTGAGTACAAACTTTGTCATAGCAAGCATCAACATAATCGCGGTCAAGAGCCGCCGCCCGACCATAGCGCTCAAACTCAATCGGGGCGCAAATTCGCGTATGGATTTGTACGGGAAAAGGAATATTAGGTAATGGGCCAATCGCCAAACCCCAAGGCATACCTAAATAAATTGGAAATACCATCGGGTCAAAGCCAAAGGGCCAAGGCATACCCAAATCGTGGAGTTGGCGCAGTTGTTGATAAAAGTCGGCTAAGACAATTAAAGTATCGTGAGCGCCCTTAGAAATTGCTGGGATAATCGGGACTTTTTCACGCAACGCTAACTTAATAAAACCTTTACGTCCAAAGAAGTGAATGCGATCGCGCTCTTGATGCAATTTCCATAAGTCTTGCGCTCCTCCAGGATAAACTAAAACTGCCGCCCCTCGTCTTAGCGCCGCGCTTGCCATTTTTGGGTGCGCCCTCACTGCCCCAAGCTTTACAGTTAGGTGGGAGTATAGCGGCAGCATCCACACATTGGGGTGCATTAGTCCGTAGACCGGGCGCTCAGTGCCAAATTTGCGAAACCAGTCCACCATAAACATTAGCGTATCTGGAGCGAGTAAACCGCCGTTATGGGAGCCAACAATTAGCATATTTCCACTGGTGGGCAAGTGATGCCAGCCATCGGTTGTTACTCTAAAATAGTTGTGATACAGCCATTCGCCCAATGGTAGCAGCGCTGCAATTACCGCCGGATCTCGACCTTCTAAAGACCACCCATCAAAAGGATTAGCATTAGTAAGAGGATTCCCACCCCAATAATTATTCAATGAGTCCAAACTCCTCTAAAATTTTGTCTGACGATAAAAACATTTTTACTCAAGTTTCCCATCATTCACTACAAACACAGACTTCGTAGTTTCTAAATGTACTAATTTTGGAGGTCGATTGTGACATCAGGAATTTATTTCGCCGCTCCACTGTTTACCCAAGCTGAGATAGCCTTCAACCAGAGCCTAGCTGACCAACTAGAAGCGGCGGGGTATAGAGTTTATTTGCCTCAGCAGCAATGTTTTGGAACTACAGACCCCACTGAACTATTTAATATTTGTATTCAAGGTTTAGATAAAGCCAGCATAATATTAGTGATTTTAGATGGCACTGATGCTGATTCTGGCAGTTGTTTTGAAATTGGCTATGCTTTTGCTAAAAACATCCCCATTGTGGGCTTACGGACGGATTTTAGAGGCAGTGGCGAACATATGGGAATAAATCTAATGCTCTCTAATAGTTGTCAGCACTTGCTTTTGACTACCTCTAATCTAAACTCTCCCCCAGCTAAAGTTACTTACCTCAAAATGGGCGAAGATTTTACACCAGCGCTTTTAGAAGTATTGTCAAATCTACCTGCGGCTCAAATTGCACGCATTCAGTAAGCTGTGAAAAAATATAATTTGCGGCTGCGTATAGCTTTATCCCCCGATTAATGAAAGTTCGTGCCAAGATGAAGGGAACCTCTATTAGGGAATCGTGATGTCTAAAGAGCAGAAAGGCAATAAAGAAACTAAAAAGCCAAAGGCGCAGTCCGAAGATTCTAAAAAGCAAAAGAAAGACCCTAAAAGACACGATGGCTTAGGAGGTAAGTAACCATTAGAGTTTGATTATTTGAGTTAGCTAAATAAGTAGTTGAATTATCCCGCTTGGAATTTAAACCGCAGGCGGGATTTGTGCTATTTACTCTCCAGATTGCAATCGCTTAACTAATTCATTAAAAGGTTGCCAATTATCTTCAGTAGTTATAGATTCCCATACGGATTCGATGACGGGTCGAAGTAACACTGTTTTGGGATTGTTTTGCTTCAACTGTTGGCCTACTTTTTCCATTTCATCAACAGCAAAATTTGATAAACTTTTCTGATATAAGTTTTGCCACTTTAACAAAAGTTCTGCTTCAAGTTCTCCAAAATTAAATATCAAATCTGCTTGTTCTCTCCAATTAGGTGTAAACCTTTCTCTCAGTTGAGTAAAAAAGTCGTGATAACCAACTTGGGTATCTTTCAAAAGTTGAATTGTCAATTCTAGTAGTTCGTCGGCTTCGGAGAAGTCTGAATTTGTAAACCCCAACTTTTTCAGCATCAATTGCTTGTACTCAAGCTGATAACATTCGTAGAAGTTTGCTAATCCGGCTGCCATATCGTTGATATCAATAACGGCGGCTAAAGGTTGTTGTAATGCTTCCAAGTTCGTGCAACAAACATCGGGTTGATTGCCGTAGCTATAACGCCGATAATGATCGAAATAAGCGGCTGTAAATTCTAAACTGTAGCTAGGAATAAAAGCATAGGGACCATAATCAAAACTTTCACCCGTAATAGACATATTGTCGGTGTTTAGTACGCCATGACAAAAACCTGCTGCCATCCATTGCGCGGCTAGTTTTGCAACTCTAACAACTAATTGAGCGTAAAAAAGTATGTATTGGTCGGGTTTATTGTAAATATCTGGATAGTAGTATTCAATTACATGGTCTAATAGCTTTTGCGTTAGGTCTGGGCGATTGATGTGATGAAGTCGCTCAAAGGTGCCGAAACGAATGTGCGATCTGCTAAATCTTACCATTACTGACGATCTCGTGGGTGAAGGCTCGTCTCCCCGCCATAATTGTTCGCCCGTCTCAACTAAGCTAAAAGTGCGAGAAGTCCGTACACCCGTTTGATGTAATGCTTCGGTAGCTAATACTTCTCGTACTCCGCCTTTGAGCGTCAGTCTACCATCGCCGCCGCGAGAATAAGGAGTCTTACCCGATCCTTTTGTGCCAAAATCGTACAACTCCCCATCCGTACCGCGTACTTGTCCGTAAAGAAAGCCTCTCCCATCGCCCAAATCAGGATTGTAGTAGCCAAATTGATAGCCGTGATAGCGTAAAGCAAGTAAGGGCTGTCTGTCTTGAAATCTACCAAAAGCCTCGATAAAATCTTTGTTGGTAACGTTTTGAGGTTCTAGTCCTAAAATGGGCAATACTAGGTCATTGCGAAAACGAAGGATTTGTTGGGGAAATTGTGCCGCTTGGACTATATCGTAGTATTCATCGCCCAAGGATTCTATCGCGCTTTCGTAGTTGAGACTGAGTAAAGGATTTGTCATGGTTGGAGTTTGTTGAAGCCAAGTTTTCTAGTTTGTCAAGCAGCAAGGCGCAGGTATTTGAAATCTAGCCAAGTCTATGTCTGCACTACTTTCTTTTAGTTCAAAACTAGAGGTTTGGGAAAATAATTTTTTAGCTAAGGTAGCGAAGATAAGATCCTGAAACTAAGTATTAGCAACGGCTGTAAGCTGAAATACTTGGGGATTAAAAGCAAACAAGAAGTAACTTTGCTATTCTTCCACTTGTCCCACTCGACGAATATTGAGAATATCGCTCATTTTTTTGATTTGGACAAATACTTGCTCTAACTGAAGACGATCGCGCAAATCTAAACCTAAGTCGATAATAGCAGGTTGTCCGTTAGCAGTTTTAACGTTGGCATTTCGCACGTTGATACTATAGTCGCTGAGGCGCGATAAAATGTCTTTGAGTACGCCTACTCGGTCGATGGCTTCTATTTGTACGTCAATGGGGTAAGTTTGGGGACGACCTTTGTTTGAGTCTACAGGATTCCAGCTTACCGGAACTAAGCGATCGCCTTCTACACTTTCGACATTTTGACAGCCTTGGCGATGAATAGAAATCCCTCGATTGCGGAGCGTCACTACACCAATAATTGCTTCTCCAGGAATGGGACTGCAACAACCAGCCAAGTGATACAATAGCCCCTCTACCCCCGCAATTGGCGATTCGCTAATCCGTTTTGGCGGTAGCGGAACCCGTGTTGAAGTGGTAGGTAAAGTAATAATTTCTGTATTATTAACGCTTTGCTGGGCTTTAAATACTTCTCGCCAGCGATTGAGTACCAAGTTTAAGGTCACTTCTCCATAACCCACCGCCGCTAATAAGTCTTCGACGCTATGGTAGTTGCACTTTTGGGCTATTTGTGTCATCGGCTCAGATTTTAGCAGAGATTCAAAGCCAGTTTTGCCCATTTCTTTTTCTAGCATATCTCTACCACGAGCAATATTTTCGTCGCGGTGCGATCGCTTGTACCATTGTCTAATTCGGTTTTTTGCTGCCGATGTTCGGGCAAAATTCAACCAATCTAAGCTCGGATGGCTGTTTTTATGGGTAATAATTTCGACAATATCGCCATTTTTAAGTTTTGTATCTAGCGTTACCATCCGTTCGTTGATGCGCGCGCCACAACAGCGATTTCCGACTTCTGTATGAATCCGATAGGCAAAATCTATCGTAGTTGCGCCGGGATTCAAAGCAATTACATCGCCTTTGGGAGTGAACACATAAACATCATCTGCAAACAAATTATCTTTGACGCTTTCCAAATATTCTTGCGCGTCTTTGAGGTCGTTTTGTCCTTCTACTAATTGTCTTAACCAGGTAAACTTTTCTTCACCAGGAGCCATTTGGTTATAGTTGCTACCTTTTTCTTTATACTTCCAGTGTGCGGCAATTCCGTACTCGGCAATGTGGTGCATTTCTATCGTTCTAATTTGCAACTCTACAGGTCGCCCAGTAAAGCCTACCACCGCCGTATGCAGCGATTGATAGTGGTTTGGTTTTGGCAAGCCGATATAGTCTTTAAATCGCCCTGGAATTGGTTTAAATTCGTCGTGAACTATCGCTAAAGCCCGATAACATTCTTCGTTAGTTTGGACAACAATCCGAATGGCGGCTAAGTCGTAAATTTCCCTAAATTCTTTCTGTTGGCGCTGCATTTTTTGATAAATGCCATATAGATGCTTAGGACGACCGCTAATGTCGCTATATTCGATCCCCGCTTGCTCTAGCCTAGCTTTTAATACTTCTGTAACTTTAGCAAGTCTAGTTTCTCGGTCGCCGCGTTTTTCGGCAACTAAGTCTTGCATTTGACGATAAGATTCTGGTTCTAGATACTTAAACGCTAAATCTTCTAATTCCCATTTAAAACGTCCAATTCCCAATCTATGAGCAAGAGGTGCAAAAATATCGCGGGTTTCTTGAGCAATGCGGCGGCGCTTTTCGTCGGCTAAATGCTCTAAAGTTCGCATATTGTGCAAGCGATCGGCAAGCTTGACTACAATTACCCGTATATCTTGAACCATTGCCAAAAACATTCGGCGGATGTTTTCAGCTTGACTTTCGGTTTTGCTAGAAAAATTAAACTTAGATAATTTGGTAACGCCTTCTACTAATTGCCGGACTTCGGGATTAAATATTTGTTCTATTTGTTCAATCGTGATATCTGTATCTTCAACAATATCGTGGAGAAAACCCGCCGCGATCATTGCTCCATTGCCGCCCAAATCGCGCAGCAAACCCGCCACCGCTACCGGATGACAGATATAAGGTTCGCCAGATTTGCGAACCTGTCCAGCATGGAGTTTATAGGCAAACTCAAAAGCGCGACAGATGATCCCCGCGTCGCTAGAATCATTATCTGATTTTGTAATCAAACACTTATGTAGCCATTCAGGAAGATCGCAATCAAAGGAGGTATGAGAAGCAACGACAACATTCATAGGGATCGGGCTGCAATTAGATATTTGGGGTAAAACTATATAAAAAGTGCGATCGCCATTGATGAGCGACTAAGACAAAATATTAGGTTTGTTAATATTAGCGCCAATTGTGCCAAAACACAGTCAGCGCAAGTAGTAAAAATATTTAGATTAGAGGGGCGACGGTGGGTTAAACCTCTAACATACATTTATCAGTCAAAATTCCTTACATTAATTTTATACTAACTGACTCAATGTTGCCTGAATATCAACAATTTGCTCAACTATTAGAGCAACTACAAGCCGCTTCTCAAAAGCAAGACGTTATAGAGTTACGCTCTAGCTACCAAAAAGCCCAGCAATTTTTCTTAGAACAGGTACTAACATTAGAGCCAGTAGACAATTATCAAGTCCGCTCTTACCAAACCGAGATCGCTAAAGAGTTGCAATTAATCGGAATGGATGTAAGATTTTTGCAAGCAGCAAAAGTACCAGAAACCGCCGCCGCGAGACAAAAGCAACTACTCCATCGCCTCCCCATCTTACTTAAATATTGCAACGCCATCCTGCAATTAACTTATTGCTTGTAAAACATGAAATCTCTACTCAGCATAGAAAATCTCAAAGTAGCCTATCCCCACCGACCAAAACAAGCGATCGCTTGGGCGATAAACGATGTATCTTTAACCATTAAACCAGGCGATCGCTTAGGCTTAGTCGGAGAATCGGGCTGCGGTAAATCAACGTTAGGTAGAGCAGTAATGCGTTTGCTACCGCCGTACTCCCAAATTGAAGGTAGCGTTAGTTTTGATGGAGTGCCAGTTTTTGCAATGAATAGCGCCGAAGTACGAAAGTTTCGCGGCGAAAAAGTGGCGCTAGTATTTCAAGATCCGATGACAAGATTAGATCCACTGATGACGATTGGCAAGCATTGTACTGAAACATTGCTTTCGCACCAGCCGCAACTTTCCGCCAAACAAGCCAAAGAAAAAGCAATTTCTACTTTAGAAGCTGTAAATATACCACCCAGTCGGTGGAATCAGTACCCCCACGAATTTAGCGGCGGCATGAGACAAAGAGTTGCGATCGCCTTAGCATTATTACTCAATCCCAAACTAATTGTGGCTGACGAACCTACCACAAGTTTAGATGTAACTGTCGCCGCGCAAATACTCAAAGAATTAACAAAATTGTGTCAAGAGCGAGACATGGCGCTGTTATTGATCTCCCATGATTTGGCGCTAGTAGGAGAATATTGCGATCGCATTGGCGTAATGTACCAGGGATCGCTCGTTGAATTAAATGACTCTAGAAGCGTATTGCAGCAGCCTCAGCATGAATATACGCGCAGCCTGTTGCAATCCGCGTTGCGCTTACACGCGGCAGATAAGCCCCAGGGAAATATTCTGCTCAAAAAGTCGCCGCTCCTAAAAATTACTAATTTGCAGCAACACTACACAATTGAACCAAATTTAATTGAGCGACTATTAAAAGTACCAGAACAAACTATTAAAGCCGTAGATAATGTCAGTTTGGAATTGTATTCTGGGGAAATTTTAGGGCTTGTAGGAGAATCTGGCTGTGGCAAAAGTACCCTTTCTCGTACCATATTGCAACTAATTCGTCCTACGGGGGGAAAAGTGCAATTGCAAGATGTTGAACTTACCACCTTGTCGCGCCAAAACCTGTTACAGCAAAGGCGACAAATGCAAATGGTATTTCAAGATCCCCACGCTTGTTTAAATCCAACGATGACAGTAGGGGAAAATATTGCCGATCCCTTATTAATTTACAAACTAGAAACCCCAGAATCTTCAGCATCGCAGCAAGCGCTGAAAATGTTAGAAAGAGTGGGTTTAGTGCCAGCAAAGGAGTATTACGAACGTTATCCATCGCAGTTATCGGGAGGACAACAACAAAGAGTTGCGATCGCGCGGGCGGTAATTACTCATCCCAAACTATTGATTTGCGACGAACCCGTAAGTATGTTAGATGCGAGTATTCAGGCGCAAGTATTAGATTTAATGCTGGAATTAAAACAACAATTTGCCCTAACTTACTTATTTATTACCCACGACTTATTTGTAGCGAAGTTTTTATGCGATCGCATTGCCGTAATGCAAGCAGGGCAAATTGTAGAAATTGGCGCTACCGAAGACCTATTTAATAACCCCCAGCACCCGTATACTCAGACATTATTGAGTGCTGCGCCGTTACTTGCACAGTCGAGTCAAAACCTGGGAGATAACTACTGACCCAGCAGTAATGCCGGAGAATTCTACGTCCTTTGTTATGACGAATCTTCAGGGTAATTTTAAAAAAACTTTAGGAGATTTATACGGACTAAAAACCAGGGTAGAATATGGGTTGCGACAGTGCAAACAGGAATTAGGTTGGACAGACTATCGTTTTACTACTTTCCAGCATATTGAGAAATGGTGGGAAATTACTTTTTCTGTTTCCCAGCAGTACGGAGTCAGTATTAGCGGCGTTGCGGCGACCGTCGAACTTAATCCTAGTTTATGTCCCCTCGCTCCTTGCCCCTTGAAGGTTGGAGATGAAAACTAATGACTCCAACCTTCAAGCAACTTGAACTGGATTTATGAGGCGACCTGAAAACCGTGCTGACTGAGCCAGAATCCGCCGATATAGAATTGCTTTGGCACTCCTTGGAGGAGGCGATAGCGCAAGCGCGCAAGGGTTAGGGCTTCGCTCATCAAGGTAGTAATGAGCAGTTATTAGTGGCTGGGGATGCGATTGCTCAGATTGTCCAAGTCTACGTCAAACGGGCTAACGGGATTTTGGATAGTTTGGAAGTGACTGATAGTAGCGATCGACCTGTTTTAGATGAGGACTTTTTATCGGGTTTGATCTGGCAATCAATGACGATGGATTTGTCGGACTTAATGGAAGAATTTGCTTTTGATGATGTTGAATCGAGTCCCGTTAGTATTGGTTCGCAAGTAGAGCCAATAGATCGCAAAGAAGCTAGGGCGATTGCCCCCGGCACTGCGCTCCGCGCAATCGCTCGTAAAGAACGGGCTGCTATGGGGAAAGCCTTGAAAGATTTAGCCCAGAAAGAGAATATCCCTAAGTGGCAGAGTGTAATCTCCCATTGGATGCAACAGCATGGGGGTAAAAAAGTTTCTCTATGGCAATTGCAACAAGCATTAGGTATGCCTATAGTAGGATTTTGGCGCTTGGCTGCTGCATTCCCCCACCCCTTATCACTGGAATAAACAAGAGAAGTTTATCGAGAGGCACAGGATGTATGGATTAGCGATTCGTAAAGGTACGCTTAGATACAGTCGTAAAGATACAGTTAGATAGACTACATTGTGGTTTTTAGAAATGCTGTAAACGTTGCTATACCCAACTTTACCAATCTGATTGCTATGATCCAGTTGCCTAGGAATTGAGATCCCTAACCATCTCGTTTTCTACACCCAGCGATGCCTGTTTCTACGTCTAAGGATATAAGTTTGTTTAATGAGTGAGATATTAATGAGATATTAAATTGAAAAACCAATAAACAAAGAAACTTATGGCAACCGAGCAAGAGCTTCAATCTCTTTTTGATACCTTAGATGGCGATCGAGACGGCAAAGTCTCCATTAATGAGCTTTTTTTAAGTCCTGGCTTAAGTGCAATCATCTCATCAGAAACAGGGATCAGTAGCCCCCAGGAGTTACTATCACGGTATGCTTCAGACGAAGACGGTAGTATTACCTTTGAAGAGCTAAAGGAAGCAGTTAAAAAAGCAAATAATTTAACTTAGCAGTTAAAAAAAACACTACCCAATACCCAAAATCCCTCGCTAGCCCACGCTTTGAGGGATTTAAAATTTCTAGGTCATTGCTGGCTGTAGGCGATTGTGGGAGGGGGCAGGAGCAAAGCCCTAACCTTTGCGCGCTTGCGCTATCGCACCCTTCGGAATATCGATGTCGCTGGACTTGTCAGACATGATGGAAGACTTGTTTGCAGCAGAAGATTCCCTTCTTTAATGCTGCGCGCGAGCGGGGTATTAACGCTAATTGACAGGAAAGCTGCTAGAGAGATTGTGCGCCAAGCGCGCGAAGTTAGCAAAAAAAGACTTACTAGAATTAGCAGGAAAAGAAAATATTGAGTTATGGCACTCGCGCGATAGCGCAAGCGCGCAAGGGTTAGGGCTTCGCTCTCTGGATACAACAGCACCAAGGCGAGAAAGTCTCTCTATAGCAATTACAGCAAGCATTGAGTATGCCCCTAGTAGATGTTTGGCGCTTGGCTGCTGCATTGTCTACGCTTTATCAGTGGGACGCGCAAGGGGTTAATCAGCTTGTCGAATCGAATCCGGGGAGTTTTATTGGGAGGCAAGCGATTTTTGGATTGTTAGCTCATAAATTCTTCTTTCTCGTCATTTTTTACCTTACAATTAGGTAAGGAAATATAGTAAGGGGCAAAGTTAATGAAAAGCGCGACTATTACCAGTAAGGGTCAAGTAACTATCCCGAAAGAGATTCGAGACTACTTAAAGTTAGAAATTGGCAGCAAGATTGAATTTGTAATTGATGAGAACGGAACTGTTAAGGTAATTCCGCTTACTGTACCAGTTACAGCATTATCTGGGATGCTACACCGTCCCGATAAGCCTGCGGCAACGATTGAGAATATGGAAGCTGCGATCTCCGAGGGTGCTTGTGATTGCACTTGATACTAATATACTTGTGCGTTATATCACGACTGATGACTTTCAGGAGTGGCAATTAGCCGCCGGGTTAATTGAGGCAGAGGGGCAATTATGCTTTCTCTCCAATATTGTTCTGTGTGAGTTAGTGTGGGTACTCAGAGGCAAGCCTTACCAATTTACTCGCTCACAAATTTCCGAGGTTTTAGAAACTATGCTTGCTACTCCTGTGATGGAATTTGAGAATCGCTCTGCCGTCTATCAAGCTTGGCAACGCATGAAAGTAGGCAAAGCTGATTTCTCTGACTACTTAATTACCGCGATCTCTCAACAAGCCCAATGCTCTACTACCTATTCCTTCAACCACAAGCTAATTGGTGAAAAAGGCTTCCAGTATCCACGTACTTCCGACAATACAACAGATAGAAATCGCTCAACAAATTAATCGTTCCATGACCAAGCCTCCCTAACTCATTCCGCCGCGATCGCGAATTCTTTTACCTCCACGAAGTTGATGCCCTGATTGCTGCCACTAGCGCTCGCCCGCGCCCCCTTCGCAATCAAGCTCTAGTTATGCTGCTATTGTGTCAAGCTTTGCAACCATTAGAAATCTCCTGGCTGCGCTGGTGTGACCTCAATAAAGCTGTCAATATTCTGCTGGTTGTCCGTAATCGCTCTAAGTCCCTCCGCATCTAACCAACAGCCCTGAAGGGGTGACAAGGGGGCTGAAGCGTTTGGGATATGGGGAAATGAGCGTTTTACGGTAAAAAAAGATAGGTCAAAAATTTTTACGAAGACCTATCCCAAAAATGCTGCCTCAATTCTACCAAA
>JAHHGY010000094.1 GCA_019359635.1 Chroococcus sp. CMT-3BRIN-NPC107
TTGGACACCACTTCTACGCTTGAAGTCACTCGGCTTTAGGTATTTGAGTTGCACGCAACGGTCATGATTATTTCCTCCTTAACCTACTTTTACTTTCCCCCTCTCTATTCACGCAAGAGGTCTATTGAATGATTTTATATAGAGCAATCTCTAAGGTTTCTGTAGGCCAGCCAAGATTATGTACTGTTAAAAATTTCAATTTACCAGGCTGCGATAAAACAAGAGCATTGAGTAATAAATATACGGCTTCGTTACTATTTTGACCGACTATATAACGTTCGGGTGCGTGGAGATTAACGATTGTACCTCGATCAATTTTTTGCTCTATTTGTTGGCACACTGAACTATTATTGAGCATATGAGTAAAGCGCACCATAGAATAAGTAGTGTCACCTTGGAATGCAGCTTTTGCAAATTGCCACTCAGCAATTTTTTTAGTAGCGGCATACACCTCAGAAGTGAAATATCTAGAAGCCTTACCTGTTGAAGCAAAAACACATTGCTCTACTTTATGACTTTCGCACAGACGGATGATATTTTGAATGCCAAAAATGCTAGTAGTAACAGTTTCGCGAATACTAATTTCTGCTAACCAAGGTAAACGTTGAGCAGCTAAATGAAAGACAATATTTGGCTTTTCTGTATCAAATATATGTTGAAGAGTATGATAATCTCGAACATCGGCTGCGTAGAGAACATGGGGTACTTGGCGATCGCAAGTATATTTAATAATATCACCATCGGCACAACGACTTTTATCTACAGAGATTATCCGTTTTACTCCTAACTGGGCAAGTTTTTTGATAAGTTGAGTACCAACGCAGCCCTCCCCCCCGGTTATAAATACTACTTTATCGTAGACTAAACTACTAATTTCTTTTGTATATAAGTGAATTTGGCGATTCCATACATCGCTAAAAGGATCTTCAGTTAATTTTCCTTCATCTAGATAAGCTTGAATCAATTCTGTTGTTAATATCTGTAAGTCGGCAATAACTTCAGCACATTTAGGTTCGCCAGAACCTGGCGGTACTAATTGTTGGATATTTTTAATAATTTCAGCTTTGTTATTGGTACAAGTAGGCGATCGCCCGATGTTAGTTTTCACTATTTTCTGAAAATAGAATGTATAAAATAATTACTATTTTCGTCGATTTCACTCCTGTTAGTCAAATAAATTACAATCAATTAAGTCAAAAATCTTCAAAGATTCATATTGACGGCTATGTCCTTGCCTTAACTTTACAAAGGTGCTGATAACTTCATTTTTTATGGTTTTAAGATGATGTGTTTAGTTTAAGTTGAACGGCTGAAAACACCCATAATGTTCAGTTAATTAATCCAGCTTAAAATAGATATTGTCTAGATAATCTTACCTATAATCTTCAAAGTGTAAATTTATGCTCATTAATTTAATTGCTGATTATGGCAACGGCGATCCGGCTTTTGCAGAAGTAATGCAAAGGCTTTCTATGGGTTTACCGGAAGCACAAATTCATTGTCTTTCTGTACCGCCCTTTAGTACCTTAGCGACAGGTTTTTGGATTGCTCAACTAGGTCTTAATCCTGGAATGGAGAACCGTTTAATTTACCACAACTGCGCTCCTCGTCAAGATGACTCCGAACCTAGAATAGACAATGAAGGTGAAGGACTTACTTATGCGTTGCTACCAAATAAAGTCAAAGTTGTAGGCGTAATTGCAGGTTATACTTTGTCATTTATTAAAGCTCGTGCCATTATCCAAACAATAAAAGTATCTCGCGGCGGTTCGCAATTTCGTTCTCGCGATGTTTTTCCCATAGCAGCTATAGCGATCGCAAATAATGACTTTAGTTTATTAGGAGACGAATTGAACCCCAACCAGATACCAGATGCGCCGAGCGATCGCGTTGCTTGGGTTGACGGTTACGGTAATATCAAAACTACAATCTCTAGTGACAGTCTTAATTTAAAGCCTGAATCTAAAGTAGTTATTAGAGTTGGTGATGTTGTCAGCGACGCGGTTTATTCTGATGGTAGTTTTAAAGTCCCTGAAGGAACTTTAGCTTTTTCTCCAGGTAGTTCGGGTTGGGACGATAAAAACGGTCAACCTTTGCGGTGGATGGAGTTGTTTTTGCGTGGTGGAAATGCTTGGGAACGTTTTGGTAAACCTCGGATTAATCAAGTTGTTACTATCCTTTAAATTTATTAGAGCAGAGTCAACGGCTGTTATTTGTTTGTATGGTTGATAAATCTATTTGGCTAGGTTTAGCGATCGGCAATTCTCGATTACACTGGGCTTGGTTTAAAGGTGAAAAACTCTATTTGAGTTGGGATACAGCTTACTTAGCGGCTAACCATATTCAACAGTTTGCGAAAAGTCAAACTTGGGAAGATTTACCCCCAGAGATGTTATTACCCGAACAAATACTTACAACAGATTTTGCTTACCCGATACCTTTGTACGTGGTTTCTGTCGTACCTAGCCAAACAGAACTTTGGCAAAATTACCCAAACTTACAGGTAATTACTTTAGATAGCATCCCGCTTAAAAACAAGTATTCCACCTTGGGGAGCGATCGCGCTTTGGCTTTATGGGGTGCAAAAGAAACTTGGGGAATCCCAGTATTAGTTATTGATTCTGGTACAGCAATGACTTTTACAGGCGTTGATATTGATTTTGCTTTGGTAGGTGGAGCAATTGTACCCGGATTAAGCTTACAATTTCTTGCTTTAGATCGAGAAACAGCTAATTTATCCACCGTCGAATTACCTCAACAATTACCTCCACGTTTTGCTAAAAACACCACCGAAGCAATCCAAAGCGGCATAATTTATGCCTTAATTGCTGGAATCGAAAGCTTTATCAAAGCTTGGTGGGAAATGTATCCAGATAGCCAGGTAATATTAACTGGAGGCGATCGCACTAATCTATTTAACTACCTTAATTTCCAGTATCCCCAAATAGCCGAGAAAGTAAAGTGCGATCATAACTTAATTTTTTGGGGGATGCAGGCTTACCGAAAACAGCAAAATTTAAGCTAACGTTGTCAAATTATCTAAATAATCTTGCAATTGTCGCCGATGATCGTGAGCTAATCTACCATCGGGTAATGAATCTTTGGCAAAAGCTTGAATATTTAGCACTTCGTTCTTGTCTGTAATTGCCATTATGCCCTTAACTTCTGCTTCTACAACAATACAAATAGAGTGCATTCTTGGATCGCGGTCTGGTGCAGAATATACTCCTACTAAGCGGCGAATTTTGACAACTTCTAGTCCCGTTTCTTCTGCTAATTCGCGCTTTACCGCCGTTATTACATCTTCACCCCAATCTACTATTCCCCCTGGCAGCGCCCACAAGCCATTATCGCGCCTTTGAATCATTACAATCCGACCATCGGGTAAAATCGGAATAATACTCGTGCCAGTTATTGGGTGACGAATAATTAAACCCAGCACCGTCCGAATAATTTGCCATATACGGCTCATAACTTAAATACTTGCATTTCTAAAAATTCGCAGTAGTTTATAATTTAGCATCTACTCGTCAGCTAACCATGCCAAGATAGCATTTTTGCTTTCTATTAATCCCTTATAAACTAACGATTCTGGAGTCATTGATTGAATTGCCAAATGCAGTTTAAAGCGCAAAATTGGATCTTTTTTAATAACGTTACAATCACGAAAATAGGTACGGATAGTAAATAGAGCGCTTTCAAACTCTGGTAAACCCCAAATTACTTGGCGTTCAATTCTTAGGTATAGTTGGGGATGTTCTATATCAAAAATTCTACCTTTTACAGGGGATCTTGGATGGCGATTAAGTTGGGTATCGGTACTCAAACCCCAAGCAAAACGTACCATTGGTTTTTGCGTAATCATCTGATGGACGATCGCATGGGAACGTTGATTAATCTTTTCCATCCCGGCTACAGGTGCATGTACGGTACCAAAATCTCGTCCAATTTTCTCCTCTACTGACCAGTGGTTGGGATAGCATAAATGAATCGCACTTAGCCAGTTTGTCCCTTCATTATTACGAGAAACTACTGCTAAATCTTCTTGCACTTGTACAGAAAGCGCATCAAAAGTAGAATTTAATGGTGGAATAACTTGGCTTTGAACTTGTTGTAATTGCCAATTAGCATCTAAATAAAGAATGTCCCCCGTAAGACGACTATGAAAAGCTAATAAGTTATTGGCAGCTTTTTGAGTATAAAAGTGTTGGGGATGTTCAGAGGTTAGACGTTCGATAATTAACCGCGCGATCGCACCTGCCACCGTAGGAGTGTAGTTACAAGTTTGATAATAACTACTCAAGTTTTCTTTTCGAGCCAAAAGTTTAGCTTGACGGTACTGAGTAAAGTTGCTATCTATTTGAAATACTTGTGCGTCAGCTTGAAAATTACCCAAATTTGTACCTAAAGGCATCAATCCAGGTTTAACCTCATACCGTCCTCGATTTAAAGGAAAATAGCAAGCCGCACCTGATGCTTCTACGGTGTTAACTTCCAATGACTTCACCTGCTAACAACGACGCAAAGATACAAGTAATAAAACAATTTCATCTACAGCTTGTCTAATTGTTGCCGCACTTTGGTCAGATTGATTAACAATAATACTAAAAACAAGCGGCTCGTAGTTTGGCGCGTTGATATATCCAGATAGAGCTATAGCACCGCTTATTGTCCCAGTTTTGGCGCTGACAACTCCTTGAGCCGGGGTATTTTTCAAGCGATTAGAGAGAGTACCACTGACCCCCGCCACAGGCAAAGAAGCTCGATAAATAGCTGCATATTGAGATGATGCCATAGCCCTTAAAGTTTGAGAAATCGCATCGGGACTAACTAAATTATGCCGCGATAATCCCGAACCATCAGCTAAAACGTATCCTTTGGGATCTACTCCCAATTGCGTCAGCGTTTCTTTAACTACTTCTAAACCTTTTGTAGCGCTTGATTGAGACAAATTTACCTTAACTCCCAAACTCCGCAACATAGCCTCAGCATACAAATTATTGCTATTTAGGTTTGTTTCTAAAAGTAATTGCGACAAGGGTTGTGATTCTACCGCCGCTAATTCTGTAGTTACTAGCGGTGAAATAGATCTATAACTTACGCTATATTTGATTCCCTCAGCAGCGATCGCACTTTGCAAATGTTGTAAAAAGTTTGCCACCGGATCGATAACAGCTAAACCAAAAACTTCCGGCGGCGCATCAATACTTAAATTACCGCTAATTTTGAGCGTATTATTAAGAGCGCGACTAACATTAACGGTGGTTTCTTCTCCCGGCTTAGTTGTTAGCGATTTATTGTCAATTTGCCACTGTTTGGCGGCTCTAGAATTTGCCCAAATAACCCCTAGAGGTTGACCTAATTTTTGCGCCCTCAACTGCAAACTCACAGCATTTTGATTGACAATTAAGCTATTAATCGGTGCGCCATAATCGGCTTGTACGTCTTCCCATTCCCAACTGGGGTTAACAATATCGTCACCTTGAAAATAATTATCGTCAGCAATTAGTTGAGTTACTTGTTTAACTCCTTTTTGTTTCAACTGCTGGGCTAGTTGTTTGAGTTGCACGTCCGTCAAACTCGGATCTCCCCGCCCAACAACTCGCAAAACCCCGTTATTTGTCCCGTAAATAGATGTACGAATGCGAAAATCTGCCCCTAATTTATTTAAAGCCGCCGCCGTTAGTAAGAGTTTGACATTAGAGGCGGGGATAAAATATTTTTGAGCATCGCGGCTATAAATAGTTGTCGATGGAGAAAGAGTTTGCACCACAATTCCCCAGCGTCCCCGGCTAAATTGCGGACGATTTGTGACGGTTTCTATCGCTCTACTCAGTTGGGCAGGACAAATAGTTTCTAGCTTTGCTGGGGGCGTAGAAGGGCTAGTTTGTGCTGTTGCTTGCTCAATATTTAACTGAGGGCAAAGCAATAGTAAGATTAAGGCAATTTTTTTAGCGATCGCCATGAAAATTAGTAATATTTTGGATAAATCTGTGCCAACTGCTAATTAGAGCAGCTTTTTGACAAAAAAAATCGGCGGGATTAAATATTTACCCGTCGATTTTTAATTTAAGTTATTGGCGCACTATTACAACTTAGTCCCGCACTCAGGGCAAAAGTTATTACAAAGGTTTTTAGCACCGCAGCTACTACAGTAAATTGGTTCTACTTGTTCGATCGCAATTTCTGGTAAACCGATCATTTGGGAATTGTTCTTACCAGGCGCAACCATTGGGTAACAATTCTCATCTTTAGTCACGTGAGCATCTAATAACACAGGGCCATTATGAGCCAACATTTGAGAAATCGCCTCTGGTAATTCTTCCCGGCTGCTAATGGTTATGCCTTTAATTTCGTAAGCCTCTGCCAACATTTCAAAGTTTGGCATTGCTGGCTCCATATTTGAAGACGAGTAACGCTCCCCATAAAATGCTTGCTGCCATTGGCGTACCATCCCTTGCCAGCCGTTATTTACAATTACAATTTTGACATTTATACCGTAGTGTGCCAGAGTTCCCAGTTCTTGTAAATTCATTTGAAAACTAGCATCGCCACTAATACAAATAACTTCTTCAGTGGGTAAAGCTACTTTTGCACCCATGGCGGCGGGTAAACCGTAACCCATAGTTCCCAAACCAGCGCTAGAAATCCAACGTCGGGGGCCATTTTTGAGAAACTGTGCCGACCACATTTGATGTTGTCCGACATCCGTTGTGTAGTAAGCATCCGGTGCTTGGGTGGCTAGTTCGACAATTACCTCTTGGGGCGACATACTATCGACATGGTGAGGTACAACCAAAGGATAATCTCGTCGCCAAGTATTAATTTTATTCAACCATTCTTGAGTTTGATTTGGGTTACAAACGCGATCACCTTTGGTTTGACATAGCGCCAATAAATCAATTAAAACTTGCTTAACATCCCCCACAATTGGCACGTCGGGTAGGCGATTTTTGCCTACTTCTGCTGGGTCAATATCGATGTGAATAACTTGAGCGCGGGCAGCAAATTCGTCTAATTTCCCTGTAACGCGATCGTCAAATCTTGCCCCCACACAGATTAACAAATCGCACTCGCTGACCGAAAAGTTAGCGTAAGCCGTGCCGTGCATTCCTAGCATTCCCAAAGCTAAAGGATGATTTTCATTAAAAGCACCTTTACCCATTAGCGTCGTTGTCACGGGAATATTAAATAATTCCGCAAGCTGCTTAATTTCGTTATGAGCGCTGGCAGAAATTGCCCCACCACCCACGTACAACAACGGACGACGGGCTTTTTGCATTAATTGCCAAGCGGCATTAATTTGACGGGGGTTGCCTTTAACAGTGGGACGATACCCCGGCAACTTCACCGTTCCTGGTTCTACAGGCACGTAGTCAAATTCTTCTAAACCAACATCTTTGGGTACGTCAATTAAAACTGGCCCTGGTCTACCGGTACTGGCAATATAAAAGGCTTCGGCGACAATCCGCGCCATATCTTTGACATCGCGGACTACAAAGGAGTGCTTGACAATCGGCAGCGTAATTCCATAAATATCCGTTTCTTGAAAAGCATCCGTACCAATTGCCGATCGCGCAACTTGCCCGGTAACAACTACCATTGGAATCGAGTCCATCTGCGCCGTAGCAATGCCTGTAACTAGGTTGGTTGCTCCAGGGCCGGAAGTTGCAAAACACACGCCTACCTTTCCTGTAGCGCGGGCATAACCATCGGCTGCATGAGCCGCCCCTTGTTCGTGCCTAACTAAAATGTGTTGAATACCGCCTTGGGCTTCAGCTTTGTATAGCTCGTCATAAAGAGGTAAAATTGCCCCACCGGGATAGCCAAAAATATGCTCGACACCATGATGCTTGAGGGAATCAATTAGAGCATAGCCTCCCGTCGCCCGTCGAGCAGTGACTAAGGGCGCGATCACTACTTCTTTACTAACGATTTCTGGACTTATAGAGTTATTTTTAAGATACGACTCCCCGGCGGGGATATTTTGTAAACGCACTAGGTAAACCTCACGCAATAGCTAATTTAATATTAGAGATTTTTGTATTCAAAGATTTATTTTAATTGAAAATCTGACTTTATTAGCGAACTTTGTCATAGTTAACGTGAGTTCAAGTTAAGCATGAGCAGGATCAATATCGAGAGAAGGCTGTTGGGGTTGATGAAAATAAGCGATCAAAGCGACCAGCAATCATATTCACCATAAACTTAGTAAGAGAGCGGTGGCGTGAATGTTCAATTTGGGAGATATTTTTCAACGGATCAATCACGGACTCGATCGTGGCACGCTTACGCAGTAGCAGCATATCTACCAAAGGCATAAGGCGATTAATCATATTACGTTTGAACTTGGTGATTAATTGTCCAGGTTGATTCGGCAAAGATTTTGCCAAAGTAGCAGAGATGTAACCCTTGTAACCAAAGACTTTGCCCACAACAGAACCAAGAAGAAGTTGAAAAACAGGTTTATGGTCATCTACATTGCCAGCCGTAACCGTAATATTGATTAACTCCCCGCAATCATTGACTACAAGAAGATGCAAATTAAACCCAAAAAACCAATCCCCAATGGTTTTGGCAAAAATCATCGATACTACAAAATAATTCTTCTAAACTGAGCATAGGACTAGCGGGCTGGTAGAAATTCGTTACTTTTAGCTTACCTGCTAGTTTTTTTTTATCCCGAACTCACGTTATTTACGAGTATCCAAGGACAAAAGCTCAATATAATTAAGTTAAGTACAAAAAACAAACCTTAATATATTCAAAGTCCCAGCCCAAGCCGTTTACAAGTCTTGCGGCGACCAGTAATTCATTGACCCTAATTACCCTCACCTATGGCAAGAATAGAAACTAGAACAGAACCCATGATTCTCAACATGGGCCCTCACCACCCCTCAATGCACGGAGTGATGAGACTAATCGTTACCCTAGATGGGGAAGATGTAGTAGATTGCGAACCCGTAATGGGCTACCTGCATCGCGGGATGGAAAAAATCGCCGAAAACCGCACTAATATCATGTACGTTCCCTACGTCAGTCGCTGGGACTACGCAGCAGGAATGTTTAATGAAGCTGTTAGCGTCAATGCACCAGAAAAATTGGCAAATATTCCCGTTCCCAAGCGTGCTAGTTATATTCGCGTGATTATGCTGGAATTAAACCGAATTGCAAATCATTTGCTGTGGTTAGGCCCATTTATGGCAGATGTAGGCGCTCAAACTCCCTTTTTCTACATTTTCCGCGAACGGGAATTGATTTACGACTTGTGGGAAGCGGCTACAGGCTATCGGATGGTAAATAATAATTACTTCCGTATTGGTGGCGTGGCGGTAGATTTACCTTACGGTTGGGTAGATAAGTGTACAGAGTTTGTTGAGTATTTTGAGCCTAAAGTCGACGAGTACGAGCGCTTAATTACCAATAACCCCATTTTTAGAAGACGGGTTGAAGGTGTTGGGACAATTAGCCGCGAAGATGCGATTAATTGGGGACTTTCGGGGCCGATGTTACGTGCTTCGGGGGTAAAGTGGGACTTACGAAAAGTTGACCATTATGAATGTTACGACGATTTCGATTGGGACGTACAGTGGGAAACGGCGGGAGATTGTTTTGCTCGTTATTTGGTGCGGATTCGTGAAATGCGCGAATCGGTCAAAATTTTACGTCAAGCAATTAAAGCGCTTCCTGGCGGCCCTTTTGAAAACTTAGAAGCAAAACGCCTAACTGAAGGTGCTAAATCTGAGTGGAATGGTTTTGATTACCAATACATCAGTAAAAAAGTTGCACCTACCTTTAAGATTCCCAAAGGAGAGCATTATGCTCGAATTGAGAGCGGGAAAGGTGAATTAGGCATTTATTTGGTTGGTGATGATAATGTTTTCCCTTGGCGGTGGAAGATTCGCGCTGCGGACTTTAACAATTTGCAAATTTTCCCTCATATTGTCCGAGGCGTAAAAGTTGCCGATATTGTGACAATTTTGGGTAGCGTTGACATCATTATGGGATCTGTAGATCGTTAGAAGTTTTGGGGCGTAAGAATTTGCGCCCCACTATACAAAAATAAAATAATTTTAAATTGTTATTAACTGAAGTTATTGCCGATCGCATTAAAGCAAAGAGCGATCGCCTTATTACCTTTGCCCAATTCATGGAGTTGGCGCTATACCATCCCCAGTATGGCTATTACACTACCAAAGCTGTAGATATTGGGGCGCAAGGTGACTTTTTTACCTCTCCCCACTTGGGTAAAGATTTTGGCGAACTATTAGCAGTACAATTTGCCCAAATGTGGGAAAATATGGGGCAACCCGTACCCTTTACACTGGTAGAAATGGGCGCAGGACAAGGTATTTTGGCGGTTGATATACTCAAATATCTGTACAAGCACTACCGCAAGTTTTTTGATTCTTTACAGTACATTATTGTTGAAGTTTCCCTAGGTTTAAAGCAGCAACAACAGCAACTATTGCAAGGTGTAGTCGATAAAGTTAAATGGTGCAACTTAGAAGAAATACCTGCAAGTTCAATTACTGGCTGCTTTTTTTCTAACGAACTTGTCGATGCAATCCCTGTTAATTTATTTTCGCTTCAAGACGGGCAATTAGGAGAAATTTATGTCACTACCTCTGAAAACAATGAGTTTATAGAAGTAGTCAGCGCTCCCTCTACGCCAAAAATAGCTGAGTATTTCGACTTAGTGGGAATAAACTTAGCGCAATTACCAGAGAATTATCGTAGTGAAATTAATTTAGCGGCTTTGGAATGGTTAAGTACAGTAGCGCAAAAGTTGCAGCAAGGATACTTGTTAACTATAGATTACGGCTACTCGGCGGCAAGATATTATAACCCGATGCGAAGTCAAGGAACTTTACAGTGCTACTATCGCCACCAATACCACAACAATCCTTATATCAATATCGGTCAGCAAGATATTACCGCTCATGTAGATTTTACTGCTTTAGAGCTTTGGGGCAAAAAGTGCGGCTTGCAAAAGGTGGGATTCACTCAGCAAGGATTATTTTTGATGGCGCTGGGATTAGGAGAACGAATTGCAGCAGTTTCTACCAACAACGCCAATAATGTGTCGCAATTACTCCAACGTCGTGAAGTATTGCATCAACTAATAGATCCTCAAGGCTTAGGCGGGTTTGGCGTTTTAGTTCAATCTATGGGATTATCGCCTGATATTCCCTTGAAAGGTTTGGCAACATCTGTGTAGCAAATTTGATTACCAAAAGTACGAGCTTTTTTTGCTCGAAAGTAATTAAATTAAGACTGATACTGTAATAAAAAAGCTAATTATGACTCCCCACGATTTATTTATGCTAGTGCTGTTGCTTAGTCCTGGAATCTTGCTATCAGTGATAATTATGGCGACTTTTGCAGCAGGCGGTTAAAGCCTGTAAAATCTACAAAAATAAGCTGGAGGTACAGGAAATGAAAGTTGCTGTCTTCAGCACTAAGTCTTATGATCGCACTTTTCTCGAAGCGGCTAACAAGCAAAGCAACCACGAGTTAGTTTTTCTAGAACCCCGTTTAACTAACGAAACTTGTGTATTAGCTCTAAGTACAGGACAAAAAATGTAGAGCATTTAAGAAATCATCCATTTTCTGCTCCAAATTGAGAACAATATTTCGCAGATAGTCAAAGCCATAGCGAAAAATGCTCTTAGCTTTACGTCCATGCTTT